>DASTNV010000057.1:0-31466 GCA_035762725.1 Lapillicoccus sp. | reverse complement strand
TGGTCGGCCGGCGCCATCGTCGAGACCATCATCGGGGCCTCGGTCTGGCCAAAGAGCTGCGCCATCACCGGGCCGATCCGAGTGAGCGCCTCCTCCAGCCGGGCCACTGACATCGGCGCCGCGCCGTACCAGAAGCACTGCAGCGACGAGAGATCCGTCGAGTCGAGCGACGGGTGGCCCAGCATCATGTAGATCACCGTGGGCGGCAGGAAGGTATGCGTCACCCCGTGCCGTTCGATGAGGGCGATGAACTCGCCGACGTCGGGCTGCCGCATGATGACGATCTCGCCGCCGCGGGCCATGGTGGGGAAGCAGAGCACCCCGGCCGCGTGGGTCAGCGGGGCGAGGGCCAGGTAGACCGGGCGACCTCCGTCGGCGGGCCACGGGTACGACATCAACGTGAGCGCCGTCATCGTCTCGAGGTTCGCCCCGGTGAGGACCACACCCTTGGGTCGACCCGTCGTCCCACCGGTACCCGCGATCATGGCGACATCGTCGACGGGTGCCGAGTCCCGGCCTACGCCCTCCTCGCCGAGGGCGAGGAAGTCGTTCCAGGACAAGGCGTTCGGGACTTCGTCGCCGATGCAGACCCAGGTGCCGACCTTGGGCAGATCGTCCCGTACCCGGGCGACCAGGTCGGCGTACGAGGGCCGGAACAGGACGACCGAGCAGTCGAACAGGTCGAGCAGCTCACGGTTCTCGGCCGCCTCATTCCTCGGGTTGATCGGGCACCAGATCGCACCCGCCCGGCTGATCCCGAAGACGCAGGTGAACGCGTCCGGGTCGTTGCTGGCGATGATCGCGACCTTGTCGCCGGGCTGGACACCGCGGGCGCGCAGCGCCTCGGCGATGCGATACGACAACGCTCGCACCGCCGCGTACGACCGCGACTCACCATCCGTCGTCAGGCAGGGCGCCTCCGGCCCCACGGAGGCGCCCTTGTCGAGGTAGTCGGCCAGCCGCATACCCATGCCGTCGACCCTCCCGCTACATCCCCATCCCGCCGTCGACCGGTAGCCCCGCTCCGGTGACGAACCGCGAGGCGTCCGAGGCGAGGAACACCACGGCGTCGGCCATGTCCTCGACCGTCCCGAGCCGGCCTGACGGGGTCAGCTCGATGACCGCACCGACGGCAGCCTCTGGCGAGGCGAACAACCCGATTTGAGCGACGTCGTTGGCCAAACCGGCGCCCATCGGCGTCGCAACGAGGCCCGGGTAGAGGCAGTTCACCCGAACGCCGTAGCCGAGCTTGCCGGCCTCCATCGCGGCGACCCGGGTGAGTCGGTCGACGGCCGACTTGGTCGCCGAGTAGACCGCGATGCCCGGAAAGGCGATCGTCGCGGCGACCGACGCCACGTTGACGATCGAGCCACCCTTACCCGCCGAACCGCCCGGACGCATCGTCCGCAGCCCGTGCTTGAGCCCGAGGGCGGTTCCGAGGATGTTGACCTCGAGCTGCTTGCGGACCTTGTCGGGGTCGAGCTCGGTCACCAGCTCGGTGATCTCGATGCCGGCGTTGTTGACGAGGATGTCGAGGCCACCCAGCTGCTCGACGGTGGCCGCGACGGCGCGCTCCCACGACGCCTCGTCCGTGACGTCGTGCCGAACGAACCCGTGCCCGTCGCCCAGCCCGCTCGCGATGTCGGCGCCTGACTCCTGGAGGTCGGCGATCATCACCCTGGCGCCGGCGCCCGCGAGGGCTGTGGCCATCCCCTCGCCGAGACCCTGCGCCGCTCCGGTGACGAGGGCGACTCGGCCGGACAGGTCGTAGGAGGTCATGCCGCGTTCACCTTGGGCATGATCTCCTCTTTGAGCTGCTTCATGTCATCCATCGTCTTCGACACGGGAACGTCGGCGAACGGCGGCCAGAGCAGCGGCATGTCGAGTCCGGCCTCCTTGTAGCGCTTCAGCGTGTCGGTCAGCTGGTCGGCGGTACCCACCAGGAGGTTAGTGGCCTTGCCGGCAGGAGACTGGTCGACCTTGTCCTCGGTGATGACGAACCAGATCATGCTCACGATGTCCAGGTCATCCACCGAGCGCTGGCTGCCGAGCTCTTCCAGCTCGCGCTGGATGGCGCTGCGCCAGGTCTTGATCTCTTCGGGTGAGTCCTGGATCCCGATCCACCCGGAGAGGTTGTACTTCGCGATGCGCAGCGCGGACCGCTTGGGATCCGCCGTTCCGCTGAAGTAGATCGGCGGGAACGGTTTCTGGAGCGGCTTGGCCCCGAACCCGCAGGGGTCGAAGTCGGCGAACTCGCCGTGGTACTCGAAGGTGTCGTTCGTCCAGATCCCCTGCATGATCTCGAGCGTCTCCCGCACGTGGGCGTGCCGGCGCGGGAAGATGTGCGAGGCGCTCGACGCGGCGAACTCCTCTGGCATCCACCCGGATCCGACGCCGACGTTGAGGCGGCCGTTGCTCAGGTGGTCCACCGTCGCCAGCTCGGCCGTGAGGACACCGGGGGCCCGGTACGGCGTGTCGGTGATACTCATTCCGATCCGTACTTTGGACGTTTTGGCAGCCAGCCAAGGGATCAGCGGCCACCCCTGCAGCCACTCCCCACGGGATGACACCGGAAGCTGCTTCGGAAAGACGTTCATCATGCCGAACGAGTACTGCAGCTCACCGCGGTCGGAGGCCTCGGGGACAACGATCCGGTCGAGGGTCCACACCGAGTCGTAGTCGAGGTCTTCAGCGAGCGCGGTCATCTCCTCGAGCTCCTGGACGGTCACCTTGTCCCTGAAGTTGGGCAGGTAGAGGGCGAGTTTCATGACCGGTGACCTCCAGACGTCGTTGTCGAGCACGGTCCTCCGTGCCCGGTCGAGGTCAACGTCGCACAGCGCCATTCCGCACACAAGGGCTTCGGCGCCACCCTCCGAAGGTCTAGGAGCCGTCGGCGGCGACCTCGTCGCGGAGAGCGTCGCGCAGCTCCCGCTTGACGACTTTGCCGTAGTTGTTGGTCGGCAGCGTCTCGACGAAGCGGTAGTCCTTGGGACGCTTGTACCTGGCGATCCGGTCTAGGCAAGCGCGGTCGAGATCGTCGCGGGCCGGGAGGCTCGACGCGTCGTCGGCCACGACGAAGGCGACCACCGACTCGCCCCACTTCGGGTCGGGTCGGCCGACGACGGCAACCGCGCGGACGCCGGGATGGGCGAGCAAGGCCTCCTCGACCTCGCGTGGGTAGATGTTCATCCCGCCGCTGATGATGAGGTCCTTGGACCGGTCGTGCAGCGTGAGGTAGCCCTCCTCGTCGAAGCTGCCGACATCGCCGGTATGCAGCCAGCCGCCTCGCAGCGTCTCGGCCGTCGCTTCTGGCTGGTTCCAGTACCCACTCATCACGACGTCGCCACGCACGACGATCTCGCCGTCCTCGCCGACCGGCAGCGGGTGGTCGTCAGGGTCGACGACGCGGACCTCGACATCGGTGCGGGCCAGTCCCACGCTCTGCATCCGCTCACGCCAGCGGGAACTCAAGCGGTCGGCGTGGTCGGCCTTGGACAGGGCCGTGATCGTCATCGGGGTCTCGCCTTGACCGTAGATCTGGGCCAGCCGCGGCCCGAAGGCGGCCAGCGCCTCCTCGAGGTCGGCGAGGTACATCGGTGCGCCGCCGTAGATGATCGTCTTGAGGTGCCCGAGATCGGCTTCGGTCACGCCCTCGTCGCCGGCGAGCCGCTTGACCATCGTGGGCGCCGCGAAGAACGAGACGCCATCCCAACGGCGCAGCAGCCCAGCGATCTCGGCGCCGTCGACACCGCCGGAGTGAGGCAGCACACTCACCGCCCCGCGCGCGACGTGCGGCAACCCGTAGAGGCCGGCCCCATGCGACAGCGGGGCCACGTGGAGGATGCTGTCCTGCGGTCCGATCGGGTCGATGTCGGCGAAGTAGCTGAGCGACATCGTCAGCAGGTTCCGGTTGGTCAGGGTGGCGCCCTTGGGCCTCCCCGTTGTTCCGCTCGTGTAGAAGAGCCAGGCGGGGTCGTCGGGTTCCTGGCCGACCAGCGGCGCAGATTCCGTTGCCGTCAAACGGTTCCAGCGCTCACCGGGAGCCAGCACGACCGTATGCAGCGACGCGACGGTCCCGACGAGGGACGCCACGTCCTCCGCGTGGTCGTCATCGGTGAGGACGACCGAGGACCGGCTGTCCTCGAGAATGTAGGCGATCTCGTCGCGGTGGAGGCGGGCGTTGACCGGCACGGCGATAAGACCGGCGTGCCAGATGGCATACAGGCCCTCGAGGTACTCCGGCCGGTTCCGCATGACGATGGCCACCCGGTCACCCGGTTTGAGGTTCAGATCGCCACGCAGGCCGGCGGCCGCCCCAGCGGTTCGAGCGGCGAGCTCACCCCAGGTCGCGTGCACCCGGTCGCCGTCGGCCAGCGCCGGATCGTCACGCCGCCGGCGGCCGTGGCGGTCGACCCAGCCGGCGAGGTTCATCCCGTCCGCCGCCTCGCCAACACGGGGTCATCGTAGGGCCGCGGAACTACCCTCGGAGGCGATGAGACTCACCGAGGACGAGGCGCGGGCCCGGCTGGCGGCCCACGACCACGGGACCCTCGCCACGCTGCACCCCGAGCGTGGTGTCGACGCGGTTCCGGTCGTCTACGCAGTGGCCGCGGACGGGTACCTCGGCCTGCCGGTCGACCGGGTCAAGCCGAAGTCGACGACCGCGCTTCAACGCATCCGCAACCTCGAGGCCGACCCCCGAGCCACGCTGCTCATCGAGCAGTGGGACGCCGACGACTGGTCCCGGCTGTGGTGGGTCCGGGTCGGACTGCGCTGGCTGGGCGACGACGACGCGGACAGGGAGCCCGAGCTCGCCACCCTCCTGGCCGAGCGCTACCCGCAGTACCGCGACCGGCCGTTCGACCGGGTCCTGGTGTTCCGGATCGTCCAGACCACGGGCTGGGCTGCGGCTAGCGGTGAGCCCGCACCACAGTGATCGCGAGACCCGAGAGCGGGTAGACGCTGGGCGGATCGGTCTGGAAGCCGGCACCGTTGAGCCGCGCCACCAGGTGGGCGTCCGGCGGCGTCGGCCCGGCCCTCCGCCCGAGGTGCCGCAGCAGTCCGTTCCGGCGGTGCCCGCTGGAACCATGCTCATGCCCGTGACCCTCGCTCGGCAGGTCGGCCAGCACCAGCACGCCGTCGGCGCGTAGCACCCGCCGGATCTCGGCCAGGAACTCGCCCTGCGACGCGTCGTCGAGGTGGTGCAGCATCAGGCTGGAGAAGATCCGGTCGACCGACGCGTCCGGGAACGGCAGCTCCTGGCCGAACCCGCGCTGCCAGTCGATCGCCAGGCGGCGGCGCCGTGACTTCCGGGCCGCCCGGGCCAACGCCTTGTCGTCCGGGTCGAGACCGACGAGGTCGAGGCCGGGACGCTGCCGCGCCAGGGTGACGAGCAGGTTGCCGGTGCCGCACCCGAGGTCGACGACTCGCATACCGGGCTGCGGGTCGGCCACGCCGATCATCAGCCGGTGCAGGCCACCGACCCCGAACAGGCGGTGCACCACGTCGTAGAACGGGGTGAGGAACCCGCGGCCCAGACCGGGGAGATATTCGCGCTCATGGGACACCGTTCTGGTCATACCTCAACGGTGACACGCAACTGGCCTGCGGTGTCGTCCGAACGTCGGCACGAGTGGGACGATCTTCCGGTGCGGACGGTGAAGGTGGGGAGTCGCGACGAACGGCTCACGCCGGTCTACGCGATGGCGCCGGCGCCAGGTGAGCTCCCGCTGGGGATCTGGCGGCTCGGCCAGGGCGAGGCCGTCGCCGACCGGTTCGGCGCGCACGCGCACGAGTTCCCGCTGCTGGTCTACAGCGAGGGGACGACCACCCCGTCGTCGGCGCTGTCGCTGCGCGCCGGCGATGTCGTCGTCATCGCGCCCGGGACGGTCATGGGTCCGTTCGACAGCGACCACGCCGACCACGCCGAGGGGTGGGCGGTCTCGTTCAGCGCCGAGGTCCTCGGCCCCGACGTGCCGGGGTCGTCGTTCGCCTGGCGGACCCATCCACTGCTGTTCCCGTTCGTCCGCGGCCAGGCCACGGGGATGCTGCGCCGGTCGGTCCCGGAACCGGACCGCGCGGACTGGTCGCGCCGGTTGGCGGCGTTGGCCGGCGAGCTCGAAGACCGGGGAGACGGCTACCGCGAGGCGGCTATCGCTCACCTCACTCTGCTCCTCGTCGACGTGTCACGGCTCGCGAGCGATGTCGTCGACGACCTCCGGGTCAACCAGGAGCCGTTGCTCGCCGACGTCTTCGACGTCATCGAACGCCGTTACGCGGAGTCTCTGTCGCTGCAAGACGTCGCCCGTGCGGTGAGCCTGACGCCCGGCCACCTGACGACCACCGTCCGGCAGCGCACCGGCCGGACCGTGCAGGACTGGATCGTCGACCGCCGGATGGTCGAGGCCCGCCGGCTGCTGGCCGGTTCGACGCTGACCATCGCCGAGGTCGGGCGGAAGGTGGGCTATCCCGACGCGGGGTACTTCACCCGGACCTTCCGCCGGGTCCACGGGGTCACCCCGACCCGCTGGCGGCTGGCCCGCTGACCACCCGCAGCGTGGCCATGGTGGGGTCCGCGGCATACGCGACCCGCACGCCGTCCGCCCGCGCGCGTCGCAAGGCGTCGAGCGCCGCGGCGGTCACCTCCTCGCCGGGAGCGAGGACGGGGATCCCGGGTGGGTACGGCGCGACCAGCTCCGCGCAGACCCGGCCGACCGCCCTCGCGACAGGAACGACCTCGGCCTCGTCGAGAAACGCAGCGCGCGGCGAGAGGACGGTGACCGGATCGACGGAGTATGCGGCGCCGGTCACCACCGGTCGCGGTGCGCCGCGGTGCCGGTCGATCGACGCGACCACCGTGTCGACCAGTCGGGTCAGTGATGCGGTCGTGTCGGCCAGGGACACCTGAGCCACGATGAGGTCGCGCTCGGCCGCCTCGACCGGCAGTCCTGCAGCGATGAGGTCGTCTTCGACCGCAACCCCGTGCGCGCCGGTTCCACTGAGTACGAGGGTGAGCTTCAGCGGATCGACCGAGGGACCGTCGAGGACGACGATGCCGTCGACCGCGGTCAGGCGATCCCGAGCACCCTGGACCGCCGCCATGGCCGACCCGAGCAGGTCCGCGCCGTCGCGCTCGATGAGCGCGCGGGCCGCATCGATGCTGGCGAGGATCGCCCCGGCCGGGCTGGTGGTCGAGGTGGCCTCGACGCCGGCGTCCAAGCGGGCCGGGTCGATTCGCTCGGTCTGGGCCAGAACCAGCGCCGCCTGGCTCCACGCCGGCAGCGTCTTGTGCGCGCTGACGACCATCGCGTCCGCACCGAGCTGGAGCGCGTGCCGGGGCAGCCCCGGGTGGAACCCGAGGTGCGCCGCCCACGCGGCGTCGACGACAAGCGGAACCCCGCGGGCGTGGGCCACGTCGGCCAGCCCGGCCACGTCGCCGACCGTCCCGACGTAGGACGGGTCGGCCACGAGGACGGCACTCGCATCCGGAGCAGCGGCGAGCGCGGCGGCCACCGCCGTCGGTGGGACCCCGAGCGGTAGTCCGGTGGCCGCGTCGACGTCCGGCCGCACCCACACCGGCGTGAGCCCGGCGAGGACCAGGCCGATCAGGGTTGAGCGGTGGAGCGTACGCCCGACGACGACCCGACGGCCTTCGGTTTCGGCCAGGGCCAAGGCGATCGCCTGGTTCGCCTGGGTGGCGCCGCCCACGGAGAAACGGCACACGTCGGCGCCCCACAGCCGCGCCGCGCGCGCCTCGGCGTCGGCCAGCACCCCGGCCGACAGCTTCATCGTGTCGAGCCCGGCGTAGAGCGGGACGTCACCAGCCACGACGTCGCCGACCAGGTCGTGGCGGTGCTTGTGACCCGGGATGGTGAACGGCGTCGGCGCCTGTTCCTGGAACCGCAGCCACGCGTCGAGCAGCGGTGCGTCAACGCGTAGCCCGCGCGGGTCAGTGGCCATGGGCTGCGGCCCAGGCGACGAGGACGTCGGGCAGTGTTTCGGCGAACCGCCGGACCTGCGCGAGGTCGACCCACTCGTCGACGGCATGCAGCCCACCGCCGGAGGGGCCGCAGACCACTGTGGGGCAGACCGCCTGCCAGAGCGGTGCCTCCATCCAGTACGGCGCGTCCAAGGTCGCCTCGGTGCCCATGGCCGCGGCCAGGCGGGCGGCGAGGTCGGCGGCCGCTCCGTCATCGTCGAGTCGCCATGCCTCGCGGTGTGCCTCGAGCTCGGCCGTCGCGTCGGTGCCGGTTCCGAGGAGCGCACGGACCTCGTCCAGCGCTTCCCGGGCCGACTCGCCGCGAACGGTTCGGCGCTCCACGACGCATTCGGCCGACGCCGGAACCACGAACGGCGAGTCGCCGCCTCGAGCCACCGTGACCATCAGGTCGCCGCCCGTCGCCCGGATCTCCACCGCACGCTCGTCGACGTCCCGCACGAACCGGCTCATCAGGCTCACGGCGTTCCGGCCGTGCTCCGGCTGCGAGCTGTGGGCGGCGCGACCTGCGAAACGCACTCGTACCACAGCGAACCCGCGCAGTGACCGGGCCAGGCTCAGGTCGGTGGGCTCACCGACGAGGCAGACGTCCGGCCGGATCCCCAGACCGGGCAGCGCCGCGATGACCGCCTCGCTCCCGCGGCTGGCGTCCTCCTCGTCGGCGACCAGAGCCAGCACCGGCCGCACCGGCGCAGTGCCGGCCAGCAGCGCCTCGGCGGCCGCAACCATCGCCGCCGCGCCGGCCTTCATGTCTGCTGTGCCGCGGCCGATCATCCGGTCCCCGTCGTATCTCGGGGTGAACGGGTCCGGCATGCCGTCTACACCGACGGTGTCGAGGTGGCCGTTGAGGACGACCGTAGGCCCGCTGCCTCGATCCGGCGCTGCCGCAACGAGACTCGGGCGTCCAGGCCCGTCGTTGGCCTCGATGACGTGCGTTTCGAACCCGGCCCGCTCCAGACGCTGGAGCAGGAGCTGCACGATCGCCGCCTCACCGGCGGCTCCTGGGACCAGCCCGGGGTTCACGCTGTCGATGCCGACCAGCTCGGCAGTCAGCGCGACCGCCGCCGCACCCAGGTTGCCCATGGACGTCAACCTACGGTGGACAGGCCGCGTGCTTCCGCGAGGATGGGGGCATGGAGTACGTCGACACGGCCGCGCTCGCGGACGACAGCACCGACTTCCGTCGGGTGCTGTGGACCGGTGACCACACCCAGCTCGTCGTGATGACCATCCCGGTCGGCGAGGAGATCGGGTCCGAGGTGCACGACGCCAATGACCAGATCCTCTCGTTCGTCCGCGGATCCGGCCGGGCCGAGGTCGCCGGCGAGACCCGGCCGGTCGGCGCCGGCGACGTCGTTGTCGTGCCGGCCGGGACCCGGCACAACTTCGTCAACACCGGGACCGAGCCGCTGGTCCTCACGACGATCTACGGACCGCCGGACCACGAGCCGGGGACGGTCCACCACACCAAGGCGGAGGCCGACGCCGCCGAAGCCGCGGAGCATGGCGGCGGGTGACGCTCAACCGCCCAGCAGCCGGGTCAACCACGCTTCCCGAGCGGCGACCATCCGGGTGCAGAGCTCCGCGTCCGGCGCAATGAGGTCGCAGGCGTGGAACCCGCCCGGCCACACGTGCAGCTCGGCCTGGGTACCCGCCGCCCACAGCGCAGACGCATACGCCACGTCCTCGTCACGGAACACTTCTGCGCTGCCGCAGTCGATGTAGGTGGACGGGAGCCCGGACAGGTCGTCGGCGCGAGCCGGCGCCGCGTAGGCCGAGACGCGGTCGGTACCCCGCCGGTCTCCGAGGAGAGCGGTCCACCCGGTGTCGTTGCTGGTGCGATCCCAGACACCGACGCCGTCGATCTGGTGCGACGACACGGTGTCGTTGCGGTCATCGAGCATCGGGGAGATCAGCATCTGCCCGAGCGCAGCGGGGCCCTGCCGGTCCCGAGCCAAGAGCGAGGCTCCGGCGGCAAGGCCGCCCCCAGCGCTGCGTCCCACGACGATGACCCGGCCCGGGTCGATCCCCAGCTCACCGGCGCGGTCGGTCATCCACGTCAACGCGGCGTAGGTGTCCTCGACCGGGAACGGGTCGGGGAAATCGGGAGCGAGGCGGTAGCCGACCGTGACGCATACCCCGCCGAACCGCTCGGCCCAGCGCAGCGGTTGGCCGATGCCGCCGAACCGGTCGCCGGTGATCATCCCGCCGCCGTGCACGTAGAGGATCCCGGGGCCCGCGCCCTTCCGCTCGACAGGGGCGAGGACCGACACCTCGACCGGGCCGTCCTCGTGCCCGGCGATCGTGTGATCGGTCCGCGTCACCGCCAACCCGGCGAGCATCTCGTCGACGCTGACCGTCGGAGCGGCGTCGCGCATCGGCTGGATCATCTCCGGCGTGATCGTCGGCGGAAGGTGCGCGCGCACGGCGGCCAGCCGCACCTCGAGCTCAGGGTCGAAGGGAGGTCGGGTCGTCGGCACCGTCAGGCTCCCCGCCGCCGGCCGCGGCGCGCCGACAACGGCCGGGCGATGGACTCGCGGGCTCGGAACGGCATGGGGAGCAGCTCGACTGTGGTCCCGTCCCGACCGTCGAGGAGAACCTCCACCGCCCGGCGACCCATCTCGTAGTGGGGGATCGCGATGCTCGAGAGCCCGGGGTAGAGCCACCGCGCCAGGTCGGAGTCGTCGAAGGAGACGACGGACAGCCCGCCCGGAATGGTCAGGCCGACCTGCTGGGCGGCCTGGTAGACCCCCATGGCGACGCGGTCGTTCAGCGCGATGACCGCGGTCGGGCGTTCTGCGGTCGGGTGACCGAGGCGACGCAGCATCGCCGTTCGCGCATCGTTCGGCCACCACCGGCAGGACAGGTGGCCCAGCAACGAGCACCCGGCCTCGTCGAGGACCTCCTGAATCCCCTCGAGCCGTTGGCGGCCTGGGTAGACCGTGGTCGGGACCTCTCCGACGAGGAGGATGCCGTCTCGGTGTCCGGCCGCGAGCAGCACTTCGGCCGCCTGCCGCCCGGCGGACAGGTCGTCGGGTGCGACCGACGGCACAGTGCGCCGCCGGTCGATGCAGTTGAGCATCACCGACGGCTTCCCACGCAGGTTCGGGGGGAGGGTGGTCAGCCGCATCGCCATCGAGGCGTAAAGGAACTGGGTGACGCCACGGTCGACCAGCTCGCGGCTCTCCGACAGCTCCAGCCCGCGCCGCCCCTCGGTCTCGGTCATCAGCAGCGCGTGCCCGTGTTCGGTCGCCGCGGTGACGCAGCCGCGGATCAGCTCACCGGCGAACGGCTCGGTCCCGACCGTGTCGGAGATGAACCCGATCGACGGCGCCCGCACGGGCAGCGAGCTGCCCGCGGGGTTGCGCGGCACGTAGCTCAGCTCGCGCGCCGACTGGTGCACTCGCTCCTGGGTGCCCTCGGAGATCCGCATGTCCCGGCGCCCTGAGAGGACGAACGATGCCGTCGTGACCGAGACGCCGGCCCGGGCAGCAACATCGGACAGCGTGACCTTCGCACTGCCCCTCCGCACCACGGCCCGAGGATAACGATCCGCTCAGTCCGCCGCGCCCGCATCCGAGCGGACGCGGGCCAACCGCGAGGCGAGGTACCGCTGCTCCGGCCAGCTCGACGTGAGCTCGGCGGCCCGCGCATACTCCGCCGCCGCGGCGGCGCGGTCGCCGGCGAGCTCGAACAGATGAGCTCGAACCGCTGGTAGGCGGTGGTAGCGCCGGAGCGCGGGGTCGTCGACCAGCGGCCCCAGGGCGGCGAGTCCGGCGTCCGGGCCGGAGGCCATCCCCACGGCGACCGCGCGGTTGAGGGTGACCGCCGGGCTCGGCGCGATCTCGGCGAGCATCGTGTAGAGCACGACGATCTGCGCCCAGTCGGTGTCCTCGTAGTGCGCTGCCTCCGCGTGCACTGCGGCGATCGCCGCCTGCAGCTGGTATGCGCCGACGTGACCTCGCGGCAGTACCTCCTCGAGGATGGCCACTCCCTCCGTGATGTTCGCGGCGTCCCAGCGGCACCGGTCCTGCTCGGCGAGCGGAACGAGGTCTCCGCGAGCATCGACCCGAGCGTCCCGGCGGGCGTGGGTGAGGAGCATCAGGGCCAGGGCGCCGGCCACCTCGTCGTGGTCCGGCAGGTATGCGTGCAGCTGCCGGGTCAGTCGGATCGCCTCCTCGGCCAGCGAGGTTTCGACCAGCCGCGGACCGCTGGTACGCGCATACCCCTCGTTGAAGACGAGGTAGAGCACGTCGAGGACCGCGGCGACTCGGGTGGGCAGCTCATCAGGGGTCGGTCGCTCGAAGCGAACGGCATTGTCACGCAACGTGTTTCGCGCGCGGCTGAGACGCTGAGCCATCGTTGTCTCGGGCACGAGAAAGGCAGCGGCGATGTCCGCAGTCGCCAGGCCGGAGACCGCGCGAAGGGTGAGGGCCACCTGTGACGGGCGGCTCAGCGCCGGGTGGCAGCAGAGCAGGACGAGCAGAAGGGCGTCGTCCCCGGAGTCGTCCGGCTCGTCCGCGGCCGGGGCCGTGAAGGCGTCGGCCGGTTGGGCTACCCCATCGGTCTCCTCACGGGCCGATCGAGCCTGGTCCGACCGGATCCGGTCGACGAGCCGGCGGGACGCCACTCGGATGAGCCAGCCGCGCGGGTACTCCGGCACCCCCTCCTGCGGCCACTGTTCGGCCGCGGCGACGAGGGCCTCCTGCGCCGCGTCCTCACAGTCGGCGAGGTCGCCGTGACGTCGCATCAGGGCGGCGAGGACGTGCGGCGACTCCTGTCGCCACACCTCCTCCAGCAGGACCCCGGCCGTCACTGGTCGTCGCCACCGCTCCCCATCGACGGGCGGAGCTCGACGGTCTCACCGGGGCCGGACATCTGGACGGCGATCGCCTCGGCCCGCTCCGGGGACTCCACGTCGATGAGGAAGAAGCCGGCGAAGTGCTCCTTGGTCTCGGAGTAGGGCCCATCGGTGGCGAGCTGCTTGCCGGCGTCCCAGCGGTAGAGCCGCGCGGTGCTCGGGGCGGCGAGCGCCTCACCGCCGACCAGCTCGCCGTTCTGGGACAGCTCGGTGAGCAGCGCCTCGAAGTCGGCGTTCAGCGCGTCGCGCTGCTCCTGCGGCAGGGCCTGGTGCTCAGCGACGAAGTCGCTGGTCGGGTGTCCCCACGGCTGCGGGTTGGAGTGGATGAGGATGACGTACTTCACGGGGTCCTCCGTTGTGGTGTCTGGCGAGCCGGTCGGCCCGCTCACCGGAGACGTCGGAGCCGAATCAGGATTCTCGACATTGTCGTTGTCCCTTTCGCTGTCCTTTCCGACTGTCCTTTTTTGGGAGCCCCGTTCGTGGTGATGATGAGCGGCACCCAGCCCGGGAGCCACCCGACCTGAGAGGACTTCCCATGGCCAGCGTCATCGTCTCCGAGTTCGTCTCCCTCGACGGCGTCATGGAGGCGCCGGGCGGCGACGAACCGTACCGCCACGCGGGCTGGACCTTCGACATCGAGACCGACGACACGATGTACGACTACAAGTTCGAAGAGGCCCGCGAAGCCACGGCCCTCGTCCTCGGTCGGCGCACCTACGACGGCTTCGCGGCGTCCTGGCCGCAGCGCGACGGCGACTTCGCCGACCTGTTCAACGGGATGCGCAAGTACGTCGTCTCCGGCAGCCTCACCGACCCGACGTGGAACAACACCGTCGTCGTGCCCGACGTCGACGGCCTCGCCGCGCTCCGTGAGAGCGAGGACGGCGTGCTGTGCGTCCAGGGCAGTGCGTCGCTGGTCCACGAGCTGCTCCGGCGTGGGCTGGTCGACGAGTGGCGGCTGATGGTCTGGCCGGTCATCCTCGGCAGCGGGAAGCGGATCTTCCCCGACGACGCCGAGAACAAGTCCAAGCTCCGCCTCGAGAGCTCGACGACCTACGCGAACGGCGTGCAGCTGCAGATCTTCCGCCCGGAGGCCGCGTCCTAGCCGAGCGTGGCCGCTGCCTCGAGGGTCATCCACGCCTGCAGCTGGGTGGACAGCTCGAGTCGCCCGCTCGGCGCGGCGGTTTCGAGGACGTCGGTCGGGAACCTCGTCCCGGCCGGCGTCTCGGCGCGTCCCTGCCAGAACGCATCGGCGGTGTCGGCCACCAGCCGGCGGGCGGTGCCGGCCGTCGTCGCGTCGGTGGCGGGGTCGGCCGCGGCCAGGGCCAGGTACCGCGCCAGGATGCCGGTGAACAGGCCGCCGTCGTGGCCGCCGTGGGTGATCAGCGCCCGGCGGTCACCGATGATGAGGCCGCGGTCGACGGCCGCCACGAGCGCCGCCGCCCGGTCGCGGCTCGTCGGGTCCCCGAGGGTGACCAGCGCGCCGAGGACGGTCCCCTGGTTGTACGTGTAGACGTCGCGGACCACCACCTCCTCTCCGGCCACCATTCGCACCCCGTCGAGGAACAGGCCGGTCGACGGGTCGAGCAGGCGGGCATACATCCAGTCGACGAGGGAGCGGGCGCCGTCGGTGTCCCCGATCCGGGCCAGGTGCAACGCGATCGGGCCGCCGGCGGGGACGTTCTTGAAATCGCGGTGGGTGTTCCAGAACGCGCCGCCGCCGAGGTCCTCGGTCACCGCCGAGCGCAGCTGTGCGGTGAGAACCCGCTCGGAGGTGCGCAGCCGCCGGCCCGGTCGGGTCCGGCCCAGGGAGGCATGCAGGACGACGAGCCGCCCGGCGGCGAGGACCAGCCAAGCCATGTCGTCGTAGAACGCGTTGGGGAACCGGCCGACGTTGCGCAGCCGGATCGTCCGGAGAAGGCGGTCACCCTCCTGGGCCCGTGTGCGGGCGCCGGCCTCGTCTCCTCGTCGTAGCGCTCGGAGTCCCGCATCGACGACGCAGTCGAGGTAGTGCGCCTGCCACCAGTAGTTCCAGTGGGCGTCGGCCCGGCCCCGATGGGGGTGCTCGACGCGGGCCAGGTGCGTCCACGGCAGCCCGAGCAGCCGCCCTCCGAAGTGCGCCGTGACCGACCGCTCCGCCTCGGCCGCACGCGCGTCGAGGTCGGGGTCGGCCATCGGATCAGGCTACGGGTGCCCCGCTCCGGGTACGTCGACCTCCAGCGCGACGACGGTGCTGTTGTGGTCGCCCACGGGACCTTCAGGTCCCCACTCGTTCGTGACCGCGTAGAGCGTCCGCCGCTCGGGACCGCCCAGCACGCAAGCGAATCCGCCGCGTCCGAGCTCCACGGTCTGGAGAACCTGGCCGCCCTCCGCGACGCGAACGCAGTGCCCATGCGGGACGTCGGCGTACCAGGCGGCGCCCTCGGCGTCGAGGCAGATACCGTCCGGGTTGTCCTCGCCGAGACCCGCCCACACCCGCCGGTTCGCCAGCCCGCCGTCGTCCTCGATGTCGTAGGCGGTGAGGCAGCTCCCGTAGGACTCGGCCACGACCAGCGTGCGACCGTCGGGCGTGATCGCCATCCCGTTCGGGAACATCAGCCCGTCGGCGACGACCCGGGCCTGACCGTCGGGGTGAACCACGACGACCCAACCGGGTTTCGGGTCACCCTGACCGAAGTCGAACCCGATGTTGTTGACGTACGCGTTGCCCCGGTCGTCGACGACGATGTCGTTCCACGGCGTCTCGCCGAATGCCCCGAGGTCGGCGTGGGGGACGAGGGAGCCGTCGGGCTCCTGACGCAGCAGCGTCGGCCCGGCGACGAGCAGCATCCGCCCGTCGGGCAGGAAGTCGACGCAGAGCGGGAACGCGTCGGCGTGGGCCAGCACCTCGGAGGTACCGTCCTCGGACACGGCGAGGACGTCGCCGGCACCCCAGTCGGAGACCACCAGCTTCCCGTCGTGCCAGCGTGGCGACTCTCCGAAGGAGAGCCCGGTGAGGACGGTGCGGGGCGCGGTCATGGTGATGAGACCGCCCCGACCGCTCGAACTCATCGGCCGGACCTACAGTGACGGGATGCCGACGTCACGCTGGTCGATCGCCTCGAAGGACTCGCTGCTGTCGATCGGGTCGGCCGGTTCGGTGCTGTCCATCGGCAGCGTGGGGTCGTGCCTGTCGATCGGCTGCAGCGGTTCGTTCCTCTCGATCGGCTGCGCCGGCTCGTCGATCAGCGTGCTCTCGCTGCTGTCGTTCCGCTCGCTCGGCAGCATCTTGTCCAGCGGCTCGCGGTTCTCGGTGCTCTCGTCGAACGCGGCCCGCGGGATGCGCCGGCGGGGCTGACCCGACTCAGGCCGGCTCGGCGACCCAGCGCATCGGGTCGCCCCATCCGAGGTCGGGGACCCCGTGGTGGTCCAGCGCGAGCGCGACCAGAGTGCGCCGATGGGCGGCGAAGGTCAGCACGTGGGCGACCATGCCCGCATACGTGAATACCTGGGCCGGTTCGCAGAGCGCGTCGACAAAGGTGTCGTCGAGCCGTCCCTCGTCGACGACGTCGCGGACGTTGGCGAGGTACGCGGGTCCGACCCGAACCAGGCGCCGCCGGAGGTGCGCGACCGACTCGTGCTCCTCGACCGACCAGTCGTAGGGGCGCGCCGCCATGGCGCAGTTCCACATGTCCATCTGGCCGACCAGCCGGGACAGCAGCGAGCGCATCGTCTGCGGGTCCTCGTCGACGCTGAGGTCGATCGGCTCGTCGAGCTGGGCGTCGGTCAGGCGCGCCGCGTGCTCGACCATCTGGCCGGTCAGCCAGACGTGGTGCTCGACCATGCGCAGCAGAAGGTCCATCGACGTCACCTCTGTGGTTCCGGGAAGGCGCAGCCCTCCGGGTGGGTGGAAGTGGACGGCGTTCGGCGCGTCCAGCCGGATCTGCCCCGGTCGGGCGCGGAACTCGCGCGGGGCGACGCGGTAGGCCCGACCGAAGGCGCGCGTGAACGCCTCGTTCGAGCCGTACCCGGCCTCGACCGCGACGTCGAGCACGCTCGCCCGGGTGGTCACCAGCCGGTATGCCGCGCGCTCGAGGAGCACCCGCCGGCGCAACGCGCCGGGGGCCTCCCCGGCGGCACCTTTGATCAGCCGGTCCGCGTGGAACCGGGACAGGTAGAGGCGGGCAGCGAGGTCCGTGCTCGACAGGTCGTGGTCGTCGAGGCTGTCCGCGAGGACGTCGACGAAGGCCACGAACGTGTCGCTGGCACGAGCGTCGGTCGCCGTCACGCCCCCCATTGTTGTGGTCGCGGCGCCGCCCGACTTGATCCTCGTTGCCCGCCCGCCCGCACCGACCGGCGGCGGCCCGCGTCACCCGGACCCTCGTGCCCGCCCCCACCACAGTGGCGACACGAGAACGATCCAAGCGACCCGCGCCGGTCGGCGCGAGCTCCTGCTCCCCGCGCTCGCGACTGCGGGGCTTCTGTGCTGCACGACAAGGTTCTCGCGCGCGGGGGACCGCACCCGTCGTCCGGTCGGGCGACGCGATGGGTGAACCAAATGTCCCCTGATCGGGGGACACGCTCAGACGCCGAGCCGGTGCGCGACCCGCGCCGCCTCCTGCCGACCCCCGACGTCGAGCTTGCGCAGGATGTTCGAGACGTGCACGCTCGCCGTCTTCACGCTGATGAACAGCTCGTCGGCGATCTCCTGGTTGGTGCGCCCGGCCGAGAGCCCGGCCAGGACCTCGACCTCCCGCGGCGTCAGCCCGTACTTGTCCAGCGCGCTCTCCTCGACCTCCTCCGGCGTCGACACCAGGTCGATCCGGTGCCACCCGGCGAGGCGCTCACACTCCTGCACCAGTCGCACGGCCCCGAGGGCGATGGCCGAGGTATGCGCGTCACGCAAGGCGTCGATCGCGGCGGCGTCGACGCCGGTGTCGAGCCGCGCCTCGGCCTCGCGCCACCGCGCATACGCCCGGGGGAACGGCCGGCCGAGCGCATCCCACTCGGCCGCGGCGCGCGTCCAGGCGGCGGGGTCGCTGGCCAGGTCGAGGCGGGTCTCCTCGGCGTCCTGCCAGGCCCGGACCGCGGCCTCGTCGGGCTGGCTGCTGCCGCCGTGGCGGCGGGTCTCCTCGAGGCGGACGCGGAGCTCGCCCAGCCGGTTCCGCGAGGACGGGTCCCGATGCGCCTCCGCCTCGGTGGCGAGCGCCCGCAGGCCGAGCGCGACGAGATTCCCGGCGAGCGGTTCCTCGTCGGTCCCGCGGACGATGTCCAGCCCGTCGAGGACGAGCTCGTAGGCCGCCATCTGTCGACCGGCCCACAGCTCCAGCTCGGCCTCCGACTCCAGCAGCCAGCGCCGCCAGGCGTCCGGAGCGTTCTCGGACTCGATGATCACCCGCGCCTGCTGCAGCCGCTCCCACGACTCCTCGAGCTCGCCGTGGATGAGCGCCACGCGTCCCGCCTGGATCAGCACGGGAACCGCCATGATCCCTCGCGGGTGGTGCGACAGCGCCTCGGCGACGATTCGGGACGCCTCGTCGATCCGGCCGGCGTTCCACAGGGTCTCGGCTAGGTTGGCCTTGAGGAAGCTCACCCGCTGCCGGGCCAGGCCCATCCGCGTGAGGACGTCCGATCCCTCGGTGACGACGGCCACGCTCTCGTCCACGAAGCCGCCGAGTCCGAGGACGTGGCTGAGGTTGACGTATGCCACGGCGAGGTCGTCGGGGTTGCCGACCTCGGTCGCGATGAGCAGCGACTCCCGAAGGGTCGCGGCGCCTCCGGTGATGTCACCGCGGGTGGCGAGAACCAGTCCCCACGCGTTGAGCAGCATTCCCTCCTCGCGCCGTGCGCCGACCTTCCGAGCCACCAGCAGCCCGCGGCGACAGGCCTCGTCAGCGTCGGCGAGCCGCGACCAGGCGGCCCCGAACAGGGCGAGTCCCGCGTAGGCACGGGCGGCGAGCACGCTCTCCTCGTCCGGCGGGACGAGGTCCAGCGCCTCCTGGAAGCACCGCTCGGTCTCGGCGCCGCGTCCCGCCCGGTAGTGGATCAGGCCGAGGCGGGTGAGCAGGGCCGCCCGCGCTGCCGGTTCCTCGGTCAGGTCGAGCGCTGCCTCGACCAGCCGGGCCGCCTCGTTGCTCCGGCCGATCAGGCTGGCGGCCTGACCGGCGTGCTTGAGCAGTCGGACCCGATCCTGTCCGCTGTCGGGCACCTCGTCGACCAGGGTCAGTGCACGCGTGAAGTTCGCGTAGGCATCGGAGAAGGCGAACATCCGCTCGGCCGCCCACGCCGCGGCCACCGTGGCATCCAGCGCGCGCTCCTTGTCGCCGGCCCCGAACCAGTGCCGAGCCAGCTCGCCGGACACCTCGTCGGCCGCCACGGAGCTCCGTTGCCCGGTGCCCAGCCCCTCCGGGGGCTCGAGCGCTTCGGCGGCGGCCCGGTGGAGTCGCTGGCGCTCGGCCGGCATCAGGTCGCCGTAGACCACCTCACCGAACGCCGGATGGCGGAACGCGATGGTGTCGTCGCGGCGGATCTCGACCACGTGCTGGTCGATCGCCACGCGGAGCAGGTTCTCGGTCTGTTCGACGAGGGTCCCGGTCGTCGCGGCCAGGAGGCTCACGAGGGCCGGCCGGCCGATCACCGCGGCCGAGCGCAGGACGGACTGCGTCTCGCCGGGGAGGGCGTGCACGCGGGCATGGAGCAGCTCGTGGAGCGTCGCCGGCAGCAGGGCGGGATGGCCGGGGTCCTGCATCGCCTGCATGACGAGCTGTTCGGCGAATAGCGGGTTGCCGGCCGACCTGGCGAGCGTGGTCTCGACGAGCTCGGGGTCGGCGGAGTCGCCGGCGACCTGACGGACGAGCCGAGCCGTGTCCTCGTGGTCCAGACGCTGCAGCTCGATCCGCTCGGCGTTCTCCAGTCGGGCCAGCTCGGCGACCCACAGGGCCAACGGCGTGGCCGGAACGACGGCATCGGCCCGCACGGTCAGCAGGAGCACGGCACGCTCGTTGGTGAGGTTGGTGGCGAGGAACCGCACCAGGTCGAGGGTCGACTGGTCGGCCCAATGCACGTCCTCGACGACGTGGAGAACCGGCGCGGAAGCACCGAGTCGGTCGATGAGGTCGAGGACCGACTGGAACAGGCCGAGCTGCGACGCCGCGGCGAGATCCGCCGTGCGGGTGGCCTTCGCGGGGACCAGGCCCGGCACCAGTCGAGCCAGCTCGGGGAGTCGCTCGAGCTGCAGGTTGAGCGTCCCCGTACGGTCGAGGCGGCGCAGCGCTTGGGTGAGCGGTGCGAAGGGGAGCGGGTCGCCGGCCATCGGCACGCAGGACCCGCCCAGCAGCGTGACCCGTTCGGTCGCGATGAGCTCGCGGACCAGCCGGGTCTTCCCGACTCCGGTCTCCCCCGTGACGATGAGCACGCTGGGCTGGCCCGCGGAGGCACGGCGGATGGCCGCTCTGAGCACCCCGAGGCTGTCGTCACGCCCGACCAACGCCGCCGGTGGACGTCCCACCATCGCTTCATGATGACGGGCTGGACCCGGCCGCGTCACCCCTCTTTCGGCGCCTAAGGCCTCGCTGAGGAGATCTAAGGCGCGCACCCGATGTCCGGGTATGCGCCGCCGCCGCACCCTTTCGGCAGTGCTCGACCCACTCGGGAGACCTCGGGCCACACCGCGAAAGGACCTGTCTGATGACCCGCACCACCCCTCGTGTGAACCGCCTCTCGGTTGCCGCCGTGTTCGCTGCGGCGGCCATCGCGGCCACGGCGACCAACGCCCTCGCCATCTCCGACCCCGGCACCCCGGGCAAGGACGTGCACATCGGCGCGGACAACGACAACGCGGCCAACGCCTTCATCCAGCCTCCCGGCGTCGCGGCTCCCCAGCACATGAACGACACCGACCTGCTGTTCGGGCGCGCGAACGCCGACCTTCTGGTCGGGAACAAGGGCGGCGACACGCTGCTCGGCGGTACCGGCCCGGACATCCTCGTCGGCGGCCCCGACCGCGGCAGTGACCGTCGTGACGACGTGCTCGTGTCCGAGGACGGCGACGACGTCGCGGTCTGGTCGCCCGGTGACGGCAACGACATCGTCGACGGCAACGCCGGCACCGACATCCTCATCGTCGGCCCGGTCCTCACCACCGTCGGCGGCGGCCTGCGCCTCGACACCTCGACGCTCGACCGCGCCATCCCGAAGGTGAACCTCGCCGGGGCCACCAACCAGACCTGCGAGCTGGTCCCGGTGCCGGAGTCCGAGCACCTCGGCGTCCAGTACCTGCTCCGCCTGTCCGCCGGCGGTCCGCTGCTGAACACGTTGCGCCTCAAGGAGATGGAGGCCGTCGTGTGCCCCGGCCCCTACGCCGGAACCGCTCGCGTCGCCGACCTCACCGCCGGCAAGCCGTCCTTCTCCATCGTCCCCGTCTCGGCGGTCCGCGGCCTCGCCGGCGCGATCGTCGCGCCGCTCCCCTAAGCCCGTCCGACGCATACCCGCGTTCCTCTGGAGGTTCCCATGTCCGGTTCCGTCGACCGTGCCCTCGTCATCGGCTCGAGCATCGCCGGCCTGCTGGCCGCTCAGGCCCTGACCGAGGCCTATCGCGAGGTGATCGTCCTCGACCGTGACGAGCTGCCCTACGGCCCGGTGCCGCGAGGCGGTGTGCCCCAGATGCGGCACGCCCACGGGCTGCTGGCCGGCGGTCGCGAGGCGATGGAAGAGCTGCTCCCGGGACTGACCGAGGACCTCGTCGCGGCCGGCGCGCTCAGCGGGGACGCCCAGGAGGCGTTGCACTACTACGTCGGAACGGGGCGTTATCCCACGAGAACGAGCGGCCTGACCGCCGTCGCCGTCAGCCGGGTCCTCCTCGAGTGGACGATCAGGCGGCGGGTGGCCGAGTCGCCGAACGTCGTGTTCTACGACCGCAGCTCGGTGCTCGACCTGCTGTTCAGCGAGGACGGGCGCCAGGTCACCGGGCTGTGCGTCTCGGGCGTGGACCGGCCGGGCAGCCGGCGGGTGCTCGAGGCTGACCTCGTCGTCGACGCGTCCGGGCGCACCTCACGCACTCCCGAGTGGCTGGAACGCCGGGGGTTCCAGCCACCCGAGGAGGAGCGGGTGCGGTGCGACATCTCGTACGCCACCCGTCGGTTCCGTCGTCGCCCCGGCGATGCCGGGACTGCCCTCGCGATCCTCCAGCCGGCCAGCGCGGAGGTGCCGCGGTCCGGAGTGCTCATCGCCCAGGAGAACGACGAATGGATCGCCGGGCTCACCGGGTACCACGGCGTCCGCCCGCCGACCGAGCTCGGCGAGTTCATCGCGTATGCGCGCACCCTCGAGTCCCCGGCGATGGCCGATGTGCTCGAGCGCCTCGAACCGCTCGACGACGGCTGCACGTACCGGTTCCAGGCGAGCGTCCGGCGGCGGTACGAACGCCTGGTCGACCTGCCCGACGGGCTCGTCGTCATCGGTGACGCGCTGTGCTCGTTCGACCCGGCCTTCGGGCAGGGGATGAGCGTGGCCGCGCTGGAGGCCGGTGCGTTGCGCGTCTGCCTGGCCGAGGGCCGCGACGACCTGGGCCGGCGGTTCTTCCACCGAGCAGCCCGGTTCGTCGACACGCCGTGGCAGATCGTCGTGGGCGGGATGCCCCCGGCGCCGGGCGTTTCCGCGCACAAACCGCTGCCCGAGCGGGTGGTCGGCTCCTACCTGACGGCGTTGCGGCGGGTCGCCGTCGACGACCCGGCCTTGGCGCGCGCGTTCCTGCGGGTGGCCCACATGACCGCTTCGCCGACGTCCCTGATGGCGCCCGGCCTGGTCATGCGCGTCCTCGGCCGGGTGCTGGTCGAACGGGCCGCCGTGGCCGGCCCCACACCCCTCGTGGGGCCGCCGCTCGTGTCCACCCGCCCCGCGCCGCCGGTCGGCCTGGCCCACGGCGTCACCCATCGGCCCCGGTCGCTCGCGCCGGCGCCGTCCCTCCAGCCGCCGGGTCGTAGGGGCCCGGCGCAGCACAAGACAGGACACGTCTCATGAGGAAACGCCACATCGCCGTCGGCGCGGTCGTACTCGTCACGGCCGGGCTCGGCGCCGTCCAGACCTCGACGGCCGACGCCGGGGGCGGCCGGATCAACTTCGCTCTGCAACGCTCGCCGGGGATCGTCAACGCCGGCTGCCTGCCAAACGCCGGAGGGCGCGTGGCGGTCAGACACGACGACGAGGTCGAGCGGATGACCATCGACGCGTGGGGCCTCCCGGCCAACACCGAGTTCGACACCTTTGTCATCCAGGTCCCGAACTTCCCGTTCGGCGTGTCCTGGTACCAGGGAGATCTCGAGACGAATCGAGGCGGCTTCGCTCACCAGGAGTACGTCGGCCGGTTCAACCAGGAGACCTTCGCCATCGCGCCGAACAGCGCGCCCGCCCCGGCGGTGCACTCGTCACCGACGCCGGACGCGACGACGAACCCGGCGTTCGGCCCGGTCCACACGTTCCACATCGGCATCTGGTTCAACTCGCCCGCCGACGCCGTCAAGGCCGGCTGCTCAGGGGCGACCACGCCGTTCAACGGCGAGCACAACGCCGGCGTCCAGGTCTTCAACACTGCCCAGTTCCCCGCCACCGCCGGGCCGCTGGGCACCCTCGAGCCCTGACCGATCATCCCGCGCTCGGTCAGGAACGGCGGCGGGACCATTCAGGGGTGGGTGGTCCCGCCGCTAGCGCACGGAGCTCGTCGGCGCTCGCGTTGCCGCCGGTCACGATGACGGCGCAGCGCTCCGGCCGGTCCGGGTCCGCCATCAGCGCGGCCAGCGCGGCGGATCCTGCGGTTTCGGCGAGGGTATGCGCGTGGCTGGCCAGCACCGCGGCGGCGACGTCGAGGTCGTCGTCCGCGACGAGGACGAAGTCGTTCAGGCGGCCGGCCAGGACCCGCTGCGGGAGGGCGTAGCTGGTTCCCGTGGCCAGGCCGCTCGACCGGGTCCGGCAGGGCATCTGTTCCGGCCGGCCGGACCGCCAGGCGTTGTGGCCCGCGGGAGCGGCCTCCGACTGCACGGCGACCACCTTGCAGCTCGGGGCCATGACCTCGCGAACGACGCACGCACCCGACGCGCCGGTTCCGCTGCCCAGTGGGACGTAGATCGCCTCGAGGTCCGGATGGCGTTCCAGCAGTTCGAGATACAGCGTCGCGTGACCGTGGACGATCGCTGGCTCGTTGCCCGGGTCGACGTACCGCAGACCCCGCTCGCCGGCCAGACGTTTGGCCTCCTCGACCGCCTCGTCCATGGTCGGGCCGTGGACGACGACCTCGCCGCCGATCGCGCGGACCGCCGCGACCTTGGCCGGTGGCGCCGACTCGGGGACGACGATGACGGCGCGGGCGCCGACCAGCCGGGCACCGTAGCTGACCGACTGGGCGTGGTTCCCGGTCGAGGCGGTGATGAGACCGGCGTCCCGCTCGTCGGACGAGAGGATCAGCGCCAGGTTGACCCCGCCGCGCACCTTGAACGCCCCGGTCGGCTGGACGTTCTCGTGCTTGACCACCACCGACACGCCGGCGGCCTCGTCGAGGAGCGGGTACGACCACGACGGAGTGGGCGGGAGGTGCGGCGCGATCCGCTCGGCGGCGGCCAGTACGCCCTCGTAGGTGACCTCGGTCGTCGTCGTCGCGTTCGCGGCCATGCGCCCCACACTAGGCACGTGCCGCCGACCGACGACCTGGAGATCCGCGCCTTCTCCACTCGCGCGGACCTCCACGCGTGGCTGGAGGTGAGCGCTGCGACGCATACCGGGCTGTGGGTTCGGCTCGTTCGAGCGGGGTCCGGGCGTCCCTCGGTGACCTTCCAGGACCTGCTCGAGGAGGGACTCTGCTTCGGGTGGAGGGCCGGATGACGGATGCCGGGCTACCGAGCGTTGGGTATGCCAGTGGCGCCCTAGGTACCGGCGCCCGCAGGTCCGATCGGAAGGTTCTTGCCCTCATCACGGCAACAACTCTCCGTTCGAAGCTCTCCTAGCGACTGGCGCCGATCTTCGTCACGGCGGCCGCGACCCGGCGCTCGCGAGTGGCCGCGGTCTTGGCCTCGTCGATCGCCGTGACGTGCGCCTTGCGGTGGCTGGGCGCCAGGGCGTCGAAGGCGGCCCGCAGACCGGCCGCGTCGAGAGCCGCTGCGAAGTCGGCCGGCACCTCGACCGTCCGCGGGGCGGTATCGAGCTCGAGGTCGACGACGATCGGGTCGCCGCCCGCGATGCCGGTCTCCTTGCGCTTGTCCGAGCTGAACGGGATGAGGTACTGACCACCCATCGACGCCAAGGTGGACCGGTACGCATACCCGTTGACGGTGACCGAGACCGCCGCGCGCTTGCCCCCGCCGAGGGCGTCGACGACGTCCGCGGGGACCGGGATGCCGGTGTTGTTGCCGCTCTGGGCCATCGTCGTCTCGAACCGCATGAGCCGCAGTATCGCGCGATCATGCTCGCGTGACGGGGACCGGGCTCGCTCAGGCCGTCCTGGTCTGTTCGAGGCTGACCGACGCCGGGGTGCGGTACTGGCTCGCCGGTGGCTGGGGCGTCGATGCGCTGTTCGGCCGGCAGACCCGTTCGCACCGGGACCTGGACCTTCTGGTCGACGCCCGCGACGAGGCGTTGACGCTGGAGGTGCTGGCGGACCTGGGCTACGCCGTGGAGACCGACTGGCGACCGGTTCGGGTGGAGGTGGCTCGGCCGGGTTCGGGCTGGGTCGACGTCCACCCGGTGGTGTTCGACGCGGAGGGGAACGGGGTGCAAGCGGGGCCGGACGAGACCGAGTTCCACTACCCGGCTGAGATTTTCACGACCGGCCGGCTCGGCGGCATCGTCGTCGGCTGCGTGTCGGCGGCGGCCCAGCAGACCGCTCATGAGGGATATCCGCCGCGCCCCCAAGATGTGCACGACTTGGCCCTGCTCGCCACCCTCGAGGCGGTGGATGACGGACCTGCACTCTGAGGACCTACGCCGATCTCATCGGTGCGGTGGCCGTCCGATGCAGGACCGCCGCTACAAGCCCGCGCCGGGTTCGATCGGGCGGACCTCTCGGACTCGACCCAGCAGCGAGATCGAGACCGACGGGAGGATGACCACGGAGAGCATGCCGGCCGCCACCATGGCGGCGGCGTCCGCCGAGCTGATGTACCCGTTGTCCACGGCGATGGTCGTGATGACGACGATGAGCGGGAGCCCGGTCGCTGACATGACGGCCAGGGCGCGGCGTTGTCGGGGTTCGAGGGCCTTGCGATAGCAGATGAACGTCGGGATCGCCCGGACGATCAGCATCAACACCAAGAACCCCGGAACCACGAGCAGGGTGCTCGGGTCGGCAAACAAGGATTTGAGGTCGATCCGGGTCCCGCTGATGACGAAGAAGATCGGCACGAGCATGCCGAAGCCGATGCCTTCCAGCTTGTACCCGAAGATCGAGGACGCGTCGGCGTCGTCCTCCTCGTCGTCGTACTTGGCCGCTGGTATGCGGACGATCACCCCAGCCGCGAAGGCGGCGAGCAGGATGTCGATCCCCAGTCGGTTGGCGATGGCCGCCAGCACGAGCATGAACAGCAGGGTGATCCGCACCGGAAGCTGCGAGCTGGACTGGAGCCCCCGCCCGATGAAGTCGACGATCTTCGCGCCCCACGGGCGGTTGGCCAGCCGGCCGGAGCCGAGGATGAGCAGCCCGAAGACCGCGAGGACGAGGATCGACTGCAGCGGGTCGGACCCGGCCAAGAGCAGCGCCACGAGGACGATCGGGCCGAACTCGCCGACGCTGCCCAGCGCCAACGCATACTTGCCCAGTGCCGTGCGCAGCACCCCGGCGTCGCGAAGCACCGGAAGCAACGTCCCGAGCGCGGTCGTCGTCAACGCAAGGGGGATGACGATCTCGCCGCCGTGCCCCGCGGTGAAGTGGACGACCACGCCGACGATCGCGGCGAGGACCACCGACAAGCCCCAGCTGATCGTCGCGAGGGTGAACGGCCGCCCTCGGATGTGCTCGAGCTTGAGCTCGTACCCGGCGAGGAACATCAGCATGGTCAGGCCGAGAACCGACAGGCCGTCGACCAACCCGGTCGGCTGGATGAGGTCGAGCACCTGCGGGCCGAGGATGATCCCGAAGGCGATTTCGAGGACCACCGACGGCAGCGCGAACCGCCGGAACGCGGAGGCGATGAGCGGAGCGACCACGGCCGCGAACGCGACCAACGTCAGCTGGTAGACGTCCTCGGGGGTCATGGCGGCGACGCTACCGGCCGGGCCCGGCAAGGGTGTCGTAGAACGCGGCTTCCGCGTCGAGCGCCGCGACGACCTGCGGCGCTACCGCGCGTTCGACCGCGCCGCCGAGCAGCGGGACGTCGACGGTGACGTCCAGGTCGGCGTCCAGCCGGCTCCCGGTCCCGACCGGAACCAGCGATGCCGCCCCGGTACAGCTGACCGGCAGCCCCGAGAACTCGAAGGTCAGCGGCGAGCGCGCCCCGTCACCGGAGCGGGTCCACTCCTCCATCCGCTCGACCGTCGGTGACGAGCCGATCCGCGACGAGATGGCCGACGGCAGCCAGTCGAGGGGGATGTCGGTCTCGACGACGATCCGCACGGCGTCGTCGGCCACCTCGTGCCGCAGGACGTGGGTCCCGAGCCCGTCGGTCTCCGACCGGCGGCGGACGGCCGCCTCGTCCGCGAGCCCCGCGAGGACGGCCTCCACGGGCGCGCGCAACTCGTAGGACCGCCGAATCCGTTCCGTCACCGTGTACCTGCCCTCGATCGGTGGGGTGAGGTCAGCGTACGTTGAGCCCGTGAGCAGCCGGGTCGTCGTCGTCGGCGCCGGCCTGGCCGGTCTCAGCGCCGCGTGCCACCTCGTCGGCGCCGGGCACGAGGTGGTCGTCGTCGAGCGCGAAACCATCCCGGGCGGCCGGGCCGGCCGGATCGTCCGCGACGGCTACACATTCGACACCGGGCCGACCGTGATGACCATGCCCGACCTGCTGGCCGACGCCGTCACGGCCGCCGGGTCGAGGCTCGATGACCTGCTGCCGATGGTCCGGCTCGACCCGGCCTACCGCGCGGTCTTCGCGGACGGCAGCGAGATCCGGGTCCGGGCCGGCCACGAGGCGATGCGGGCGGAGATCGCCTCGGTATGCGGGTCGCAGGACGCCGCGGCCTTCGACGACTTCGTCGGGTGGCTGCGAGAGCTCTATGAGCTGGAGATGCCGCACTTCATCGACCGCAACTTCGACTCGCCGCTCGACCTCGTCACCTCGCCGGTCGTCGCCGCGCGCCTGGTCCGGATGGGCGGGTTCCGCCGCCTCGGTCCCGTTGTGGCGCAACGGTTCCAGGACGAACGGCTGCGGCGGCTGTTCAGCTTCCAGGCGATGTATGCCGGTCTGCCACCGAGCCGGGCCCTGGCCATCTACGCGGTGATCACCTACATGGACTCGGTGGCCGGTGTGTACTTCCCCGAGGGCGGGATGGGCGCCATCCCCGTCGCCATGGCCCGGGCCGCGGAAGCGGGCGGCGCCGAGATCCGTTGGGGCACAACGGTCCACGAGATCCAGCGCGGACCCAACGGTCGGGTCGCCGCCGTTGACCTCGGCGGCGGCGAACGGCTCCGCGCCGACGCCGTCGTCTGCACCCTGGACACCCCGGTCGCCTACGAGCGGCTGCTTCCCGGTCTGCGCGGACCGCGGGCGGTGCGCTCCGGCCGCTACTCGCCGTCCGCCGTGGTCTGGCACGTCGGTGTCCGCGGTGGTCCGCCTCACGAGGCGGCCCATCACAACATCCATTTCGCCCACGAGTGGGACACGGCCTTCGACGCGCTGATCGGCCAGCGGCGGCTGATGCCGGACCCGTCCCGCCTGGTCACCATCCCGTCCATGACCTACCCCTCGCTGGCGGCTCCCGGCGGGTCGACCCTCTACGTCCTCGAACCCGTCCCTCACCTCGGCGGCGCAGTCGACTGGAACCGCGAGCGCGGTCCGATGCGTGACCGACTGGCCGCATTCCTCCAGACGAACGGGTACCCCACCGAGGTCGTCACCGAGGAGCTGGTCACGCCGCTGGAGTGGCAGGCCATGGGGATGGCGGCCGGCACGCCGTTCGCCCTCGCGCATACCTTCTTCCAGACCGGTCCGTTCCGGCCACCGAACGTCGAACGCCGGATGCCCGGCCTGTTCTTCGCGGGGTCCGGCACCGTCCCCGGAGTCGGGGTGCCGATGGTCCTCATCAGTGGGCGGCTCGCCAGCCAGCGGGTCGACGAGTACCTGGGCGAGGCGGCGTGACGTCCGACCTCCTCGAGGCGGGCTACCGCCAGGCCGCGCGGATCACCCGCGACAACGGCACGACCTACTACTGGGGCACCATGCTCCTTCCGCCCGAGCGCCGCCGGCACGTCTACGCCGTCTACGCGCTCTGCCGGCTGGCCGACGACATCGTCGACGCCCCGTCGGCCACTCAGGGCGACAACGTGCCGGCGACGGCGGGCCGCCTCGCGGCCTTCCAGGCCCGCGTCGGCGACGTGCTCGACGGCGGACCCACCGACGACCCGATCCTCGCCGCGATCGGCGACTCGTTCGCCCGCTGCGCGATCCCGCGGGAGAACGTCGACCGGTTCTTCGGCGCCATGGCGCAGGACCTGACCACGACGACGTACGAGACGTGGGACGCCCTGGTCGCCTACATGGAGGGCTCGGCCGCCGTCATCGGCGAGATGATGCTGCCGGTGCTCCGCCCCCGGTCGGCCGAGGCGTTCGAGCCGGCTCGGGCGCTCGGGTTCGCGTTCCAGCTGACCAACTTTCTCCGCGACGTCGGCGAGGACCTCGACCGCGCGCGCGTCTACGTGCCCCAGGAGGACCTGCGCCGGTTCGGCGCCGACCCGTGGACGCGGCAGGTCACGCCCGCGTGGCGGGAGCTGATGCGGTTCGAGATCGCCCGGAACCGGGAGCTCTACGCGCAGGCGGACACCGGCATACCGATGCTGCCGCCGTCCTCCGCGCGGTGCGTGTCCACGGCCCGCGAGCTGTATGCGCGCATCCTCGAGCTGATCGAGGCGCGGGACTACGACGTGTTCACCGACCGCGCGCGCGTTGCATCATGGAGCAAGGCGACGACGTCGGCCCGGATCCTCGCCACCGGGCCACCACGGCGGAAGGGTTCCTCGTGACCGCATCCAGCAGGGCCAGAGGCAAGTTCAGGGCGGAGCTGAAGCGACGCATCCCGATCCAGAACGTGCCCACGGTGCCGCACGAGAACCTCCGCAGCACCTGGAAGCAGGCCCGACCCGGCCGGATCCGCGCGTCGTTCGACGTGGCGCAGTCGCAGGACCCGGGCGGCTGGTACGTCGTCGGACGCAGCGACGCGGTCGGGACGAAGCGCTCGGTCACGCGGACGGTCGCCGGCCGCGAGGTCGTCCTCTGGCGGGACGAGTCGGGGAAGCTGCTGGCCGGACCGGGCACCTGCCCGCACCTGGGCGCCCTCCTCGACGACTGCGAGGTGATCCGCGGCGACGTCGTGTGCCGCTGGCACGGCATGTCCCTAGGGGCGTCCGGCGAGGCCGGCTGGAAGCCGGTGGTGGCCCACGACGACGGGGTGCTGGCGTGGGTCCGGCTGCCCACTCCGGGCGAGACGCCGAACGACCGGCCGACCCTGACTGCGCGCCCGCCACTCGACGCGTCGATCGCGGCGGTCATCGAGATCCCCGGCGTCTGCGAGCCGGCGGACATCATCGCCAACCGGCTCGACCCGTGGCACGGGGCGTGGTACCACCCGTATGCGTTCAGCCACCTGGTCGTCGACGACGACGCGAGCGACGACAAGGTGCTCGTCGTCGACGTGACGTTCCGGCTGACACCGCGGCTCGGGGTGCCGGTGCGGGCCGAGTTCGCCTGCCCCGACGCGCGGACCATCGTCATGACGATCGTCGAGGGGGAGGGCGCCGGAAGCGTCGTCGAGACCCACGCGACCCCGATCGGGCCGGACGAGCTCGGTCGACCGCGAACGATGATGACCGAGGCGACGATCGCCCACTCGACGCGGCCCGGGTTCAGGATCGCGCAGTCGGTCCAGTCCCTCGTCAAGCCCCCGATGAAGCGGACCGCCGCACGCCTCTGGGTGGACGACATGGCCTACGCCGAGCGCCGCTACCTGCTCCGTTCGCGCGGCGAGGACTTCGGCGCCTGAGCGAGGAGTCGCCTCAAGGCCGGGACGGCCCGGTGCCGCCCGGCCATCGGAACGGTCCAGAGGTCGTGTCCCGGTAGACCCCATCGCGCCAGGTGGTGGTTCGCCGCCATCCATCCCGTCGTGGCGGCCCGCTCCATGAGAGCCACGGGATAGTCGCAGCGAATCCCGTCCCCAGCCAACGCAATTCGTCGGTCCGGAGTCACGACCTCCGGTCGGTCGCGCCACGGCTCGGTCCCGACCAGCGGGCAGTCGTCGCGGACCAGCCACTCCTCGTGCAGGACCGTCGCCGCGTCGAGCTCGGGGTGCAGCTCGCGGAGCTGGTGACGCAGCTCCACCCGCAGCGCGGTCTCGTCGGTACCGTCCGGCAGCGCGTACGCGTGCACCTCGACGACACTGCCGTTCCTGGACCGCGCCCACCGGGAGGCGCCCGACTCGAAGAGGTGCACGGCCGAGACGTTGTCG
>DASTNV010000056.1:0-3913 GCA_035762725.1 Lapillicoccus sp. | reverse complement strand
TCCGGCGCGGACCCGGTTGACGCATACCGTCGGCTGTGGTGACGGGACGGTCCCCAGCTCCTGCAGCGCACGGACCAGCCGCTGCAGGCTGATCGGGTCGCACCCGCCGACGACGACCAGCTCGTCGGCGACCGACAGCGTCGTGAGGGTGGCCCCGTTGCGGCGCGGCGCCACGGTGTCGTAGCTGAGCTCCTCGTCGTCCTCCAGGCTGAACCCGCAGTCGACGACGACGACCTGCCCCAACGAGCGGCATACGGTGAGAACCCGTTCGAGCGCCGCCGGGCGGATCTCGGGCCAGCGCTCAGCTCGGGGGAGACCGGTGAGGACGCGGAGTCCAGCGGTCGCGCGCGGGGCGAGCCGGGCCAGCGCCGGCACGTCGAGGCTGCCCTGGTCGGCCGCCCGGGTGGCTGCAGCGAGTCCCGGCGCCTCGTCGAGGAAGGACAGAGCCTGGGCGACCGAGCCGCCGTAGGTGTCGGCGTCGACGAGAACGGTCGGGATCCCGAGTCCGGCCAGCTCGGTGGCCAGCGTCACGGCGATCGTGGTGCGACCCGGGGCGCCGGTCGGGCCCCAGACGGCGACGACCCGGCCGGACTCCGGTTCGACGTCGACGGGCTCGTCCGCGACCCGCATACCGTCCAGGTCGGGAAGCACGCCCCCGAGCTCACGCTCGAGCTCGTCGAGGGAGCTCTGGTCGATCTCCTCGGTCAGCGCGGCCTCCAGCTCGGAGAGCTCGGCGTCGCCGGGGACGACCCGGCCGATTCCGAGCCGGCGGAGACGACGCTCGGCCTCCTCGTCGCCGTCGGCGGCGAGCCCGACGACGTGGACACCGGCGGACCGCAGCTGCGCGACAGCGGTGAGGTCGAGTCCGCGCAGGTCGCCGGAGACCAGGGCCACGGTGCCGAGGCCGGCCGACGCCGTGGCGACGAGGTCGGCCAGGTCGGCGCAGCGGCGGACGATACTCACCGCTCGGGAGCGCTCGAGGAGAGTGGCGACCCGGCTGTCCCAGCGGTTGCCGAGCGCCGTGAGGACGTGCGTCACGAGGTGCCCTGGCCGGGGACCGGCACCAGGGTGAACCGCGACTGCTTGTCGACCGCGGCGATGACTTCGGCGACCTTGTCTCGCGGGACGCGGATCTGCACGGCCATCGTCGAGGACGCGGCGCCGAACCGGCCGGAGTCCTGGGTCACCGGGGACACACTCACGCGCTGCAGGGCGAGCGTGGCGTCCAGGTACCGCTCCTGGGTGGACTGGCTGTCGCGCGGGCTGACCCACACGTCGACCACGGCGTTGGCGGGGAGTCCGCGGGCGGAGTTCGCGTCGACCTCCACGGTGACCGCTTGGACGGCCACCGCACCGCGCGAGCCGACGGCGGATGCGGGGACCAGCTCGCCCTCGGGGATGTCGCGCAGCGCGTAGGAGTCGTCGGGCACGGCTGATCGCGCGGGCAGGTAGCGGGAGGCCTGGTCCCCGAGCTGGACATCCACTCGGCGCAGGTTGTCACTGGTCAGGCGGTCGCCGGGCCGGATCGCGGAGGACGCGGCATACATCGGCATGGTGTCGTCGGCGCTGGCGATGACCCGCGCCCCCACCGCGGTGCCGAGGAGGACGAGAACCACCCCAATGAGGAGCCGTGGATCCCGCCAGGACGGCCGCTGCAGTCGCTTTGCCGTCGGTTCGGCCAGCTGAGCCACACTCTCTCCTTGTCGCCCTGGCTTACCTGCGTCGGTCCACACTAGAGCGAAGGGCGACCCAATCATGGCCGACGGCCTTCGGGGGCCTCACCTGTATCCCCTGGCTGTGGAGAACCTCTCGGCTCGGACACTCGTTGTGGAAGAGTGGGCGCGCACGGGGACCATCGCCTACAGTAAAGAGCCGGTAAAGAACCTCGACATGTGTCCGAAGGACAGGTGCCGATCAAGCCCCCGGTTCTACCACTGCTCATCCGAAGCGAGGACAAACCCCAGCATGCCCACGCAGCGCTTCCTTCAGCTCACCGAGGTCTCCGAGATCCTCAACATCTCCGCGGCCCAGGCCTACGCCCTGGTCCGGTCAGGTGAGCTTCCGGCCATCAAAGTCGGTGGCCGTGGCCAGTGGCGAGTCGAGACGACGGAACTGGAGAACTACATCCAGCGCATGTACTCCGAGACCCGCCAGTTCGTCGCCGCCCACCCCTTCGGCACCGGCACCGACGACATCGTCTGACGTCGTCAGGCCGGTCCGACCGACCTCCCACTCGCTCCTGACCACCGCCGCTGACGCGGAGGGCACCCGATCCCCTTCGCGTCAGCGGCGACGTACGGCCGCGATCCCCGCGAACGGGATGACGCGGACCGCGAGCACGTTCTCCGCTCGTCGCGGCACGTCGGCGGCGTGCTCCGCGACCTCGACGTAGTCCTGCCCCACACCGTCGAGCGTCCCGGTCGTCAGCGTCCCGTCGACGTCGACGACGTCGACCACCGCCCGGTCGCGACTGACCGCACGCAGCGCTGAGCCGAGCCCGAACGCCTTGGCGACCGCGCCGGTCTGCTCGGCTCCGCCCAGACCGGTCACCGACCGGACCGCGCCGAGGGCGACGAGGATCGGCCGATCGACCCGCCAGTCGGCACCGGCCGGCGGCACCACGCTGAGTGGATGCTCGGCGCGGTGGTCGAGGAGCACCCAGTCCGGGCCACTTCCCGTCACGAGGCCGCGCAGCAGCCCGACGCCCGCCACGCGCAGCTCCACCACGGCGCGGTCCACCGCCGCAGCGAACCGTTCGTGCAGCCCCAGCAGGGCCCGCTCGCGTCGGGTCCGATCCGCGACCTCGGCGGCCAGCTCGCGCACCTCGTCGGCGGCGAGCTGCGCCTCGAGGTCGTCGAAGAGGCGCTCCCATCGCACGATGCGAGTGTAGTCACCGCATTGACTTACGCGTGAATACATGTAAACGTAAGCAAACAACATGTAACCGCTGAATGTGGAGGCGCGATGCACGGTCGTCAGCCCGCTCGGCCGGGACGCTCTCTCGTCGCAGCGAGCGCTGCGCTGCTGCTCTGCGGGCTCGCCGTCCGCGCCTTCGAGCTCACCGGCGCCGCGGCCCTCGACGCCGTCAGCGAGTCCGGTCCCGACGCGCCCGCCGATCTGCTCGTTCTCGGTGCCGCCGGCATCGGACTGCTGCTGGTCCTCTGGCTCGGTGTCGGGTTCCTCCTGGCGATCCTCGGCACGCTCCCAGGCGGCGTCGGTCGGTTCGCCTCGGTCGCCGCCGACCGGGTCAGCCCGCCGCTGGCTCGCCGCGCGGCGGCGCTGGTGCTCGGGACGACGCTCGTCGCCACTGGCACTCCCCTCGCCGCCCACGCAGCCGAGCCCCCACCAGCTCCGACGACGTCGGTACAGGTCACGGTCCCGCCCGCGCCGGATCCCGCCTTCGGCGTGACGACACGGACGTCGGGACTCGGTCCACTCGGTTCGGCGCCTCGACCCACGGCGTCGCCTCCCGAGACCGTCACCGTCACCCGCGGCGACAGCCTGTGGGCCATTGCCGCGCGCCACCTCGGTCCCGGGGCGACCCGTCAGCAGATCGCGCGAGAGTGGCCTCGCTGGTATGCGGCGAACCGCGGGGCCATCGGCCCCAACCCGGACCTCATCCGGGCCGGCCTGGTGCTGACCGCTCCCGAAGCCGCGTCGTGACCGCATACCCGCCGTTGCGCGTGCTGCGGCCCTCCGAGCCGCCGGTCATCTCCTACGAGGAGGTCGTCGCGATCATGACGACGACCGAGTCGCCCTACGTTCAGGACGCCCTCGCCATCGACTACACGCCCGACGACGAGCGGTTCTTCGACCGGCAGCGATCCCGGGCCGACGACCTTCCGGACCCCCACCGGTTCGCGCCACAGCTGGCCCAGGCGCTGGTCGAGGTGATGGCCGGAGCGCGCCCGGC
>DASTNV010000055.1:0-13569 GCA_035762725.1 Lapillicoccus sp. | reverse complement strand
GAAACCCTCACCCTGGGCCACGCGCAGTGCCCGCCACACCTCGTCGTCGGTGCGGTCGGCGCCGAGCGTCACGTTGCCGCGAACCGTGTCGTCGAACATGAAGGTCTGCTGGGCCACGAGGGCTACCGCGTCCGGCACACCGCCCCGGCGCACCGAACGCAGGTCGACGCCGTCGAGCCGAACCACGCCGGAGTCGGGGTCGACCAGCCGCACCACGACGTTGGTCAGCGTCGACTTGCCGGAACCGGTGGGGCCGACCACCGCGGTCGTGCCGCCGGCCGCGATGTCGAGGGTGACATGGCGCAGCGCGGGGTTGAGCTCGGTGATGCCGTCCTCCAGCTCGACCTCGTAGGCGTAGGAGACGTCGTCGGCCCGCACGGTCGCGGCCCCGCGGTCGGGGACGTCAGCGTCGCCATAGGACATCGAACCGGTCGCGTCGAGAACGCCGTGGACCCGGTCCCAGCCGACGACCGAGCGCGGCATCTCGGCGAGCACCCAGCCCAGCGCCCGTACCGGGAAGGCGAGGATCGAGAACAGGTAGGCGATCTGGACGACCTCGGCCGCGGTGATGTGGCCGGACCCGATCCGCCAGGCACCCACGGCAATGACGAGCAGCGTGCCGAGGGTCGGGATCGCCTCGATGGCCGGGTCGAACACGCCCCGCGTGCGCCCGACGGCGATGTTGGCGTCGCGCAGCTCCTCGGTGGTCGCCGTGAACCGCGCCGCCTCCTGGTCCTCGCGGCCCAGGCTCTTGACGACCAGTGCCGCCTCGAAGCTCTCGTGGGCGACCTCCGGGACCTCGGCGCGCATCTGCTGGACCCGGGTGACCTTCGGCGACATGGCCCGCTGGAAGAGCAGGTTCGCGACGAAGAGCATCGGGAAGACGGTGAGCCCGATCGCGGCGAGGAACGGGTCCACGAGGATCATCTGGACGGCGCCGAAAACGAGCATGACGACGACGCCGAAGGCCATCGGCAACGGCTGGAAGACGTTCCACATCGACTCGACGTCGGAGTTCGCGTTGGACAGCAGCTGACCGGAGGGGTGCCGGTGGTGCCACGCAAGGGGCAGCCGCAGGTACTGGCGCGTGACCCTTCGGCGGTACGTCGCCCCGAGGTTGTAGACGGCCACACCCGCGGCCACTCGTCGCACGACGATGCCGACGACGTTGACGAGGACGACAGCCACGAGGATGAGTGCGGCCCGCACCAGGTCGGCGGTGGCGATCGAGTGCGCGGCGATGGCCGGGGCGATGGTGTCGTGGACGATCCGGCCGATCACCCAGGCGGTGCCGACGGTCATGATCCCGTAGATCGTGGCGCCGACCACGGCCAGGCCGACCCAGCCCTTCTCCTCGCGGATCCCTTGGCCGATGACCCGCCAGCCCGCACGCAGCGTGGCGGTCGAGGCGACCGGGCCGAGGGTCGACACAGCAAGGCTCCCGAGGTCGGAGGGTGGGCAAAGAGGTCCGCGCTCTCGACACTGAGCGGCCTACCGGCATACCGAAGGAGGAAAGGAACGGTATGCGTCGGGCGCTGGGCGGACAGCTACCCACCTTCTCATGGGGCGCTGACGATCATCGACGGCCCTTCCGGCTACATGCGCTCCAGGGTGGCCGTGCGCCGGCTGGACACCTCGAGGAAGCGGAGCGCGGCCAGGCCCACTGCTCCGTAGAGCACACCGACGACCGCCTCCTGGAGGAGCAGACCGCCGACCGAGCTCAGGCTCGCGCCGGCGACGATCTCGCGCGCCGCGGCGATGGTGTGGCTGAGCGGGAGCCAGGGTGACACGGCGGCCATCCAGGGCGGCAGGGCGGAGACGGCGACGTTCGCCCCGCTGAACAGCAGCAGGACTCCGAAGATGATGTTGGACAGGACCGCGGTCTCCCGGACCCGAAGGCCGATCGCCGCGGCGACCAGCCCGAGACCGGTGCACGACGCGGCGCCGACCGCGAGGGTGAGCGCGAGTGGACCCCAGGCACCCGCCGGGATGGACACCCCGAGGATGAGGCCGCCCACGACGAGGGTGAACAGGGTGACCAGCCAGCCGTTGACGACGACCGGGAGCGACCGGCCGAGGAAGAGCGGGAGCCGCGGCGCCGGGGTGGCCAGGACGATGCCGAGGGTTTGGGTCTGCCGCTCCCCCGCGATGGTGTTGGACATCGCGAAGACGCAGGGGATCGCGGCGTACTGCACAGCGTTGCCGACGAGGTAGAACGCGTCGGAGCCGACGCCGGCGCTGCGGCCGAGGTAGGCGAAGAGGAGCACCTGGAAGACCGGTGCCACCAGCATGCTCGGGATGTAGATCCAGGGACTGAGCCAGTTGAACAGCGCCCGGAAGCTGATCAGGCCACCGACGAAGAAAATCCGAAGCCAGGTCATGTCAGCGCCAGGGTTGCGTGCCGGCGGGCCGAGCGCAGGACCGCGCCCGAGAGCAGCGCCGCCACCACCGCATACCCGATCCCGAGCAGGATGCAGACTGCGAGCGCCAGCCACGGAGACTCCCCCGCCGAGGCCTGGCGCATCGCCTCCATCCCCCAGGTCGGCGGCAGAGCCCAAGAGATCCAGGTGACCCAGGTCGGGAACAGGACGATCGGGACGAGGAACCCGCAGAGGAGCCAGCCGGGGTACTCGAGGAGGTTCCCGAGCGCCCAGGCGGTGCGGTAACGGACGACGCTGACCGACAGGAGGAAGCCGAACATCGCGACGGCGAGGATCGTCACCACCAGGCCGAGCGCGAAGAGCACCGGGCTCGCGACGGGGACGACGATGCCGAAGAGCAGCCACCCCCAGACCAGTGTTGCGGCGAGGCTGTAGACCCCGATCGTGGCCATCGCGACGGTGATGGGGACGAGGACGAGGGCGAACGAGGTCGGTGCGGCGACGAGGAGTTCCAGGGTGCCGGACCAGCGCTCGCGCTGCAGCGCGCTGCTCGCCGTCGTCGCGATCGCCGACCAGGTGCCCATGACCGCGGAGCCGAGACCGGCATACACCAGCGCGTTCGGGTCGCCGTTCTGGCGGTAGACGAGGAACGCCGTGGTGGCGAAGAAGATCGGCCAGACGATCTGGAGGATCCCGTTGAACGCGGACGCCGACAGCATCTTCAGCTGGAGCCACCAGGTGACGGCGAGCATGCGGACGAGGGCGGGTATGCGGCTCACCGGCTCAGTCGTCCGTCGTCCCGACGAGCTCGACGTACGCGTCCTCGAGGGTCGGCTGCCGGGTGACCACGCGGCCGACCGACGTGCCGGCGAGGCGGGCCAGCACCTCGGGTGCCACCTCGACGCCGTGGTCGACCTGGACGAGCAGCCGCTGCGTCGCGCCCTCCTCCTCGACCGAGACCGAGCGCACGCCGGCCAGGGCGCGCACGTCGCCGACCACCTCCGGCCGGACGCCGTAGGCCTCGACCTCGAGGACGTGGCCGGCGGACACGTTGTTCTTCAACGCCTCCGGCGTGCCCTCGGCGACGATGGTGCCCGACCGGATCACGGCGATCCGGTCGCAGAGCTCGTCGGCCTCGAACATGTAGTGGGTCGTCAGCAGCACCGTCTTGCCGGCCGCCTTGAGGTTGCCGATGAGGCCGCGGAGCTCGCGGGCGCCGACGGGGTCGATGCCGATGGTCGGCTCGTCGAGGAAGATCACCGCGGGGTCGTGGAGTAGGCCGCGGGCGATGTGGAGCCGCTGCCGCATACCCCGGGAGAAGCCCTCCACGCGCTCGTCCTCGCGGCCGGACAGTCCGACCAGCTCGAGCAGCTCGTCGATATGGTGCCGCTGCCGGTGCGGGGGGACGCCGTAGAGCTCGCTGAAGTAGCGCAGGTTGTCGCGGGCGTTCAGCCGGTCGTAGAGACCGCGGTCGCCGCCGAACACGTACCCGACGTTGCGGCGCACCTCGCGCGGCTCGTCGACGACGTCGTGGCCGAGAACCCGAGCGTGCCCCGCCGTCGGCAGCAACAGGGTCATCAGCATCTTGATCGTGGTCGTCTTGCCCGCGCCGTTGGGCCCGAGCAGCCCGAACAGCTCGCCCTCACCGACGCCGAAGGACACCCCACGGACCGCCTCGACGGTCTTGCGCTGCCGGCGGAAGATGCCCGTCGTACTGACGTAGGAACGGCCCAGGTCCTCCGCCTCGATCACCAGCACCGGGGCAACCTACCGAGGTCGGCTGACAGGCTGCCTCCGGATTACGCCGCGGTGGGAGCCCGGTCGGGGCGGTACCGGATCGCGACGCAGAACGAGGCGGCCACGACGCAGAGGGCGCCGGCGACGTACCAGGCCAGGTCGTAGGTGCCGAGCTCGTCCCGGACCAGGCCGGCGCCGACGGCGGCCGCCGCGGCACCGAGCTGGTGGGAGGCGAAGACCCACCCGAACACGATCGGCCCGCGGTCACCGAACGCGTTGCGGCACAACGCCATCGTCGGCGGAACCGTCGCCACCCAGTCGAGGCCGTAGAAGAGGATGAACGCCAGCATGCTCGGGTGGACGGCGTCGCCGAACAAGGACGGAAGGAGGAAGAGCGAGGCGCCGCGCAACGTGTAGTACATGGCCAGGAGGAACCGCGGGTCGTACCGGTCGGTCAGCCACCCGGAGAAGATCGTCCCGACGATGTCGAAGATGCCGACCACCGCGAGCAGCGAGGCGGCCGTCGTCTGCGGCATGCCGTGGTCGTGGGCCGCGGGGATGAAGTGGGTCCCCACCAGCCCGTTGGTCGACGCCCCGCAGACCGCGAACGAGCCGACCAGCAGCCAGAACACGCCCCGCCGCGAGGCCTGCCGGAGCGCCTCGATGGCCAGCCGGGCCGGGTTGTAGGGCAGCGGCACCTTGATGCTGACCCGCTCGTCGGCCGGTGCTCCGTATGCGGTGAGGCCCAGGTCGCGGGGGTGGTCGTGAAACTTCCAGAGGACCAGTGGCACGACGAGCAGGGCGGCGGTCGCGGTGGCGATCGCGGCGGATCGCCACCCGTAGTTCTCGGCCAGCCAGGCAAGGAACGGCAGGAAGACCAGCTGACCCGTCGCACCGGCGGCCGTGAGGACGCCGCTGACCAGCCCGCGTCGGGCCACGAACCAGCGCGACGTGACGACCGCGACGAGGGACATCGACATGGCGCCGGTCCCGAGGCCCACGAGGATCCCCCAGCAGAGGATGAGCTGCCACGACTCCGTCATCCAGATCGGCAGCAGCGAACCGATGCTGACGAGGACCAGTGCGGACGCGACGACCCGCTTGATGCCGAACCGCTCCATCAAGGCCGCTGAGAACGGCGCGGTCAGCCCGAACAGGACGAGGTTGACCGAAACCGCAAGCCCGATCAGCCCGATCGGCCAGCCGAACTCGTCGTGCAGCGGGGTGATGAGCACCCCTGGGGTCGACCGGAACCCAGCGGCGCCGATCGCCGTACAGAACGCGACGAGCGCGACCCACCAGGCGGGGTGGATCCGCGGGGCCGGCCGGGGCCGGCCACCGGGGCGGCCGAGCTCCTCGAGGTCCCGGGCGGCCGGGTCGGTCGTTGTCACGTCGGGCAGCCTGCCCGATCAACGGTGGCCAACTGAAGTGGCCAGACGGACAGGATGTGCAAAGATCCGGCCATGGCCGTTCCGCACCGGGTCGTCGTCCTCGCGCTCGACAGCGTCGTGGCCTTCGAGCTCGGCCTCCCGCACCGCTTCTTCGCCGCCAACTCCATCGACCCCGAGTGGCCGGGGACCGGCGCCTACACGCCCAGCCGGCCACCGGCGTACGAGGTGCTCACGGTCACCGTGGACGACCGGCCGGTGACGACGTCGGCGGGGTACCAGGTGACCCCGACCCACCCGCATACGGTGCTGGCGACCGCCGACACCATCGTCATCCCGGGGATCACCGATCGGTATGCGGCGGGCGAGGGGACGCTGCCGGCCGACCTCGCCGCGCTGCTCGCCACGGCCCGCCCCGGCGTGCGGTGGGTGTCGATCTGCACCGGCGCGTTCGTCCTCGCGGCCGCCGGGCTGCTGGACGGGCTCGAGGCGACCACCCACTGGGCGCACGCCGAGCACTTCCGGCGGCTGTTCCCGAAGGTCCGGCTCAACGAGGACGTCCTCTACCTCGACAACGGCACGATCCTCACCTCGGCAGGCAACGCCGCGGGGATCGACCTGCTGCTGCACATCCTGCGCCGCGACCTCGGGTCGGACACCGCCAACCGGGTCGCCCGCGGTGCGGTGGTGGCGCCGTGGCGGGCCGGCGGACAGGCCCAGTTCATCGAACGGCCGGTCCCCGAGGCCGGCGACGAGGGCACCGGCCCGGCGCGGGCATGGGTGCTCGACCACCTGTCGGAGCCAGTCACCCTTGCCGAGCTGGCGGCACGGGCCGGGATGAGCGTGCGGACGTTCACCCGCCGTTTCCGCGAGGAGACCGGCGAGACGGCGGGCACCTGGCTGCTGCGGGTCCGCGTCGACCACGCGCGACACCTGCTCGAGACCACCGACCTGCCAGTGGACCGGGTGGCCGAGGAGGCCGGGTTCGGGACGTCGGCGTCGTTGCGGCAGCACCTGACGACGGCGGTCGGTATGCCCCCGCTCGCCTACCGACGGACCTACCGAGCCGTGGGGGCCTGATGGGTTCGCTCGGGGAGCTCGCGCGGGACGCGGTTCGGCGGGTGGACTTCGGCTACTTCGTGCGGCCCGGTTCCGAGACCGAGTCGGGCGAGCCGCGGGTCGAGGCGGTGCTGGGGTACGTCGTCCGCGCGGGCGATGCTGTTCTGCTGGTCGACACGGGGATGGGTTCGCATCCCGAGGTGGACGAGCACTACCGGCCGCGGCGGAGGTCGCTGGAGTCGGCGCTCGCGCCGTTGGGTCTGCGCGCCTCCGACGTGACGCACGTGACGAACTGCCACCTCCACTTCGACCACTGCGGCGGAAACCCGGTACTGGCCGGACGTCCCGTCTTCGTCCAGCGCACGGAGCTGTCGACCGCGCGGACGACGACCGACTACACGCTGCCCCAGCTGCTGGAGGGATCGGCCTACGTCGAGCTGGACGGCGAGAGCGAGGTGCTGCCGGGCGTGCTCGTCCTGCCGACGCCCGGGCACACCGCCGGACACCAGTCGTTCGTCGTCCGGCTGCCCGACGGGTCGGTCGTCGTCGCCGGGCAGAGCCACGACACGTCGACGGCGTATGCGGCGGACGTCCTCGCCGTGCGGGCGCACGCTGAGGGGCATCCGCCGCCGCTGCCGGAGCCGCGCGGTGCCTGGGTCGCGCGGATCCAGGAGCTGGACCCGCGAATGGTGGTCTTCGCCCACGACCACTCGGTGTGGATGCCGTGACGTCGGCGCGACCGATGGGGACGGTCACCATGCTCTTCACCGACATCGAGCGGTCGACGGTGCTGTTGCGGCAGCTGGGGTCGCGGTGGGGCGAGGCGCTGACGGCGCACCGCCGGATCGTCCGGACCGCGATCGCCGAGGGCGACAGCTTCTTCGTCGTCTTCCGCTCCGCGCACCAGGCGGTGCGGGCCGCGGTGACCGCGCAACGCGGGCTGGATGCATACGAGTGGCCGGACGGACATGACCTGCGGGTGCGGATGGGTCTGCACACGGGCGAGCCGGAGCGGCACGGGGACGGGTACATCGGTGAGGACGTCCACCTGGCGGCACGGATCGGCGCCACTGCTCATGGCGGGCAGGTGGTCGTGTCCGAGACCACCCGGCGGCTCGTCGAGCTCGGCGACGGGCTCGACGGCGTCGAGTTCCGCGACCTCGGACGGCACCGGCTCAAAGACATCGACGGCGATACGCACTTGTACGACGTGGTGGTACCCGGGCTGTCGTCGACCTTCCCGCCGCTGCGCAGCCTCGGGCGGCGGGCGGCGATGCCGACACCGCGGACCGCATTGGTGGGTCGATGTGCCGAGGTGGCGGAGGTGGTCCGCCTGGTCAGCGGGGGTGCCCGGTTGCTGACACTCACCGGACCGGGTGGGTGCGGCAAGACCCGCATCGCCCTGGCCGCCGCAGCCGAGCTCGACGACGCCTACCCCGACGGCGTGTACTTCGTCGCCCTCGACAGTGTGGAGGGGGCCGAGGGGATGGCGGGGGTGGTCGCCGACGCACTGGACGCGCCGGCGGCACTGTCGAACCGCGAGCGACTGGTCCTGCAGCTCGCCGACCGCTCGGTGTTGCTGGTCCTGGACAACCTCGAGCAGATCCAGGGCGCAGAGCGAGTGGTGGCCGACCTGCTCGACGCCGGTCCGGGCGTGGCGGTGCTGGCGACATCCCGGCGGCCGTTGTTGTTGGCCGGCGAGCAGGAGCTGCCGGTGTCTCCCCTGGCTCTGCCGGTCTCCTCGGCGGAGGCGGACGTCGACGCGTCGGCGGCGGTCGAGCTGTACGTGCGTGCGGCTCGCTTGGTGCGGCCGGGTTTTGAGCTCACGCCGGAGAACCGGTCGGACGTGGCCTCGCTGGTCCGCCAGCTCGACGGGCTGCCGCTGGCCATCGAGCTGGCAGCCGCGAACGCCCGGCTGCTCGGCCCGGCCGCGCTGATGTCGCGGCTGGACCTGCGGCTCGGGGCTGGAGTGACGGCCGCGGATCGGCCGGACCGGCATCGGACGCTCGGCCGGACCATCGAGTGGAGCTACGACCTGCTCGAGCCGCCGGACCAGGTGGCGTTTCGGCGGCTCGGCGTGTTCCGCGGGCCGGTGACGCTGGACGCGGTCGGCGCGGTGGTGGGCGAGCCGATGCTGCTGGACTCGGTGGGCAGCCTGGTGGCGTCGAGCCTGGTGCAGGTGACGGCGGACGCCGAGCCGCGGCTGCGGATGCTGGAGACGATCAAGCGGTTCGCGCTAGAGCAGCTCGAGGCGGCGGGCGAGCTCGACGAGACTCGCCGTCGCCACCTGGCCTGGTGCCAGAGCGAGGTGGACCGTCTCGCGGACTGGCTGCGCGGGCCGAAGCATCCGGTGGCCCTGGACGGTCTCGGGGCGGTCGACGCCGATGTGCAGGGTGCGCTCGACTGGGCCTTCCGGCCGATGGTCGATCCGTCTGACGGTTCGGCGGATGCGGAGCGGATCCGGGCGGGGGTGGATCTCGTCGTCCAGATCACGCGGTACTGGTACCGGTTCTCGAGCTCGGTGGTCGCGCGGCGGTGGCAGGAGCTGGCCTGGTCGCGGCTCGATGCCCTTCCGGGGGATCCGCTCGCCATCGACAGCGAGGCGACCGTCACGTTGCTGCACCAGCTGGCGATCTCGATGCTGCAGCACGGCGAGACGGCCGAGTCCATCGCCGTCATCGAGCGCTCGTTGGCCATGGCGGAGCGGTTGGATCAGGTCGACCTGCAATCGCGCGCGCTGGTCGATCTGGGCATCGCTCTCGAGCAGCTATGCCGCCCCGAGGAGGCCATCGAGGTGTTCGGGCGGGCGTCGGCCCTGGCGCGGAAGTCCGGCGACGAGCGGTTCGTGGCGCTGAGCGAGGCCAACATGGCGCTGGCGTACTTCGACCTTGGCCAGTACGACGAGGCGATCAGTCGTGGCTGGCGGTCGCTGGAACAACGAACCGCCACGGGCGACCGGTGGGCGGCCTGCATCGACCGGCTCAACCTGATGGCGGCCCTGCTGCTCGGGGAGGGCCCGTCATCGGCGTACCGCTGGTTCGTGGAGTGGACGCCAGAGGTCCTGTCGCTGCGGGACGCCCAGCTCGCCGTCAACCTCGTGGAGGTGGGGGCGGGGATCGCGGCGGCGGCCGGTTCGCCAGAGCGGGCGGCGCGGCTGGCGGGGTGCGCGGACGCGCGACGCGCTGCGCTGACGATGCGGCGCACGCCGGAGGACCACCAGCAGCTGGGCCGGTTCCTCGAGCCGGCTGTCACGGCACTGGGTGAGTCGGCGTTCGCTGCGGCTCGGCAGGAGGGTGGCGCGCTGTCGGTGGCGGAGGCGCTGGATCTGGTGACATCGCTACGGCTGGTCGCTGCGGGTTGACCGCAGCTGGCGTGACCACTCGCGGTGTGACGCGTGGGGCGCCTGGGCACGGTGAGGCATTTCGCCCGCGTACGTCGAGTCTCATTGGGGGACAACAAAACTGGCGCTTGTGTGCCTCTTGAACGGGTGTAGATGATCGGCTAGAATCGAACATACGTTCGAGTCTCGGGGTCGCCGATGAGTGCAGCACCGGTCGCTGACGCCACGCTGGCAGCCTCCGAGGGTCGGCGGTCGATGCCGGCCCCGGTGTTGGAGGCGCTGGTGCTCGTGACCTCGCCACAGGGCACCTCGGAGGTGTGTCGGGCGGTGCGCTCGGCGGTGCTCGTCGACCACCGCATCGACGACAACCAGGCCCAACAGTGGGTCGAGGAGGAGCTGAAGGTCATCGAGGCCGTCGAGGTCGTCAAGGCCTGGGCCGATGCCGTGGGGCTGGGCGCGCTGCGACGGCTGCGTGAGGTGGTCGGGGAACAGGTTCGGGCGCTCGACGACCTCTCGGCGCGACACGGGCGGGGCATGCCGCCTTCGGTGCTGCGGGCCGAGTCCGACACCGCAGCGGTGGACGAGGTCGTCCTCGCGACCGGGTTGCCCCAGGGAGCGGTGTCGCGCCGGCTGGAGCTGGCGATCGACGCGGACGGTCGGGGGACGTTGGTGAATGCCGACCTGCTTGATGGCCGGATCTCCTTGAGCCGTGCCATCCGCATCCATCAGGACACCAGCGGTTTGGGCACCGAAGAGGTCCATGCGATCTGTGTACGGCTCCTCTCCCGTAACGACGACGGCAGCGTGAAGAGCGAGCGGGCTTTCCGTCGGGAGCCTCGCCGCCAAGTCGCTCTTCACACACCTGAACCGGCTCCGGCTCGAGCCGACGCGCTCGAGCAGCGAACGGCATACGCCACGCTCGACCCGAGCGTGAGTGGCGCGGGCATCGGCATGGGAACGCTTGTGATGAACGGCGAGGCGGGGCGAGTGGCGGCCGCCATGGACCGGGTCGACCAGCTGGCGCAGAGTCTTCGGGCTGACGGCGACGAGCGGACACAGAACCAACTGCGCAGCGACATCGCCCTGGATCTCCTGCTCTACGGCTGGCGGAACTACTGCGCTGACTCCACGGACACCGGTGTGCCCGAGTCTTCGGCCCGGACGTTTGTGGGTCAGGCGCCTCCGGCGCGAGTCACTGTCATCGTCTCGTTGGCAACGCTGTTGGGCGAGGAGCACGGGGTGGGTGAGATGTCCGGGTACGGCTACCTCAGCGGCGAACAGGTTCGGTCGCTGGTCTTCGGCCGCGGTTCCTCCTGGCGCCGCCTGGTGACCGACCCGGTGACCGGTGCTGCCCTCGACCTGACCACGCACCGCTACCGACCCACCTCGGCCATGGCTGCGATGGTGGCGGCCCTCGACGGCGTCGGCCGGGCGCCCGGTTGCACCACCAGCGCGGACCGGTGCGACATCGACCACAACCATCCGTGGCCGGCCGGAGAGACCCGGATCGCCAACCTCTCCGCCAAGCACCGGCGCCACCACAACCACAAGTCCCGCGGGACCTGGACCACAGCGACCGACGCTGACGGCACCACCGAGTGGGAGACGTCGTCGGGGCGCACGTACGTCACCCATCGGCACAACTACGACAACCCGTTGTCCCGACTCGTCACCGACGCGGAGGTCGAATCAGCCGCAGCGGCCGCGCAGGCGGCGGATCCCTTCGACGATCCCCCGCCGTACTGATGACGGTCGAAACCTGGTGGCGGATCACCCGCGTCGCGGTGTTCGTGCTCGAGCCGCGACAAACGCCCGGGGCATCACGCTGAGCTCTACTCGGAGAGAGTGACCCAGTAGCGACGTTTCACGCCGCGGATGTCCTCCAGAACGCCGCCGTTCTGTTCGATGACCCTCGCCGACGCCAGGTTGGTCTCGTCGCAGGTGATCAGCACCGGGTCGATGCCCAGCCGGCGGCACTCGGTCAGGGCGAGCGCGGTGGCGGCCGTCGCATACCCCTGTCGTCGCTGCGACGGCCGGATCGCGTACCCGATGTGTCCGCCGAGCTCGCGGAGGAACTCGTTGAGGTCGTGCCGGATCGAGAGGAACCCGACGAGCCGACCGTCGACCGCGATCCACCGTGTCGTGCTGGCGACCATCTCGTCCGGGACGTTCCGCCCGCGCTCGTGGTCGATGAGCATCCGGACCCACGCGGCGAACGTCTCGGGCTCCCGCAGCTCGTCGACGGTGGCCGAACCCATCGCACCGCCGTCGATCCGAGCGCGGTCGAACTCGTCGGCCATCGCCAGCCACTCGGCCCGTCGGGACGCGTCGGGAACGACCAGCTCGAGCATCGGGCCAGGGTACGGATCGGGACTCCGGTTGCGGTCGTCGACCATGCCTTTGACAGGATGGTCGGATGACCTCCTATGCGCAGCAGGAGCGGGCGGCCATCTGCGACTCGTTCCTGCGCCTCGGTCCGGACGCCCCCACGATCGACGACCCGTGGCTGGCTCGCGACCTCGCCGCCCACCTGGCAATCCGGGACTCGCGACCCGACCTCAGCACCGGACTGTACGTCGCCGCCCTGCGCGGCCGGCTCGACGACGCCATGCGCGAGCTCGCCGCCACCGACTACGAGGCGTTGGTCGACAGGGTCCGCCAGGGCCCGCCGGCCTGGTCCCCCGCCCGGATCGGCCGCATCGACGAGGTCGTCAACGGCGGCGAGTTCTTCATCCACCACGAGGACCTCCTCCGCGGCGTGGCCGGGTTCGAGCGGCGCCGCCTCGACGTCGGACACGAGCGGTTCCTGTGGGACATGCTCAAGCGGGGCTCACGCCTCTACTTCCGGCAGGTTCCCGCCGGCATCGTCCTCGTCGCCGAGGGCCACGGCCGCCATGCCGCCAAGAAGCCCACCGACAACGGCACCGTCGTGCTCCGTGGACGTCCGGGCGAACTGGTCATGTATGCGTCCGGCCGCGCCCGCGTCGCCCAGGTCGAGGTCGACGGGTCCCCGGATGCCGTGGCCGAGATCGAGGCCGCGCGGCTCGGCTTCTCCTAGCCGGAGGGGGTCGTCCCGCCGGTCGCTCAGCGCACGGTCACGCCGGCCGCGCGCATGGCCTCCTTGACCTCGCCCACGGTGAGGTCGCCGAAGTGGAAGACGCTCGCCGCCAGCACCGCGTCCGCCCCCGCCGCCACAGCCGGCGCGAAATCCGCCGCCTTGCCGGCACCGCCGCTCGCCACGATCGGCACGTCCACGGCCTCGCGAACCAGCCGGATCAGCTCGAGGTCGAACCCGTCCCGCGTCCCGTCGGCGTCCATCGAGTTCAGCAGGATCTCGCCGGCGCCGAGCGATGCCGCCCGCGCGCACCATTCCACGGCGTCCAGGTCGACCGGCGTTCGGCCACCGTGCGTGGTCATGACGAAGTCCCCCGTCGGCTCACCGGAGGAGCCCCTCCGGCGACGCACGTCGGCCGACAGCACCAGCACCTGAGACCCGAACCGGTCGGCGATCTCCGCCACCAGATCCGGCCGCGCGATCGCCGCCGTGTTGACCCCCACCTTGTCGGCCCCCGCCCGCAGCAGCCGGTCGACGTCGGCCACTGACCGCACGCCGCCACCGACCGTCAACGGGATGAACACCTGCTCGGCCGTCCGCGTCACCACG
>DASTNV010000054.1:0-7445 GCA_035762725.1 Lapillicoccus sp. | reverse complement strand
TTCGGGTTCAAGTGCTTCCTGCTCCACTCCGGCGTCGACGAGTTCCCCGCGCTGGCGGCTGAGGAGGTCGAGGCGGCGATGCGCGAGATCGCCTCGTTCGACGGGCTGCTCATCGTCCACGCCGAGGATCCCGACGAGATCGAGCACGCGGCCAACGCGGGTGGACGCGCATACGCCGACTTCCTGGCCTCCCGGCCGCGCGAGGCCGAGAACCTCGCCATCGCGCACCTCATCGAGCAGTCCCGGCTCACCGGCTGCCGGATCCACATCCTCCACGTGTCGAGCGCCGATGCGCTGCCGATGATCCGGCAGGCGGAGGCGGAGGGCGTCCGGATCTCGGCCGAGACCTGCCCGCACTACCTGAGCTTCATGTCCGAAGAGATCGCCGACGGCGCAACGCAGTTCAAGTGCTGCCCGCCGATCCGCGAGTCGTCGAACCGCGACCTGCTTTGGGAAGGCTTGCGGGACGGGACGATCGACATCGTCGTGTCGGACCACTCGCCGTCGACGGCCGACCTCAAGCACTTCGAGACCGGCGACTTCGGCACCGCCTGGGGCGGGATCTCGTCGCTCCAGCTCGGACTCGCGGCCGTGTGGACCGAGGCGCGGCAACGCGGCTTCACCCTGACAGACGTCATCGGCTGGATGTCCCGCGGTCCGGCCGACCAGACCGGACTCACGCACAAGGGCCGGATCGCCGTCGGCGCCGACGCCGACTTCGCGATCTTCGCGCCGGACGACCGGCAGACGGTCGACGCCGCTCGGCTCCAGCACAAGAACCCCATCACGCCGTACGCCGGCCGGCAGCTCACCGGAGTGGTCCGGAGCACTTGGCTGCGCGGCGTTCGCATCGACATCGACGCCCCACCACGGGGCCGTCAGCTGACCCGAGGAGAGTAGGACAACCCATGCAGGAGACCCAGAACCCCGACGCCCCGTCGTTCGCCACGCTGCCGGACCTCGCGTCCCGCGCCCTGGCCGGGAGCGTCGTGTTCGCCAACGACGAGCTCTTCGCCCAGCGCGAGAACCTCATCACTCCTGGGCGGGCGGTCTTCTCGACCGAGGACTTCGGCCACAAGGGCAAGGTCTACGACGGCTGGGAAACCCGGCGCCGTCGAGAGCCCGGCCACGACTGGGCGATCATCCGGCTCGGCGTACCCGGCGTGGTGCGCGGGGTCAACGTCGACACCTCGTGGTTCAAGGGCAACTACCCCCCGTATGCGTCCGTCGAGGCGGCCTCGTTCGAGTGGCACCCGTCGGTCGAGGAGCTCGAGGCGGCCGACTGGGTGACGCTGGTCGAGAAGGCGCCGGTCGCGGGGGACACCGATAACTACTTCGCGGTGTCCGACGGCCGCCGGTTCACCCACGTGCGGCTGACCATCTACCCCGACGGCGGCGTGGCGCGGTTCCGCGTGCACGGCGACCCGGTTCCGGACCCGCGGTTCCTCTCGGGGACGGTCGACCTGGCGGCGTTGGAGAACGGTGGCTCGGTCACCGACTGCTCGAACATGTTCTACTCGTCGCCGACCCAGATCCTCCAACCCGGCCGGGCCCGGATCATGGGCGACGGCTGGGAGAACGCCCGCCGCCGCGACGACGGGAACGACCACGTGACCGTGGCGCTCGCGGCTCCGGGTCTGGTTCGCCGGGTCGAGATCGACACGTCCTACTTCGTCGGCAACGCGGCCGGCTGGGCCAAGCTGTCCGGCGTCGACGCGACGACGGGCAACGTCGAAGACCCGTCGACGTGGACCGAGCTGGTCCCGAAGACGCGGCTGCAGCCCGACACCCGGCACTTCTTCCGGGTTCGGCCGGACGCTGCGGTCACCCACGTCCGGTTGGATGTCTACCCCGACGGCGGCCTGGCCCGGCTCCGGGTCAACGGCGAGGTCGACGAGGCCGCGCTGAAGGCGGCGGTGGTCCGGTGGCTGGACCTGCTGCCGGAGAGCCACGCGGTCGAGGTCCTGTCCTCCAGCGGCGGCCTGACGACCCAGGAGGCCGAGGCCCTGGTCGGCAAGCGCCCCTTCGGCGAAGGCGCCGTCCCCGACGAGGTCGTGGCAGCACTCCTCGCCTGACGCGATCGGCCCACCCCGGCGGTTTTCCCCGACTTGTTCGAGTTGTTGCCGCCGTTTCGGCGATTTCGCGGTAACAACGCGAACATGTCGGGGTTGTTGCGGCCGGGTTCAGGCGGGCGGCTCAGGAGGCGCACAGCGACCCCATAGCGGCGCGCCCCACGGTGATGGGATCGCGGTCGGACCGAGTCCGACCGCTCCCACCCGGAGGAGGTCGCCATGAGCGCCCAGCAGCAGCTGCACGGACCCGCCTACGAGTGGGCTCTCTGGTCCACGACCGTCCGCGTCGTCACCGCGGACGCGCGCGCCCTGCCGTCGGCCCGCCGCCTCGTCGACGCCGAGCTGGCTCACGTCGAGCTGGCCGCCGGTCCGCGGCGTCCTGACTCCGAGCTGGCGCGGCTCCCCTCCGGCCGACGGGTCCGGGTCAGCTCGACCCTGGCGGCGATCCTCGGTGCCGCTCTGCGTGCCGCCGAGGAGACCGACGGAGCGCTCGACCCCACGACCGGCCGGACCCTTCGAACCGCGGGCAGCGACGAGCCCTGGCGCAGCATCGAATTCGACGTGGCCGCCCAGACCGTGCTCGTCCCTCGTGGCGTCCTGCTCGACGTCGACCCGATCGCCCGCGCCTGGGCGGCCGACCGGTGCGCCGCAGTGGTGGCCGATGTCGTCGACGTCGGCGTCCTGGTCAGCCTCGGCGGCGACATCGCGACGGCGGGCCCCGCCGGCGGTGGCGCGTGGGAGGTTGTCGTGACCGGGCCGAGCGACGACCGCGCCGCGATCGTCGCGGTCCCGACCGGCTTGGCGGTCGCCACCGCGACCGCGTCATCGGGTATGGCGGTCCGCACGGCGACCGTCGTCGCCGCGGACTGCGTGACGGCGGCCACCTGGTCCTCGGTCGCGCTCACCGATGGTGATCGGTTGACAACACCGGGCCTGCCGGCCCGGCTGGTCGCGGCCGACGGATCGCTCCATTACCTCCACGGCTGGCCGGAGGACGCGGAATCCATTCACAACAATTGAGCCTTAACGCGCTGCCGCGCTGATCGCTCGGCTAGGCTGACATGGTTTAGACGTCAACTGCGTTTGAGCCCCTCAGCCGCTGAAGGCCCGCGATGTGTCCCCTGTCTCGCGGGCCTCCAGCATATCTGGGGTGGGGCAGGGGATAACCTCGCCGCGTGTCGAGCGCCTCCCAGATCGGTGTCCCCGCCGAGTCGCGAGCCGGCGAGACCCGCGTCGCCGCAACGCCGAAGACCGTCGAGCAGCTGAGAGCCCTGGGCTACGAGGTCGCCGTCGAGTCCGGCGCGGGGGTCCGCGCGAGCTTCGCCGACGCCGCATACGAGCAGGCCGGCGCCCGCGTCGTCTCCCGGGACGAGGCGTGGGGCTCCGACCTCGTCCTCAAGATCAACGCGCCCAGCGACGAAGAACTCGCCCTCCTCCGGGACGGCGCCATCCTCGCCAGCCTGATCAGTCCCGCGATCGACCCGGACCTCGTCGCCCGGCTCGCGCAGCGCCGGATCACCGTCCTGGCCATGGACGCGGTTCCCCGCATCTCGCGCGCGCAGTCCCTCGACGTGCTCAGCTCGATGGCCAACATCGCGGGGTACCGCGCGGTCATCGAAGCCGCCCACGAGTTCGGCAGCCTCTTCACCGGCCAGGTCACCGCTGCCGGCAAGGTCCCGCCGGCCAAGGTCCTCGTCGTCGGTGCCGGCGTGGCCGGACTTGCGGCGGTCGGCACCGCCGGAAGCCTCGGCGCGGTGGTCCGCGCCTTCGACGCGCGCCCCGAGGTCGGGGAGCAGGTCGAGTCGATGGGCGCCGAGTTCCTCCGCATCGACCGGTCCGAGGAGGAGTCGCTCGCCAGCTCGGACGGCTACGCGCGTCAGACCTCGGAGGACTTCGACCGCAAGGCGGCGGAACTGTATGCGGCTCAAGCTCGCGACGTCGACATCATCATCACGACCGCGCTCATCCCGGGACGTCCCGCGCCGCGGCTGATCACCGCCGACATGGTCGCGACCATGAAGCCCGGCAGCGTCATCGTCGACATGGCCGCAGCCAATGGCGGTAACTGCGAGCTGTCGGTGGCCGACGAGCTGGTCGTCACCGACAACGGCGTGCGGATCGTCGGCTACACCGACCTGGCCGGACGGTTGCCGACGCAGTCGTCGCAGCTGTTCGCCACGAACCTCGTCAACCTGCTCAAGCTGCTCACCCCCGGCAAGGACGGGCAGCCGGTTCTCGACATGGAGGACCAGGTCGTCCGGGGCATGACCGTGGTCCGCGACGGCGAGCTGATGTGGCCCCCGCCGCCGGTGCAGGTGTCCGCTGCACCGGCAGTGCAGCCAAAAGCGGCAGTCGTGCCAGCGCATACCGAGAAGAAACCCCCGGACCCCCGCCGCCGCTACGTCCTGATGATCGTCGCGGCCGCGCTCCTGGGCGTGCTCGGCGCGTACTCGCCCTCCGAACTGCTCGGCCACCTCACGGTGTTCGCGCTGGCCGTCGTCGTCGGCTTCTACGTCATCACCAACGTCCACCACGCGCTGCACACCCCGCTGATGTCGGTGACCAACGCGATCAGCGGGATCATCGTCATCGGCGCCCTGCTCCAGGTGGCCGTCGACCTGCCGCTCGTGACGATCCTTGCGGTCGCCGGCATCCTCGTGGCCAGCATCAACGTCTTCGGTGGCTTCACGGTGACCCGGCGGATGCTCAAGATGTTCCGGAGGGCGTGAGCGATGTCCACGTCCGGAATCGTCGCCGTCGCCTACATCCTCGCGGCGCTGCTCTTCGTCCTCAGCCTGGCCGGTCTGTCGAAGCACGAGACCGCCAAGAACGGCAACACCTACGGGATCATCGGCATGGCCATCGCGCTCGCGGCCACGATGTGGGTGGTCTTCGAGAACCCCGGCTGGCCGCTGGGTTGGCAGGTGCTCCTCGTGCTGGCGCCGATGGCCGTCGGTGGCGCGATCGGGGTGTGGCGAGCCCTGCGCGTCGAGATGACGGGGATGCCGCAGCTCATTGCGATGCTGCACAGCTTCGTCGGCCTGGCCGCGGTGCTCGTCGGCTACAACACCTGGCTGCTGGCCGAGAACGTCGGCGGTCCGCACGACGCGGTCCATCTCACTGAGGTCTTCCTCGGGGTGTTCATCGGGGCGGTCACGCTGACCGGTTCGATCGTGGCGTACCTCAAGCTCTCGGCCCGGATCGCGTCGAAACCGTTGATGCTGCCCGGCCGCCACGTCATGAACCTGTTCGCGTTGCTGGTCTCGTTCGGCCTGCTCGTCTGGTTCGTCGTGACCGGGTCGGCGGTGCCGCTGCTCGTCATGACAGCCATCGCGCTGGCCTTCGGGTGGCACCTGGTCGCGTCGATCGGCGGCGGCGATATGCCCGTCGTCGTGTCGATGCTCAACTCGTACTCCGGGTGGGCGGCCGCCGCGGCCGGGTTCATGCTCGGCAACGACCTGCTCATCGTCACGGGTGCCCTCGTCGGCTCGTCCGGTGCGTACCTCAGCTACATCATGTGCCAGGCGATGAACCGGTCCTTCGTATCGGTCATCGCCGGTGGGTTCGGTTCTGGCGCAACGGTGTCCTCGGACGACACCGACTACGGCGAGCACCGGGAGACCTCCGCGGTGGACGTCGCCGACCTGCTCAAGGACGCGGCGTCGGTCGTCATCACGCCCGGCTACGGGATGGCGGTCGCCCAGGCGCAGTACCCCGTCGCCGACCTGACCCACAAGTTGCGTGAGCGCGGGGTGGACGTCCGGTTCGGCATCCACCCGGTGGCCGGCCGTCTCCCGGGCCACATGAACGTGCTCCTCGCCGAGGCGAAGGTGCCCTACGACATCGTCCTCGAGATGGACGAGATCAACGAGGACTTCCCAGGCACCGACGTCGTTCTCGTCATCGGCGCCAACGACACCGTGAACCCGGCGGCCGCCGAGGACCCGGCCTCGCCGATCGCTGGTATGCCGGTGCTCGAGGTCTGGAACGCCAAGGACGTCATCGTGTTCAAGCGTTCCATGGCCGCGGGGTATGCGGGCGTGCAGAACCCGCTGTTCTTCCGCGACAACAGCTCAATGCTCTTCGGCGACGCCAAGGAACGGGTCGAGGACATCATCAAGGCGTTGTAAGCCTTAGTCGTCGGCGGCCGGGTCGCGTTCGGGCGGCTGGGGGAGCGGGCCGGTGTCGGCCATCCGGCGCCGCCGGCGCTCCTCCTCGCTGCTGTAGAGGACCTCACCGCGTGGGTCGGTCGCCGCGGCGCCTCGCTGATGCAGGGGAATGGCCCGCGAGTGCGACGAGCGCTCCTCGATGGGGGAGCGGTTCGCCGTCTGAGTGCTTCCGGTGCCTCCCGTCGCGCCGGTCTGGTTCAAGGTGCTCATCCCCCCGGTCCGCCCGAGCGGGTTGACCACCCGGAGCGCCCGTGAGACCGCCGAACCTCCGGTGCCATCGTCGTAGAACCCGTCGTCCCGGTCAGGATCGGCCACTCGCTGCTGGTTCGGCATCCCGAAGATCTCCGCGCAGATGATGCGGTATGTCGTGTCCGGGTGAGGTACCCAGTCGACCTTGCGCAGCGCCTGGTCCTGGCCGGCGCTCTCGAGGACGAACTGGCCGTACCCGAGGATCCGGCCGGGAATGGTGCGTCGGTACGACATGTCGGTCACCTTGATGAACGGCATCATCGCGATCTTCTGGGTGATCAGCCCGTAGTAGAGGAGCAGTCGCTTGTTGGTCGCGATGAACCGGTCGTGCCGCCACTGGGCGATCTGGAACACCATCCAGCCGAGCATGATGAACCAGGCGAACCAGAGCACCCGCGCGATCGACCCGGCGTCGACCCGTACGCGGGCGTCGACCCACATGACGAGGAACAGGGCGATCAGTGTCCAGGCAATCGGTCCCGCGATGACGAACCAGTGCTGCCGGACGTCCACCACCACGTGCTCCCCGTCGAGGAGAACACGCTGGAGCCTGGGGTCGCGACGGCGCCGCGGGGGGCTTGCCACGTCACTCGCGGAAGAGGAGTGAGTCGAAGAAGGTGGCGATGGACCTCACGCCGTTGGCGAGGATCTCGAAGGTGCCGCGCACCACCTCGGCCGCCTGCGCCGGGGACCGGATGATGGCGTAGACGATGTAGATGACGAGGATCCAGCCGAGAATCTTCCAGACCCGGCGCATGGGGGATTCTCCTTGATGGGGGCGGCTGCGACGATGGCCACAGTTCAAAGCCAGTGTGCCGCACGGGACTGCTGTGACGTCAGAGGCGCGCCCGACCGAGTCCTGCCCTGGCCCGGTCAGACCAACCCGTACAGCCGGTCTCCCGCGTCGCCGAGTCCCGGGACGATGTAGCCCTGGTCGTTGAGCTTCTCGTCGACC
>DASTNV010000053.1:0-5371 GCA_035762725.1 Lapillicoccus sp. | reverse complement strand
GGCTCGCCACGGTCAAGGCCGACGACAACGTCGCCAAGGTCGGCGACGCGGTCACCGCGGTCGGGAACGCCGGCGGGACCGGCTCGCTGACCGCCGCGTCCGGGACCATCTCGTCGCTCAGCGCGTCGGTGACCGCGGCGTCGGAGGGTTCGGCGTCCGGCTCGGAGACGCTCTCGTCGATGATCGAGACCACGGCGGACGTCGTGTCGGGTGACTCCGGCGGCCCGCTGTTCGATGCCGAGGGCGAGGTCGTCGGCGTCGACACCGCGGCCTCGACCGGTGCCGAGATCGACGGCTACGCCATCCCGATCCAGCGCGCGCTGAGCATCGTCGGACAGATCCGGTCCGGCGCCGAGACCGGCACCGTGCGGATCGGGCCGGCCGCGTTCCTCGGCGTCGAGCTGAGCAGCGGCGGCAGCTACGGCTACGGGTATGCGCGCGACGCCGGGTTCGGTTCGGGGGCCACGGTCGGTGGCGTCGTCTCCGGCGGGGCCGCGGAGAACGCCGGCCTCCAGGCAGGCGACGTCATCACCAGCCTGAACGGCCGGAGCATCACCTCCGCCGCGGACGTGAGCGCCGCCCTCGTCGGGTCGAACCCGGGCGACCAGGTGAGTGTCGCCTGGACCGACCAGGCCGGCGCGACGCATACCGGCACCGTCACGCTGGGCGCGAGCCCTGTCGCCTGAGGCGTGACCTTTCCGTCGATTCCCTAGGTGGGCCTGGGGACTTGACGCTGCGTCGAGCGACTTGACTCAGGTTGGAACCCGAGTCGAGTCGCTTGACGCTGCGTCAAGCGCGCCCAACCTGAGTCACCCGCTGCCGGAGCCTGTCTCCGGCGGCGTGAACCTTCCGTCGATTCCCTGGGTGGGCCCGGGGACTTGACGCTGCGTCGACCGACTTGACTCAGGTTGGAACGCGAGTCGAGTCGCTTGACGCTGCGTCACGTCGCTCGTGGGACCTCAGATCATCAGAGGAACTTGTCGGAGCGGTACGTCGCGAGGGCCCAGATGATGGCGACGTCGAGGGCGAGGATGACGATCGACCACGACTCGTAGAACGGCAGGAAGAGGAACTGGGCGAGGGCCTGGAGGCCGGCGATCCCCATGCCGGCCCACCGGGCCCATCGCTTGCCGTAGAACAACCCGATGGCCACGGCGATGGCGACGATCCCGATGATGAGGTGCACCCAGCCCCACGCCGTCAGGCTCATCACCACGGCCCGGCCCGGAGCTGGGGCGTAGACCTGGTTGCTGGTGACGGCGGCCCAGCCCTGGAGGATCTGCAGGATCCCGCCGACGATCAGGAGGGAGATGGCGAAGTAGGTCACGCCCTCGGCCCAGGCGTTCTTCACGGCGGTGGAGCGCGTGGTCATGTGACCAGGGTGGGTGGCCCGTGCCGCACCGGGCCTCACCCGAGCGAGGTGAGCCGGGTTCGCGGCGGTCAATAAGTCGCGCGACCGCCGCTGATGTCGTAGACCGCACCCGAGGAGAAGCTGCACTCGTCCGACACCAGCCACGAGACCAGGGCGGCCAGCTCCTCCGGTCGACCGAGCCGCCGCATCGGGATCAGCGAGACGAGCCGCTCGAGCACCTCTGGTGCGGTGTCGGCGTTCATCGGGGTCTCGAAGACCGCCGGAGCCACCGAGTTGACGATGACGCCGGTCGTCGCGAGCTCTTTGGCCAGTGCCTTGGTCATCGCGATGACGGCGGCCTTGGATGCGGAGTAGGCGCTGAGGTTCGGGTTGCCGTCCTTGCCGGCGATCGAGGCGAGGTTGACGATCCGCCCCCAGCCGCGCTCGACCATCCCGGGCACCACCGCGCGACAGAGGTGGAAGGTGCCCTCGACGTTGACGGCGAAGGTCTGCCGCCAGTCGTCGTCGGACACCTCCCACAACGGGCGGTTCGGTCCGACGACGCCCGCGCTGTTGACGAGGACGTCGACCGCTCCCACGGCGGCGACGGCGGCCTCGACCTGCGCCGTGTCGGACACGTCGACGACGTGGTCGGCTCCGTCGGCCCGGTCGAACGTCACGACGCGCGAACCGTCGGCGCGGAGCCGTTCGACGCAGGCGGCGCCGAGGCCGCTCATGCCTCCGGTCACGATGGCGGTTCGCACGGTCATGTCTCCTCGGGTGGTTGCGGGTCGAGCAGGGCGCGCAGGTCCGGCCGGGCGTATGCGCCGGTCTGGCCGGCGCTGAGGCCGCCGTCGACCGGCAGCACGACACCGGTCACGAACGACGCGTCCGGCGAGGCGAGGAACGCCACCGCGGCGGCCACCTCCTCCGGACGGCCGGTGCGGCGCAACGCGTACCCCTCACTAGCGCCCCCCAGGTGCTCGCCGCCGATCAGGCCCGGAGCGACGGCGTTGACCCGGATCCCCTGGCCGCCGAGCTCTAGGGCCAGGACGCGGACGAGGGCGTTGATCCCGCCCTTGGCGGCGGCGTAGGCCGCGATCCCGGGTGAGGCAATGGACGCGACGATCGACGAGACGCAGACGATCGCCCCGCCGTCGCCCAGGTAGGGGATCGCCGCCCGGCAGGTGAAGAAGGTCGAGTCGAGCGTTGCGCCGAGGCCGGCACGCCAGTCCGCATCGGTGGTCTCGGTCGCTCGGGCCCGAGGGGTCACGGCGGCGGCGGGGACAACGACGTCGAGCCGTCCGCCGAGGATGCGGCTGGCCTCCTCCAACACCGCGGTCGCCGCCGCGGAGTCGGAGCAGTCGGCCACGAGGTGCGGGAACGGCGCGTCCGGCAGGGCCGCGTGGCTGATGCCGACGACGGTGTCGCCGTCCTCCTGGAACCGGTGGGCGATGGCCTGCCCGATCCCCGACGACGCGCCCACGACGACGACCGACCGGGGCCAACGCCCCGATGACGCGGTCACGGTCAGCGGTCCAGGGTCAGCCGGTAGCTGATCCGGGCGCCCGCGAAGTGCAGGTGCTCGAAGAGGATCGGCCGGCGGTCTGGTGCCGCGCGCGAGGTGCGCTCCAGGCGGAGCACCGGGTCACCGATGGTGATCGACAGCAGCCGAGCGACGCGCTCGTCGGCCACGGTCGCGGACACGACGTAGTCGGCACCGGCCAGTGCGATGCCGTACTTCCCCTCGAGGATGCTGTAGAACGGCTCGTCCTCGAGGTTCTCCTGTGCGATGCGGGATCCGAGGTCCATCGGAAAGTAGCTGTCGTCAAAGGAGATCGGCGTCCCGTTGGCCAACCTGACCCGTTCGATGTGGACGACCGTCTCGCCCGGCGAGAGCTGCAGCTGCCGGCTCACCTCCGCGTCCGCGGGGCGGTGCTCGATGTGTTCGACGCTCGCGGTGGCGTGCAGGCCCAGGGCCTCCATGTCCTCGACGAACCCGGTCAACCGGTCCAGCCGGGGCTCGACCTTCGGCTCGGTGACGAAGCTGCCGCGGCCGGGCTGGCGGTCGATGAGGCCCATGATCTCGAGGTCGCGTAGCGCCCGGCGTACGGTGGTCCGACTGACCTGGTACGCCGCGATGAGCTGCGGCTCGGTCGGCACCTGGTCGCCGGGGCGCAGCCGCCCGGAGCGGATCTGAGATAGCAGCTCGGTGCGGACGACGGTGTGCATCGGCACGTCGGCCGCGCGACCGTACACCGCTCCCTCCTCGTCGGACCGACGGACCAGCCCGGAGGCAACGGTACCGTCGGCAACCGCGGGCGAGCGGCTGCTCATCGCAGGTCCGCCGCGGCGAGCAGCCGGTCCAGGTCGGCCAGGTCGACGGGGTCGAGCGCGGGGCTGGCGATCCGCACCCGGGTGGAGCCGATCACGCCACGGCGGCGGAGAACCTCCTTGTGGAAGACGACGTTGTAGAGCAGCTCACGGGTGAAGAGCGACCCCATCGGGTCGAGCAGGGTCTGGGCGGCGTCCGCGCCAGTGCCCCCGTAGAGGTCGTACGCGTCGACGATCCGGTCGACGAACGCCGGCGAGGGCATCGTCCCCACCGCGCCCCGGTCGAGCTCGTTGACGAGGTACACCCCACCGACCCCGCCGAAGACGCCGTCGATCCGGTCGCCGAGCGTCGTGACCATCTCCGAGATCCCCTGCGTCGGCGGGTTGCTCTCCTGCTTGACGTAGCGAACGCCGGACACCTGCCGGACGACCTCGGCGACACCACCGACCCCGAGCGGGAAGCCGACCCGTGCGTTCTGCAGGATCACCGGGACGGCCGCCGCCTCAGCGACCGCGGCCATGTGTGAGAGGACGAAATCCGTTGCGGGAGAGAAGAAGTGCTGCACGTAAGGCACCATCGTCATGACCGCATCCGCGCCGACGTCGCGCGCGTGCGTGGCGAACTCGACCGCCGCGACCGTGCTGGCGCCGGTGACGCCCACCACCGCCGGGACCCGGCCGTCGGCGGCCTTGACGATGGTCGCGACGGCGGACCGCCGCTCGTCGTCGGTGAGCGTGTAGAACTCGCTCACCACCCCGGGATACAGGACGCCGTGCGCTCCCGCGTCCAGGCTGAACCGCACCTGCGCAGCGAGGCCGTCGAGGTCGAGCCGGCCGTCGTCGTGGAACGTCGTGACGGGGATGGGGATCACCCCGGCCAGTCGCGTGGTGTCCGTTGTCGCGTTGTCGGTCATGAGCTTCCTCCACCCGAGATCCACACGAAGGACGCCCGCGCCACCGTCCAGAGGCCCATGGCGCCCAGGGCGTACAGCGTGACGCGGTCGATGATGGCGTGCTGTCGCGTGGCCCACCAGCGGCCGATGGCGACGCCGACCAACGCACTCGGCGCCAGCCAGGCGACCCGGCCGAGGGCCGCGCTGCCGACCTCGCCGCGCACCGCGAGGAGGCCGAGTCCGATGAGGCTGACCAGGCCGACGTAGGCCGCCATCGTCGCCACCTGCTCGCCGTTGGTCAGTCGACGGCCATGGACGTACATGGCGACGGCCGGTCCGCTCAGCCCGGTGCTCGTCGCGAGGATCCCGCCGAGGATGCCGCTCGGCACCAGCCAGGCGTGCCGGGCCGACCACTCGCGGTCCGCGAACAGGCCGTACCACGCATACCCCACGAGGGCGACGCCGATCAGCGCGCTGACCCACACCGGGTCGAACCAGTGGAACATCACCAGCCCGATCGGCAACCCGATCAGTGAGAACCCGGTCAGCGTCAGGCAGAGCCGGCGGTCGAGCTTGCCGCGCAGGTGCGGGGTGAGCAGCAGCAGGGCACTGGTCAACGGCACGAGGCAGAGCGCCATGACGACGACGTCGTGCGGCGGGTACAGGATCAGCAGCAACGGGACGGACAGCACGCTGAACCCGAACCCGGTCATCCCCGTGAGGAACCCGGCGACCCCGACCACCAGGAGCGCGGCGACCCAGGTCACGGGGACGGCTCGCGGGCACGCAGATG
>DASTNV010000052.1:0-8838 GCA_035762725.1 Lapillicoccus sp. | reverse complement strand
CCACTCCGCATGAGCACGTTCCTCTTCGCCAGCATCCCCGTGCTGGCCCACCCGACCAACCCGCTGCCGTTCGCGCGGCGGCTCCTCGACCGCGGCCATCAAGTGCTCTGGTATGCCTCCGCCGCCTACCACGAGCCGCTCGCCGCCGCGGGGGCGACGGTTTTCCCCTACCGGCGCGCCCGCGACTTCGGCGGCGCGGTCCTCGAGGACGAGTTCCCCTGGCTGCGCACGACGGGGACGATCGCCACGCTGAGGAGAGGGTTCGCCGAGATCTTTGTCGGTGGGGCCGCGGACCGCGTGGCAGACCTGCAGGAGATCATCGCGTCGCACCCGGTCGACGCAGTGCTCACCGAAGGCCTGACCTTCGCGCCCGGTCTGATGCACGATCTCGGTGGCCCGGTCTGGGCGACCTACGGCGACGGCCCGCTTCCGCCGTCCGGTCCGGAGACACCGCCGTTCGGCCCCGGGATGCTGCCGATGCGGGGGCCGCTCGGTATGGCCCGCAACGCGATCGTCGGCGCCGTCGGTCGGCGGCTGGTGTTCGGCCCGGCCGACCGTCGCTACCGCGAGATCCGCGCGGAGCTGGGGCTGCCGCCAACGAACCGGCCCGCGCTGGAGGCGATGATGTCGCCGTTCTTGCACCTCCAGGGCTGCACGCCCGCGTTCGAGTATCCACAGCGTCGACTGCCGGAGCAGGTGCACTGGGTCGGCGCCCTGCGCCCCGACCCGCCGGACCGGTGGGAGCGGCCCGCCTGGTGGTCGAGGGTCACCGACACCGGGCGGCCGGTGGTCCTGGTCAGCCAAGGGTCGCTGCGGCCGGACGTCACCGAGCTGCTCGTCCCGGCGATCCGCGGGCTCGCCGGCATGGACGTCACCGCCGTCGTCGTCACCGGCCTGGCCGACCCGACCGACGTCATCGACGCGCTGGGCCGGGACCTGCCGGCCAACGTGCTGCTGAGCCGGTTCGTGCCCTACGACCTGGTGCTGCCGCATACCTCCGTGTTCGTCACTAACGGCGGGTACACCGGGGTGACCCTCGCGCTGGCGCACGGCGTGCCGCTGGTCCAGGCGGGTACGACCGAGGAGAAGCACGAGATCGCGGCGCGGATCGAGTGGACCGGCGTCGGGGTTCGCCTGGGAACGACCCGACCGACGGCCGAAGCCGTGGCCGGCGGAGTGCGGCGCGTCCTCGACGACCTGCGCTACCGCGGGGCTGCTGGTCGGGTACAGGCCGAAATGGCGCAGCACGACGCCGGCAACGAGGGCGCGGACCTCCTCGAGGAGCTGGCCCGGACCCGGACGATGGTGCCGCGGCGTGACGGTGGGCCCAGAGAGAACGCGGTCAGCCTGCCGTCTCCGCAGCGCTGAGCCACTCGGCCTCGAGGTCCTCGCGCTCGGTGCGGAGCGCGCGGAGGTCGGCGTCGAGCCGGAGCACGACCTGATGGTCCGCGGCGTTGCGGGCCATCTCGTCGTGCAGCCGGGCCTCCTCCTCGGCGATCCGGTCCAGCCGCCGCTCGATGCGGGCCATGTCCTTGCGGGCGGCCCGCACCTCATTGGTTCGTGCGGCTGGAGTACGGATTTCGGTGCGGTCCAGAGCACGACCGGGGGAAGTGGCGGAGGGAGAGGCGGCGGCAGCGCGGAGGCGGAGGTACTCGTCGACGCCGCCGGGCAGGTCCCGGACTCGGCCGTCGCCGAGGAGCGCCACCTGGTGGTCGGCGACCCGCTCGAGGAGGTACCGATCGTGCGAGACGACGACGAGCGTGCCGGCCCAGCCGTCGAGAACGTCCTCCAGCGAGGTCAACGTGTCGATGTCGAGGTCGTTGGTGGGCTCGTCGAGGATGAGGACGTTGGGCTCGGTCATCAACAGCCGCAGCAGCTGGAGCCGGCGGCGCTCACCGCCGGAGAGGTCGCCGACCCGGGTCTGCTGGCGGCCGCCGGTGAACCCGAGCCGGGTGGCCAGCTGGGACGCCGTGATGTCCTTGCCGTCCAGAGTGGTGACCGCCCGAACGTCCTCGACCGCCTCGATGACCCGCCACGACGCGTACCGCTCGAGCTCGCGGACCTCCTGGGTGAGGAAGGCGATGACGACGGTCTTCCCTGCGCGGCGGCGTCCGGACTGCAGCGGCTGGTCACCACTGACGGCCTTGAGCAGCGTGGTCTTGCCGGCCCCGTTGACCCCGACGACGCCGACCCGCTCGCCGGGCGCCAGCCGCCACGTGACGTCGTCGAGAATGCGCCGACCACCGAGCTCGACGGTCGCGTCGAGGAGGTCGACGACGTCTTTGCCGAGCCGTCGCCCCGCGAACCGGACCAGCGCCACGTCGTCCCGAGCGGGTGGCTCGTCGGCGATGAGAGCGTTGGCCGCGTCGATCCGGAACTGCGGCTTGCTGGTGCGGGCTGGCGGCCCCCGGCGCAGCCAGGCCAGCTCCTTGCGCAGCAGGTTGCTCCGCCGCTCCTCGCGGACCGCGGCCAGCCGGTCCCGCTCGGCGCGGGCCAGGACGTAGGCCGCATACCCGCCCTCGTAGGCGGTGACCGAACCGGAGCCGACCTCCCAGGTCAGCGTGGCGACCGCGTCGAGGAACCAGCGGTCGTGGGTGACGGCGACAAGGGCGGCGTCGGAGCGGCGACGCACCAGGTGCTCGGCCAGCCAGGCGACGCCCTCGACGTCGAGGTGGTTCGTCGGCTCGTCGAGGAGCAGCAGGTCGGGGTCCGCGACGAGCAGCCGGGCGAGGGCCAACCGGCGGCGCTCCCCACCGGACAACGGTCCGACCACAGCATCGAGCCCGCCCACCGACGGTGTGTCGACGCCGCCGAGGAGACCGGACAGGACGTCCCGGATCCGCGCGTCGCCGGCCCAGACGTGCTCGGGGAGGTCGCCGACCACGGCCTCGCGGACGGTCCAGGCGGGGTCGAGCGTGTCGTCCTGGCTGAGCAGTCCGACCGTCGTCCCGCCGGCGCGGGTCACGCGACCGGAGTCCACCACCTGGTCGCCGGCGAGGACCCGCAGCAGGGTGGACTTCCCACCACCGTTGCGGCCGACGACACCGATGCGCTGGCCGGTTCCAACCCCGGTCGACACGGCGTCGAGAACGGAGGTCGTGCCGAAGACGACGGTGGCGGTCTCCAGGGCGACGAGGTTGGCCATGCGGGTCGACGAGCCGGTATGCGCCGGGTCAGGCCCGGGCGCTCGGGCCAGGAACGACCTGGGCCCCGTGCACCGGGCCCTTCGCGCGGCGCACCTCGCCGGCCACCCCGGACGCGGTGAGGGACACACAGAGGTCGAGGGCGGCCTCGGGAGAGTCGGTGAGGAAGGCGACGGTCGGGCCGGACCCGGAGACGATCCCGCCGACGGCGCCGTACTCCAACCCGGCAACCAGGACCTCGCCGAGGTCCGGCTGCAGCGAGATCGCCGCGTCACTGAGGTCGTTCGTGAGCGCCGCTCCGAGCGCGTCCACGTCCCCCGAACGCAAGGCGGTCATCATCTCGGTCGACGGCTCGGGAAGGGGAACGCGGCTGGTACCCCGGAGCCGATCGCACTCCGCATACACCGAGGGCGTGGAGAGACCGTTCTCGCTGACGGCGAGGACCCAGTGGTAGCTGCCCCGGGCGAGGACCGGCGCCAGCCGCTCGCCACGCCCCGACCCGACGGCGATGCCGCCGGTGAGGACGAATGGGATGTCGCTGCCCAAACCCGCGGCCGTCTCGAGCAGGTCGTCGCGGGGCAGACCCAGGCCCCAGAGGTGGTCGCAGGCCAGCAGCGCACCGGCCGCGTCGGCCGAGCCGCCGGCCATCCCGCCGGCGACGGGGATCTCCTTGTGGATCACCACGGCCACCGGCTCGTCGACCCCGACTTGCTCGGCAAGGGTGCGCGCGGCGCGCAACGCGAGATTGCTGCCGTCGGTAGGTACGCGGTCGGCGTAGGGGCCATGGACCGCGACGGACCAGTCGTCGGCGGGGACGACGGTCACCTCGTCGTGCAGACCGACGGCCATGAACACCGTGGCCAGCTCGTGGTACCCGTCCAGGCGGCGGGGCCCGACCTTCAGCTCGAGGTTGACCTTGCCCGGCGCGCGGACGGTCACCGACCGACGCGTCGTGGCTGCTGAGGACACGGCCTCACCCTATGGCAGCGGGTTCCCCCGGCTGGGTTGCGGTTTCGCCTCGGCGACCGCGGCGAACGCCGCGATGTCGAGCTGTTCGCCGCGAGCGCTCGGGTCGACCCCGGCGGCCCGGAGCGCTGCCTCGGCCGCCGGTGCCCCACCGGCCCAGCCGGCGAGCGCCGCGCGGAGCGTCTTGCGGCGCTGGGCGAAGGCGGCGTCGATGCAGCGGAACACCTCTGCGCGCGTCGCCGTCGTCTCGGGCGGGGGCCGCCGGACCATCTCGACAAGACCCGAGTCGACGTTGGGTACCGGCCAGAACACGCTCCGCGGCACCGTCCCCGCGAGCCGCACGTCGGCATACCAGGCGGCCTTGAGGCTGGGCACCCCGTAGGTGCGCGACCCCGGCCGCGCGGCCAGCCGCTCGGCCACCTCGAGCTGGACCATGACGAGGACCCGACGCAGGGTCGGAAGGTGCTCGAGGAACGAGAGCACGACGGGAACCGAGATGTTGTAGGGCAGGTTCGCCACGAGGGCGGTCGGCTGCGGGTCGGGCAGCGACGTCAGGTGCAGCGCGTCGGCGGGGACGACGGTGAGCCGGTCGGTATGCGTCGGCTGCAGCTCGGCGACGGTCTCCGGGAGAGCGGCGGCCAGGGCCGGGTCGACCTCGACCGCCGTGACGTGCGCGACTTCGGGCAGCAGCGCCAGGGTCAGCGAACCGAGACCGGGACCCACCTCGACGACGACGTCATCGGCACCGACGCCGGCCAGCCGGACGATCCGCCGGACGGTGTTGGCGTCGACGACGAAGTTCTGGCCCCACTGCTTGGTGGGCCGCAGGCCGAGCCGCGTGGCCAGCTCACGGACGCGCGCAGCGCCCAGGAGCTCCGGGGACTCGGTCATCCCCGGCGCTGCTCGAGTGGACTCAGGGCTTGCAGGTCCAGGGCGTGAGACCCATCTTGGCGTACAGGTTGTTCGCCGCGGTGATCTGCTGCTCGCGAGAGGCGAGGTCGGGGCGCGGCGCGAAGGTGAGCCCACCGGCGATCCGCCAGGCGTCCAGGTTGAACTGGAGGCCGCCGAAGTAGCCGGAGCCGAGATTGAGGTTCCACCGCTGACCGGACTCGCACCAGGCGATCTTGTCCCACATCGCCTCGTTGGCGAGGTTGATGGCCCCTCCCGTGCTGACGGTCGTCGCGGCGGGGGCGGTGGCGGCGGGCTTGGTGCCGACGGCGACGATCTGGCCGACGGGGTCCTTGGTGACCTGCGCGCCGGTCTGGTTGCGGGACTCGAGCTTCCCGTCGACCCAGACCTCGTCGAACGTCACGCTCTGCTCGCCGGCGACACCCTTGGTGAGGATCTTCTTGGTGCCCTTGGTCAGGGTGGCGTCGTCCTGGTTGGTCACCCCGAAGGCGACCGCCTGGGTCTCGCTGACCGACTTCTTCTCGACCCGGTTGACGGTGACTGCGAGGCCCTCGCTGATCGGGGTCTCCGGGGCCGGGTTGACCCGGTCGTTGGCGCCGAGGGTGATCTCCAACGCCTGCAGGGCATCGGCCACGGTCGGGCCGGTGCTGGCGACGGTCCTGGTTCCGCCGTCGACGCTGACCGTCAGGTTCTTCGGGGTGGTGATGGTCAACGCCAGACCGGAACGGCCCAGCGGCTCGGACCGGGACACCGACAGCTTCGCCGTGTCGGCGCGGATCCCGAGCTCGGCCAGCGCCGCGTCCACCGAGGTCGCGGTGGTCGAGTGGTGCCGACCGTCCAGCACGCCTCGTGACGCGAAAAGGGGTCGCACTTGGCCCCCACCGGACGCCGGTCGCGGGTCTCACCCCCGGCCAACGCCGTCCACTGTCCACGACAAGTCGTCAAAAGGTCAAATTTCGGTAACGGAAGCGTGGCCATTAGGACGAAGGTGACGGGCGTGGCTTACGTCCATGGCCCGTAGACGCGCTCGGAGTTGGCCGACAGCGCGGTGCACAACGTGGGGACGTCGGTGTTGAGCACGCCGGCCATGGCGCGCACGGTGAGCGGGACCAGGTAGGACGCGTTCGTGGCACCGCGGTGGGGTGTCGGGGCGAGGTACGGGGCGTCGGTCTCGACGAGGAGGTTCGCCAGCGGCGTCACCGCGAGCGCGTCTCGTAACCGAGACGCGTTCTTGAAGGTCACCGTGCCCGCGAACGAGAGGAGGTACCCACGGTCGACGGCTGCGCGGGCCATGCCGACATCGCCGGAGAAGCAGTGCAGGACGGTATGCGGCGGCGCCCCCTCCTCGTCGAGGATCCGCAGGACGTCGTCGTGGGCGTCGCGGTCGTGGATCTGCAGAGCCAGGCCGGTGCGCTTGGCCAGGTCGATGTGCCAGCGGAAAGCGTTCTGCTGCAACGGGATTCCGTCCTCACCGGTACGGAAGTAGTCCAGCCCGGTCTCCCCGACGACCCGGATCCGCGAGTGCGCCGCGAGCGTCTCGACCTCGGCGAGGGCCTCGTCCAGCGTGCCGGCCGCCGTCAACCGGGGCACCTCGTTGGGGTGCACCGCGACACCGCCCAGCAACGCGGCATACGTCTCGACCACTTCGCCCGTGAACCGCACGCCGGCCGGGTCGCAGCCGACCTGGACGAGCCGGTTGACGCCGACCGCCGATGCCGCGGCCACGGCGTCGGCCACCGTCGGCGCCTCCTCGCCGTCGCGGGCGATGTCGAGGTGGACGTGGTTGTCGACGACGGGGATTGGCAGCGGGTCGGGCGCGGGCGGTCGTTCGTCGCGAGGGCTCGGCGATCTGTGCGGGCTCACCCCGCCGCGCCGGGCGGGTCGAACTTCCGGAACACCGGCGTGGGCGCGGCGATCGGCGTCCCGACGACGACCGGCCGGGTCTGCCAGCTCGGCGTGGTCGAGTACTCGCCGGTGATGACCGGGTACGCCGGTCCGCCGTCGAGGTCGTCGACCTCCTCCAGCCGCGGCATAGGAACGAGCTCGCCCTTGCCACCGAGGACCCGGTGGATGGCGTTGGAGCTGTGCGGCAGGAACGGCGACATCATCGTGTTGAGGTCGGTGACCACCTGGGCGAGGACGTGGAGGATCGTGCCCAGCCGCTCCCGCTCGTCGTCGCCCTTGAGCCGGAACGGCTCGGTCTTGCTGATGTAGGCGTTGGCCTCCCCGACCAGCCGCATCACCTCGGCCGTGGCGGCGCGGACCCGTTGGCGCTCGAGCAGCCCCCCGACCGTCTCGAAGCCGTTCTGGACCGCCGAGAGCAGGTCGTCGTCCACGGTCTCCAGTGGGCCGGCCGGCGGGATCTCACCGAACTGGCGGTGGATCATCGTCGCGGTCCGGTTGACCAGGTTCCCCCAGCCGGCGACGAGCTCGGCATTGTTGCGCTGGACGAAGGCCGCCCAGGTGAACTCCGCGTCCTGGCTCTCCGGACCGGCGGCGCAGATGAAGTAGCGCAGCGGGTCCGGGCCGTAGTCGCGCAGGACGTCACGGACGTAGACCACGTGGCCGCGGGAGCTGGAGAACTGCTCCGCACCCATGGTGAGGAACTGCGACGCGACGACCTCGGTGGGGAGGTTGAGGACGCCGTAGACCCCCGGCTCGCCCCCCTTGTCGCCCTGACCGGCATACGCGAGGAGCTCGGCCGGCCAGATGAGCGAGTGGAAGGTGATGTTGTCCTTGCCCTGGAAGTAGTAGGACCGGGCGTCGGGGTCGTTCCACCACTCGCGCCAGCGCTCGGGGTCGCCGGTGCGGCGGGCCCACTCGATGGAGGCGGACAGGTACCCCACGACGGCGTCGAACCACACGTAGAACCGCTTGGTCGGCTGGTCGCGCCAGCCCTCGATCGGGACCGGGATGCCCCAGTCGAGGTCGCGGGTCATCGCGCGAGGGCGGACCTCCTCGAGGAGGCCCTTGGAGAAGTTGAGGACGCTGGGGCGCCAGGTTCCGGTCGCCTCACGCTCGTCCAGCCACCGGCCAATGGCCCCGGCCAGAGCGGGCAGGTCGAGGAAGAAGTGCTGGGTCTCGACGAACTCCGGGATCTCGCCGTTGATCCGGGAGTGCGGGTTGATGAGGTCGGTGGCGTCGAGCTGGTTCCCGCAGTTGTCGCACTGGTCGCCGCGGGCCTGGCCGTAGCCGCAGATCGGACAGGTTCCCTCGATGTAGCGGTCCGGCAGGGTTCGGCCGGTCGACGGGCTGATCGCGCCTCGGGTGGTCTGCTCGACCATGTAGCCGTTGCGCCAGTCGCCGGTGAACAGCTCCTGCGCGACGGCGTAGTGGTTCAGCGTCGTGGTCCGCGTGAAGAGGTCGTAGGCGAGGCCGAGATCGGTGAGGTCCTCGGCGATGACCCGGTTGTACCGGTCCGCCAGCTCGCGAGGGCTCACGCCCTCCTTGTCGGCCTCGACGAGGATCGGCGTCCCATGCTCGTCGGTGCCGCTCACCATGAGGACGTCGTGGCCCGCCATCCGCATGTACCGGCTGAAGACGTCGGACGGTACGCCGAACCCGGCGACGTGGCCGATGTGGCGCGGACCGTTGGCATACGGCCAGGCGACGGCGGACAGGACGTGAGCCATGCGGCCCAGCCTATGGGGGCGCAGCCACCGACTTTCAGGCGAGGAACTGCCGGATCAGGGCCGGGTCGATCTCATGCGCCAGCGCCACAGCGTCGCCGACGGGCAGGTCGTATGCCGTATACCCCTGCTTCCCGGCCGCCGTCGTTGCGGTGAGGTGGGCCAACCCCACTCGCCGCTGGAACCACGAC
>DASTNV010000051.1:0-13217 GCA_035762725.1 Lapillicoccus sp. | reverse complement strand
GGCGGCCGTCCTGATCTTCGTCGGCGTCTCGTCACTGCGCCCCCGCGAGGCGATCATCGTCTGGCGGACCGGAACGACCGCCAGGGTGGCCATGTCCGCGACGTTTCTCGCGACCCTGCTGCTGCCGGTCGCGGCGGCCGTCGGCGCTGGGCTGGTCGTCTCGCTATTGCTGCAACTGAACCGGGGCGCGCTCGACGTGAAGCTGGTCCGGCTCGTGCGTGACGCGAACGGCCGGATCATCGAGAGCCCGGCCCCCACGCGCCTGGCGGATCACGAGGTGGTCGTCCTCAGCATCTACGGCAGCCTCCTGTACGCCGGCGCCCGCACCCTGCAGACACAGCTGCCCGACCCCGCCGACGCGGTCGCGCCCGTGGTCGTGCTCCGGTTGCGCGGCCACACCTCGTTGGGCTCGACGTTCTTCGCTATCGGCGCGGCGTATGCGAAGCAGCTCGAGGCCGTCGGTGGTCGCCTCTACCTCAGCGGGGTGGACCCGCTGATGGTGGAGCGGTTCCAGCGGTCCCACGCGATCGATCTCGGCGACACGGTCCAGGTGTTCGAGGCGACCGAGGTCCTCGGCGAGTCCACCGGCGCCGCCCTCGACGACGCCCGGGCGTGGGTGGTGGCCGCGGCCGAACCGGACGGTGACCCCGGATGATGTCCGAGGACTCTGTCGAGGGGTTGGCGGGACCTTGATCACCCGAAATGGGTGAAAATCGGCAGCCCAAAATGGTCGCACCGCTCCAGGCGCTGGCGAAAACAAGGGGTACGGACCAGACTGCGCGGTAAGGGGCGACGGGGAGGCAACCGCATGGAGAGTCACGCGACTGTCCATGCGGCGTCGTACCCCGCCGACGGCACACCCAAACGCGACGTGCCGACGCTGCCTCGATGGTCGATTCCTCGCGAACGGCTGGCCCCTCCGGCGGCGCCTCATGTCACGGCCGTCCCGGACCAAGGCGCCATCGTGGTCGTGACCGGCCCGGGAGGCGCGGGCAAGTCCACCCTCCTGGCCGGTTGGGCGACGGAGCTGGCCGGGCGCGGCGACGGCGTCGGCTGGGCCTCGCTCGGATCCGACGACAACGACCCCACGACGTTGTGGTCGACGCTGCTCGGCGCCCTGCGCGACGCGGTGGTCCGCGGGGCGGAGCTCGCCGACGTTCGCGGCGACACCGACGCCGAACGATCCCTGGCGCTCGAGGCGCTAGAGGCGCTCGAGGCGATGCGGCCTCCGGTCGGGGCAGCGACCGCAGCCTTCGTCGGGCGTCTGTCCCGAGTGGTGCGCGACGTCCCGTTCCCGGTCTGGCTGCTCCTCGACGACGTCCACCTGGTGCGCGACCCGGCGGGTCTGGAGTCGATGAACCTGCTGCTGCGCTGGGCGCCGGCGTCCCTGCACATCGTCCTCGGCGCCCGCGCCGACCCCGCCCTGCACCTGCCGCGGCTGCGGCTCGAGGGTCGGGTCCGCGACATCCGGGACGGCGACCTGCGGTTCCGCCCCGCCGAGGCGGAGGCGATGCTGGCGGCCCACGGCGTGCGGCTGACCCACACCCAGCTCAACCGGCTCCACAGCCTCACCGAGGGCTGGGCGGCCGGGCTCGGGCTGGCGGCGGCGTCGCTGCGCACCGGTCGCGACGTCGACCACTTCCTCACGTCGTTCGCCGGCGACACCGGCGCCATGGCCGGTTACCTCATCGAGGAGGTCCTGGCCGGTCTCGACCAGGACGCGCTCGACTTCATGCTGCTGACCTGCGTCGCCGAACGGCTCACCCCCGAGCTGGCCCAACGGCTCTCCGGCCGCGACGACGCCGGCGAGGTGCTCGGCAAGCTGGCCGACGCCAACACGCTGGTCAGCGTGACGTCGGGGTCGGTGACGACCTACCGGTACCACTCGCTCCTGCGGGGCTACCTCAATGCTCGCCTCAAGAGCCTGGGTCGGACCCGGTTCGGCCAGCTGCACGCCCAAACGGCAGCGTGGTTCTCCGAGAACGGCCTCGACGCCGAGGCGCTCGAACACGCCGTGGTCTCCCAGGACGAGCAGGTGGCCCACGCCATGCTGCACCGGTACGGCGTCAGGCTCGTCCTCTCCGGCCGGGGCAGCACCGTGGGGCGGGCCTTGGAGAGCGCGCCGGAGTCGGTCCGGGCCGAACGCCCGATGGAGGCCCTCGCGGCGATCGTCGCCCTCGACTCCGGCGACCTGCTCGCCGGTGAGGTGCACGTGGCGGCGGCCGAGGCCGCGCTCCCGGCGCCGCTGGCCACCAATGGCACGGGCACGGACCCGTCGCTGCCGGCCGACCGGTTGCTGAAGCTGGCGCGGCTGTCGGCGCAGCGGATCCGCGGCGAGGTCGACCCGGCGGTCCTCGACGACCTGACCGACGATGCCATCCGCGGGCCGGCGACCTCCCGCAACCTGCGCGACCTCGAGCTGCTGGAACGGATGAACGGTGGCGTGGCGCTGCTCGCGGTCGGTCGCTACGAGGAGGGAGCCGCCGAGCTCGAGGAGACCCTCAAGCAGGCCCGCCGCGGGGGTTACGAGTACACCGTGATGGTCTGTCTCGCCCACCTCGCCGGAGCCGCGGCGTCCCGCGGCGACCTTGCCGGGATGGGCACGTGGAGCGAGGCCGCCCTCTCCTACGCGCGGCCTCGCGGGTGGGCCTCCTCACCCCAGCTGCTGTATGCCTACGTGCTCGCCGCCGCCGGCGCATACTCCGCCTGCGACCTGCCGTTGGCCCGCCGGCTGTCCGACGCCGCCGAGGCGATCCTCGACGGCGGTCCGGCGCCACTCGATGCTGCCTCGTTCGACCGGCAGCGGATCGACGTCGAGCCGCTCCTCGCCCGGGCCGCCCAGGCGGTCGCCTCCTACATCGCGTTCGCCGAGGCGACCGACGACCCCGCCCGCCGCCGGGCCGTCGTCCGGGAGCGGGCTGCGGTCGTCGACCAGCTCGACGGGACGTACCCCGTCCCGATCGCCGCCTACGAGATCACCGAGCACCACCGGATGGCCGTGCTCAGCGCTCAGCTCGACCTCGCCGACGCCGCGCTCCGGGTCACCGAGCGGGTCCCCGGGATGGCCGGCGACGCGCTGACGATGCAGGCGTACCAGGCGATGCGCCAGCTCCACGACCGGGAGGCTCGGACCTTCCTCGGTCCCGTGCTCAGCGGCGAGGTGCCCTGCGTGGCCGTGACCTCGACGATCACCGCCTGGCTGATCGACGCGACCCTGGCGCTGCGCAACGACCAGCCCGCCGTCGCCCACGAGGCCTTGCTCCGCGCCCTCGATCTCGCCGCCCCCCGGCTCTGTATCCGCCTGATGGGCGAGGTCTCTCCGGAGGTCATCGACGCGCTGAGCCGCGGCCGCGGCCGGTTCGGACCGCACGAGGCGTTCGTGGAGAAGGTGCTGGCCGGCGACCACGGCACGCACCCGAAAGCGCGCGGGGGTCAGGGCGGCACTGGGATCGTCGCCGCCCTGACCCCGCGCGAGCTGTCGCTGTTGCAGGACCTGCCCTCGCTGATGACCGTTGCCGAGATCGCCCGAGCCCGGGCCGTCAGCCCGAACACCGTGAAGACCCAGCTGCGTTCGCTGTTCAACAAGCTCGGCGTCGGCACCCGGCGGGAGGCCGTGGCCGCCGGGCGCCGACGCGGCCTGATCTGACCGAGGGCCGAGGCGTCAGCTCACTCGCTGAACGCCTCGCGCAGCCGCTGCTCCTGGTCGTCGGAGAGGTTGGTGTGGACCAGCTGGCCGTGCAAACCGGCCTCCTTGACGGCCGCGAAGACCTTGTCCTGCACCGCGTCGCTGGTCATGACGAACAGGGCCGACGTGCCTGGCGTCACCTGGTCGCGGACGCTCTTGATGAAGTCGTCGTCGATGCCGACATCGGAGAGCGACCCGGTGAGCGCACCCGTGGCCGCGCCGACCGCCATGCCGAGCAGCGGGACGAAGAAGAGCATCCCGAAGAGCAGGCCCCAGAACGCGCCGCCGAGGGCACCGGCACCGGTGAGGTTGTTGAGCTGGCGGGTCTTCGGCTTCTTCTTGCCCGGCTCCCACACCACGGTGGCGGCGTCGAACACCTTGATGAGCTCCTGCTGCTGCAGCTTCTCCAGTACCTGGACGCTGCGCTCCGCGCTCGAGGTGTCGTCGAACTTCCACACACTCAAGGTCGCCACGAGGGCACCTCCCTGTCGTTGCGGCCGACCCCACCGGTCGGCCATCGTGTCCATCCTCACGACACCGCTCGGTTGGTCACCTCACCCGACACGGGTGACGCGACGCACCTTCCCGGTTCTCGCCTCGCGGGCGTTCTGGCCTCGCCACAATGAACTCGTGGCGGTGCCGTACAGGGGCGAGTAGATGTCCGACCTCGCCAGCCTCGACCACCTCCAGCGGCGCCTCGCCCTGGGATGGGCCGCGAACCTGCCCGGCTCCGGCACCCAGCATGTCGTCGTCGTCCTGCCGTCGTTCGGCGTCGGCGAGTCGCTGCTCGCGCACTACGGCGCCCGCACCACGGCGATGGAGCACCGTTACCTGGTGGTGCTGGTCATGCTGGCACGGCTGCCCGACGTCCGGCTCCTGTTCGTGTTCTCCGTCCGGCCCGAGCCTGCGGCGGTGGAGCACTACTTGTCGCTGCTGCCTGAACCGGTCCGGCGCGACGCCATGGACCGGGTGACCATTCTCGGGCTGGACGACGCACGACCGCTGAGCGTGGCCACCAAGCTGCTGGGACGGCCCGAGCTGCTCGACGAGGTGCGCCGGGCCTGCGCCGGGCGCCCCGCCATGATCGAGCCCTGGAACGTCACGGTCGCCGAGGTGGCGGTCGCGCAGGCCATCGACGTACCGATCTTCGGGACCCTGCCGGAGCTCTGGTCGCTGGGGTTCAAGAGCTCCGGTCGCCGCCTCTTCGCCGAGGCCGCTGTCCCGCTGCCACTCGGCACGGAGGACGTGACCGATCTCGACGGCGTTCTGGGGGCGACCGCGCGGATCGTCGCGACGCACCCGTCGGCGGCCGGCGTCGTCGTCAAGCACGACGACAGCGGCGCGGGAGACGGCAACCTGGTGATCCGCTTCGACGGTGGCCAGGATCCGATGGAGCAGGTCCGGCGGGCCTGGGCGCGCGTCCCCGAGTGGTACGCCACCGACCTGCGCTCCGGCGGCGTCGTCGAGGAGCTGCTCGACGGTCGGCGGCACACGACGCCCAGCGCGCAGGTCGACCTCCAGCCGGACGGCACGGTCGTCGTCCAGGCCACCCACGAGCAGCTGGTCGGCGGCGACAACGGGCAGGTCTTCCTGGGCTGCCGGTTCCCTGCCGATCGCGAGTATGCGGGCCGGCTCGGCGAATACGCGGCTTCCGTCGGCCATGTGCTCGCCGCGCGCGGCTGCCGGGGCCGTGCGGCGGTCGACTTCGTCGCGACCCGGGACGCGGGCCCGAATGCTGCGGACTGGGACCTGCGCGCGCTGGAGGTGAACCTGCGCAAGGGCGGCACGACACATCCGTACAGCGCCCTCCGCAACCTCGTCCCGGGCCGGTACGACGTCGAGGCCGGGCGCTGGCGCAGTGACGCGGACGGTTCGGCGCGCTGCTACACCGCGACCGACAACCTCGTTTCGCCGGCCTGGCTGAACCTGCCCGTCGCCGACGTGTTGGAAGCCACGCGCGCGGCCGGACTTCACTTCGACCGAGACCGCGGTACCGGCGTCGTCCTGCACATGCTCTCCGGCCTGGCCATCGACGGGCGGTGCGGTCTGACGGCGATCGGTCGCACCCCAGATGAGGCCGACGAGCTCCTCGAGCGCACCCGGGCCGTCCTGGACGCTCTGGCAGCGCCCCCGCTTTCTCCCCAATAGGAGTGCAGCGGTCGGATTTCCGACCGCTGCACGCCTATTAGGGTCGGCGATGTGAGCGAGGTCGTGCGCATCCGACTCGACCTCGGCTACGACGGGACCGACTTCTCCGGGTGGGCGGCCCAACCCGGGCGCCGGACGGTCGAGGGCGAGCTGTCGGCCGCGCTCACCACCGTGTTGCGCAGCGCCGACCCCGTCCGACTCACGGTGGCCGGGCGCACCGACGCCGGAGTCCACGCCCGCGGGCAGGTAGCCCACGCCGACGTCGACCACACCGACTGGGCCACGGTGCCCGGACGGTCGAACCGTTCCCCGGGTGACGTCCTGCGTTCTCGGCTGACAGGTGTTCTGCCGGGGGACATCTCCGTGTCAAGGGTGGTCGTGGCACCCGCCGGTTTCGACGCCCGGTTCTCCGCCACCTCGCGCCGCTACCTCTACCGCCTCGCCGACGACCTCGCGACCCACGACCCGCTCCGCCGCCGAGACACGGTCAGTGTGCGCGGGCACCTGGACCCGCACGCGATGAACGAGGCCGCGTACCTGCTCGTCGGTCTCCACGACTTCGCCGCGTTCTGCAAGCAGCGCGAGGGCGCCACGACGGTCCGGACCCTGCTCGCGCTGTCGTGGGAACGCGGCCCGGACGGCGTCATCGCGGGCACCGTGGTCGCCGACGCCTTCTGCCACTCGATGGTCCGCGCCCTGGTCGGCGCGATGGTCCCGGTGGGAGACGGCCGGCGGGACGTCGAGTGGCCGGCGGAGGTCCTTACCGACGGCGTCCGCGACCCCGGGGTTCGGGTCATGCCGGCGCACGGGCTCAGCCTCGAAGCGGTGACCTACCCGCCCGACGCCGAGCTCGCGGCGCGGGCCCTCGAGACCCGGGCGACGCGCATACCGGAGTAAGGCTCAGATCCACCGACGGGTGTGCGCGCTGAACTGCTCGTACTCGTCGCCGAACCGCTCGCGCAGGTAGGCCTCCTCGCGGCGGATGACGTTGCGGTCGATGTAGGCGACCACCGCCGGCAGGGCCATCGCCGCCCACCAGGTGCCGAGGACCAGGCTGCCGCCGGCGTAGGCCATGGTCAGCCCGAGATACATCGGGTTGCGCGTGTAGACGTACGGACCGGTGGTCACCATGGCCGTGGCCGGGCGTCCGGGGATGAACGACGTCCGGTGCCGCCGGAAGGTCGCCGCTCCCGCCGTGCCAAGGGCCTGACCGGCGACGACGAGTCCCCAGCCGACCCCCTTTCGCCAGCGGGACCCCGGCATTCGCCAGGGGACCAGCCGGTCCACGGCCCAGGCCGCGGCGAGGGTCCCGGCATACAGCAGGGGTGGTGGCACGTGGATGTCGGCGTCCCGCGCCGGCAGTGGTTCGGTCATCTCACGGCTCCTCGGGGAGTGGCGGACCCACCACCTCCAGACCGTAGCGCGGGCCGACCTCGTTCCAGCGCGGGATCTCGACCTCCATCGGCAGGCCGTCCGCACCGGGGATCCGGCGCTCGCGGGCCGGGATGCCGACCTCGTCGTAGAGTGCGAGCAGCCGCCCGGGGTCGGCGAACCCGACGAACCGCACCGGACTGGTCCCGGTGACGCGGAACGCGTGCGGCAGCCCGCGGGGGAGCCAGATGAAGTCACCCTCGATGAGCCGGAAGACGTCGTCCCCGGCGCGGTAGGTCATGGACCCCTCGAGGAGCAGGAAGGCCTCGTCCTCGTGCGTATGCCGGTGCAGCGGGGTCGCGATGCCCGGGGGCTGGGTGACGAGGGAGACCCCCAGCCCTCCTGACTCGTCCGCGGTGAGGAGGTGCTCGAACAGCGACCCCATGGCCCAGGTGGCCGGCCCGGTGCCCGCGGGACGGTGCACGACGGTTCGAGCGGACATCACGGCTCCTCGGCATATTGATCCGAAATCACTTCGGACGATTACTGGTAGAGTAGGTCTCGTGGCGGACGAGGTCAAGAGCCGTAGGTACCGGTCCTCAGTCCGGGCCGAGGGCGCCGCTCGGACGCGGGCTGGCATCATCGCCGCCGCCCGAACTCTGTTGCACGACAAGGGGTATGCCGGCACGACGGTCACCGAGGTCGCGCATCTCGCAGGCGTGTCGGTCGACACGCTCTACGCGAGCATCGGCCGGAAACCCCAGGTCGTCCTGGCCGTCGTCGACGACATCCTCGGCGAGGGCGCAGGCCCGGTTCCCGCCCGGCAGCGTGCCTACGTCGCCCGGGTGCAGCAGACCGCGGAGCTTCGAGAGAAGCTCCGTGTCTACGCCGACGCGATGGGCCGGCTGCAGCCCGAGATCTCGCCGCTGCTGCGCGCGCTCGCCTTCGCCGGCGAGGAGGACGCCGACTGCGCGGCGGCCGTCCGACAGATCGACGAGCGTCGGGCGGCCAACATGCGGTTGCTGGCCGCGGAGCTGCGCACCACCGGGGAGCTACGGGCCGATCTCGACGACGCCGCCGTGGCCGACCTCATCTGGTCGACGAACTCGTGGGAGTACTTCGAGCTGCTCCGCCGCCGTGGCTACGGCCCGCGCCGGTATGCGCGTCACCTCGTTGACGTCTGGTACCGGGTCCTGGCCGCCGACCCGGTCGGGAAACCCGGATGACCCGACGCCCCGGGGTTTGCCACACTTTGCGATCGTGGGACACGTCGACATCGCAGGAGTGTCCTTCTCGCTCCCGGACGGCCGTCCGCTGCTCCGTGACGTGTCGTTGCGGGTCGGTGAGGGCGCCAAGATCGCGCTGATCGGGCCGAACGGCACCGGAAAGACCACGCTGACGCGGATCATCGCCGGCGACGTCACGCCGGACGAGGGCGCCGTCACCCGCAGCGGCGGGTTGGGCGTCATGCGGCAGTTCATCGGGCAGCTCCGCGACGACTCGACGGTCCGCGACCTGCTGCTGACCGTCGCGCCGACCAAGGTCCGCAAGGCCGCCGCCGAGGTCGACGGCACCGAGCTGCTGATGATGGAGCACGACACGGAGGTGGTCCAGCTGGCCTACGCCCAGGCGCTGGTCGACTGGGGCGACGCGGGCGGCTACGAGTACGAGACCCTCTGGGACACCTGCACGGTGGCCGCTCTCGGCATCCCCTTCGAGAAGGCCCAATCGCGAGCGGTCACGACGCTGTCCGGCGGCGAGCAGAAGCGGCTCGTGCTCGAGGCGCTGCTGCGCGGCCCCGAGGACGTGCTGCTCCTCGACGAGCCGGACAACTACCTCGACGTCCCCGGCAAGCGGTGGCTCGAGGACCAGCTGGTCACGTCGCCCAAGACCGTTCTCTTCGTCTCGCACGACCGCGAGTTGCTCGACCGCGTCGCGACCCGCATCGCCACGCTCGAGCCGGGGGCGGCCGGGGCGACGGTATGGGTGCACCCCGGCCGGTTTTCGACGTATGCGCAGGCGCGGATCGACCGGAACGCCCGCCTCGAGGAGCTGCGCAAGCGCTGGGACGAGGAGCACGCGAAGCTCAAGGCGCTCGTCGTCATGTACCGCCAGAAGGCTGCCTACAACTCCGACATGGCGTCCCGGCTGCAGGCGGCGGTGACCCGCCTCGACAAGTTCGTCGAGGCCGGGCCGCCGGAGGCCGTGCCGATGCGGCAGAACGTCCGGATGCGGCTGGCGGGTGGCCGGACCGCGAAGCGCGCCATCATCTGTTCCAACCTGGAGCTGACTGGCCTCATGAAGCCGTTTGACTTGGAGATCTGGTACGGCGAGCGGGTCGCCGTCCTCGGGTCGAACGGGTCGGGCAAGTCGCACTTCCTCCGGCTGCTGGCCGCGGGCGGTTCGGACCCCGACAAGGAGCACCAGCCGGTCGGCGACCTCGTGGCCGCGCCGGTGGCGCATACCGGCGTGGCGCGGTTGGGCTCCCGGGTGCGGCCCGGCTGGTTCGCGCAGACCCACGACCACGCCGCGCTGCTGGGCCGGACCCTGCTCGAGATCCTCCATCGGGGCGACGAGCACCGGGCCGGCAAGCCGCGGGACGAAGCGGCGCGCGCGTTGGACCGCTACGGCCTGGCGCGGGCGGCGGAGCAGACCTTCGAGTCGCTGTCCGGCGGGCAGCAGGCGCGGTTCCAGATCCTCCTGCTCGAGCTGTCCGGGGCGACGCTGCTGCTCCTCGACGAGCCCACCGACAACCTCGACCTCGACTCGGCCGAGGCGCTGGAGGAGGGTCTTGACGCGTTCGAGGGCACGGTGGTGGCGGTGACACACGACCGCTGGTTCGCCCGGGAGTTCGACCGGTACCTCGTGTTCGGGGCGGACGGGCGCGTCTACGAGTCCGACGAGCCGGTGTGGGACGAGGGCCGGGTGGCGCGGCAGCGCTGACCTCGGTCGGGTGGCAGGATCGCCGGATGCGGTTGGGACTGCACGCGTTGGGGATCGGCGACGGCGCTCGCCGCGACGTCATCGACGCGGTGGCCGTCGCGGCCGAAGCCAACGGGTTCGACACGCTGTGGGCCGGCGAGCACGTGGTCATGGTCGACCGATCGTCCTCGCGGTATCCCTACGCGGACGACGGCCAGATCGCGGTGCCCGCGACGGCGGACTGGCTCGACCCGATGGTGTGCCTCGGGTTCGCCGCGGCGGCCACGTCGACGATCCGCATCGCGACCGGGGTCCTGCTCCTGCCCGAGCACAACCCGGTGATCGTCGCCAAGCAGGCCGCGTCGTTGGACGTGCTGTCCGGCGGCCGGTTGACGCTCGGCGTCGGGATCGGCTGGTCGCGGGATGAGTTCGACGCCTTGGGCGTGCCGTTCGCGCGACGCGGTGCACGGACCCGGGAGTACGTCGAGGCGATGCGGACGATCTGGCGCGACGACATCGCCTCGTACGACGGGGAGTTCACTAGCTTCGAGGCGATCCGGGTGCATCCCAAGCCGTTCCGGGAACGGTCGATCCCGGTCGTCCTCGGTGGGAACAGTGACGGTGCCCTCCGCCGCGTCGCCGCCTGGGCCGACGGCTGGTACGGGTTCTACCTCCCTGATGTCGCGGCGGTCGCCGAGCGAATCGCATTCCTGCACAAGGCGTGTCGAGAACGCGATCGCGATCCGGCCGAGCTGTCGCTGGCGGTGGCGCTGCGGTCGCCTCGACCTCAGGACGTCGGCGCGCTCGCCGACCTCGGGGTCGACGAGTTGGTCGTCGTCGAGGGGGCTTCGGCCGACGTGGGCCACGCCGCCGACTGGGTCGCGGCGCTGGCGGAGCGGTGGGCGCCCCCGAGCTGATTGCCTTCGTCAGGCGGGGTCGAGCACGCCGCGGAGAACTCCCGCGACGACTCGCTCGAACAGTCCCTCGGACCGGGCCGTCATCGGCGGTGCCTCGGCCAGCGCGACGAGATGCGGGTGGCGCACCGGGTCCAGCCCGGCGAGTGACGCCCCGGCCGGACCCGCACCGGCCGACGCGAAGAGCGCAGCGACTCCGGTGACCAGGGCGATCGCCTCGAGCTTCGTCCCGACCGGGACATCGACCGGTGCGAGGGCCGTCAGCCCCCAGTCGAGGTGGTCGAGCACGTGCGGGCCCATCGCCACGGGCAGGGAGACCGCCTGGGCCAGCCACGGGTGCGCGGCGAAGACGTCCCGCTGCCGGGCCGCGACCACGGTGAGGTCACTCACCCAGTCCCCGGTGACCGCCGGGTGCTGGACCTCGGCGGACGCGACGTCGACCATGTGCCCGAGGAGCTCGTCCCGGGAGGCGACGTACCGGTAGAGCCCAGCGGCGCTTGTCGACAGGGCCGCCGCGACCTCGCGCATCGTCACCGCGTCGAGGCCCCGCGCGTCGGCGAGCGCGATGGCGGCGGTGGCGATGGCCGGGACCGACATCGACCGCGTCGGTCCCGGGCGTCGGGACGGGCCGGGTGCCGGGTGGCTCACGGTGCTCAGCCTAACTGCTAACATTGTTCGCAGTTCGTTCGTCCGATCCGAGGATGGTGACCTGATGCGCCCCGAGGCGACGGTCCAGTACGCCCGCAACGGCGAGGTCGAGATCGCCTACGAGGCGTTTGGCGACCTCGCCGGGAGTGAGCCGCTGCTCCTGGTGATGGGCCTGGACTTCCAAATGGTGTGGTGGCCGGAGGAGCTCATCGACCAGCTGGTCGGGGCCGGCTTCGCCGTGGTGCGCTTCGACAACCGCGACACCGGGCTCTCGACGCACTTCCCGCCGACGCCGTCGCCGAACCCGTGGAAGGCCCTCATGGGCCGCACCGAACCCGCATACACCGCGGCCGACATGATGGGCGACGCGCTCGCGGTGATGGACGCCGTCGGCTGGTCCAGCGCCCACGTCATGGGCGGGTCGATGGGCGCCGGGCTCGCGCAGGGCCTGGCGATGGAGCACCCGGACAGGGTGCGGTCGCTGGTCAGCTGCATGGGCATCCCGGTCGACGCGGGACCGTGGCGCACGCTGCGGTACATCCGGCCGGCGGTCTTCCGGACGCTCAGCCGGATCACCCCGGGCCCGAGCGACGAGGAGCAGGCCGAGGCCCTGGTCGAGATCTACCGCGCGATCTCCTCACCCGGCTACCCCTTCCCCGAGGACTGGGCCCGGGCCGCCGCTCGCACCAGCCAGGCCCGCGCGGCGCGAGACCCGTCGACCACGCAGCGCCAGCTGGCCGCGGGGCGGGCGCACCGGTATCCCGGCCTGGCGACCATCACCGCGCCGACGCTCGTCGTCTCAGGCCTCGACGACCCGCTCATCCGGTGGCAGGGCGGTCGCGACACGGCCGCGCGGATCCCAGGAGCCCGCTTCGTCCGCTACCCGGGGATGGGGCACAACATCCCGGCCGAGCTCTTTCCGCAGCTGGTCGAGGAAATCTGCCGGGTCACCGCACGCCGCTGACCTCGCGGTGGCCCGGCCTCAGAAGTCCCAGACTCCCGAGGCAGACTGACCTCGTGGATGACGCCCTGCGTACCGCGCTGCACCACAGTCAGGTCATCGACCTGACGACGACCGGCCGACGGTCGGGTGACCAGCGACGGATCGAGATCTTCCTGCACGACGACGACGGCCGGCTGTTCATCACCGGGATGCCCCGCGCCGACCGAACTCGAGACTGGATCCACAACATCCGCGCCAACCCGCGCGTGGTGGTCCACCTCAAGCGGTCCGTGGATGCTGACCTCACGGCTACGGCCCATGAAGTCACCGACCCCGAGGAGCGTCGCCCCTTCATCGAGGCGGCGGCCCGGCGCTGGCGGCGTACCGACGTCGACGAGATGCTCGCGCACAGCCCACTCATCGTCCTCGACGTCGACGGCGACGCCTAGGAGCCTGCTGAACAATCCGCGCGGCGCGGGGGTGGTGGGCCGTTGACCTGAAATTCTGTGGGTGTGCAGGGTGAGTCGGTTCGGCAGCGTGAGTTGCTGGACGTGGGGTCGGTGGCCGGGGATCTGCTGGAGTTGGG
>DASTNV010000050.1:0-4980 GCA_035762725.1 Lapillicoccus sp. | reverse complement strand
GCCCTCATGCTGACGCGGGCGCCGATCGGCCCGAACCGCGAGATCGCCAGCCCGTGGTGGCAGCGCCTGCTCGCCGCGGCGCTGGCCGTCTCGGTCACGGTGCTCCTGGTCGTCACCCTCGTCCCGCTGGTCGGCGAAGGGGCCGTGGAGTCGAAGAACGGCAACACCCAGGCGGTGTCCACCGCGGTGTTCGGCACCTGGGTCTGGCCCTTCGAGCTCCTGTCGATGCTGCTGCTGGCTGCCCTGATCGGCGCGTTCGCGCTGGCCAAGATCGCCGGAGCGGGACTCGTCCGCCGGCCCCGTCGCCGGAAGGCTCCGCCGAGACAGCCGGCACCCCCGCTCGAGGCCGAGTCGCAGCCCGAGCCGACACCTGAGCCGGTGGCGTCGCCGGAGGGCAGCGCCTCGTGATGCACCTCTGGCTGCCGATGCTCCTCGCGAGCGTCCTCGCCGGCGCGGGCACCTATGGGGTCCTGGCCCGCCGTAACGCCGTCCTCGTCCTCATCGGCGTGGAGCTGATCCTCAACGCGGCCAACGTCATGCTCGTCGCCCTCGGCGCCAAGGACGGGTCGCCGCTGCAGACCGGCCAGTCGCTGACCCTGTTCATCATCACCATCGCCGCCGCGGAGATCTGCGTGGCGCTGGCGGTCGTCCTCGCGATGTTCAAGCTCCAGGGCCACATCGACCTCGCCGCTCCACCGCTGCTGACCTCGCCCAATGACCAGGAGGACGAGCGGTGACGGTGCTCACCGTGGCGACGGTCCAGCTGCTGGTCCTGCTCCCGGCCCTGGCCGCGCTCGCCGGACTGCTCCTCCGCCAGAGCCGAGGCTTCTCCGGGCTGATGGCCGTGGCCGGGTCGGTGCTGGCGCTCGTCCTCTCGGTCGCCCAGTTCTTCGAGACGGGCGGACAGGCGGAGGTCGTCCCGACCTTTGGGCCACTGCCGGTCGGCGAGCTGCAGATTCCCCTGAACCTGTTGGCCGACCGCACCTCCGCGGTCATTGCCGTGGCCGTGGCGATCGTCGGTCTGGCGGTGCAGGTCTTCACGGTCTGGTACCTGCGCGACGACGCCCGCTACGCCGTGTTCGCGTCGACGGTCTCCCTCTTCCTCGCCGCCATGCTCCTCGTCGTCCAGTCCGACGACCTGATTCTCACCCTGGTCGGCTGGGAGGTCATGGGCTGGTGCTCGTACCTCCTCATCGGCCACGTCAGTGCACGCGAGTCGGCGCGGCGAGCCGCATACAAAGCCTTCCTCGTCACGCGGGTCGCCGACATCGGCTTCGTCATCGGGCTGGTGATCCTCGCCGTCGGAGCGGGCACCACGGAGATCGGCGCCGTCCTCGCCCACTGGACCACCGCTGGGGTCGGACCCGCGCTCACCGGCGCCCTCGTCCTCCTCCTCATCGGCGTGGCCGGAAAGTCCGGGCTCATTCCCTTCCACGACTGGCTTCCCGACGCCATGGAGGGCCCGACGCCGGCCTCGGCGCTGATCCACGCGGCGACGATGGTCGCGGCCGGCACCTACGTCGTGGCTCGGCTGCACCCGCTCTACGCGGTCGACGACCCCGCCCGGATCGTCCTGGGGGTGCTCGCGGGCCTGACCATGGTGTGGGCCGCACTGCTCGCCTTCGGGCAGTCCGACGTCAAGCGGATGCTGGCCTACTCGACGTTGAGCCAGATCGCCGTCATGGCCAGTGCGCTCGCCTTCGTGCTCGGTCCGGACGAGACGCCCGGGCTCGCCCTCAACCACCTCTTCTCGCACGCGATGTTCAAGTCGCTGCTCTTCCTCGGCATCGGCTGGCTGTCGGTGCTGGCCGGCGGGACCGCGTTCCTCGCGCTGCGTGGCCGGGCAACCGGGCGCGGCGCGCTCTACTGGTCGTTGGCTGTCGGCCTCGCGGCGCTGGCCGGGATTCCGCCGCTGGTGGGCTTCTTCTCCAAGGAGGGCGTCCTCTTTGCGGCCGAGGAGTCGCTCAGCGGTCCGGACGCCGGCCTGGCCTGGTTCGTCCTCATCACCCTCGTCGTGACCGTGGGGCTCACCGCCGCCTACTGCACCCGCGCCTGGCTGCTGCTGACGACCGAGCGCGCCGGCGGGCTCGCCGAGCTCGAGGCGGAGGAAGGGCAGGAGGAGAGCGACGAGGAGGCCGCGCCGGCCGGCGACGAGGCTGCGACCGGCGCCCACGAGGCTCGTCCCGTGACCATGGCCGCTGCGCTCACCGTGTCGGCGCTCGCGGTCCTCACGGTGGTCGGCGGCCTCCTGCTCATCCCCATCGGCGGCATCCACCTCGGCCTCGTCATGACGGTCGTCTCGCTATTGGTCATCGCCCTCGGGTTTCTCGGCGTCCGCGCGCTGGCGACTGACGGCCGCGACCCCGCGGACCGCCTCGGCCCGGCGGTCGTCGAGCAGAGCGATCGTGGCTTCGGGTTCGACACGGTCTACGTCGCCGTCGGCCGCGTCGTCAACGCATTGGCGCGGCTGGTCGTTCGGCTCGACCGCGACGTCGTCGACGCCTACCCGCGCGGTGCGGCCGCACTGACCGGGATCGCGGGACGGGTCGGCGAGAAGGCGCACCGGGCCGCGCCGTCGACCGGGCTGGTCGCCGTCGTCGTCGGTGTCGTCCTCGTCGCAGTAGCGGGGGTGACAGTGTGGCGCTGACCCTGACCCTCGTCGTCCCGGCCGTGGTCGCCGTCTGGCTGCTCGTCGGCGGACGCCGGTATGCGGCTCGCACCGCCCAGGGCCTCGCTCTCCTCGCCAGCGTCCTCACCCTGCTGCTCACCCTGCTCACGGTCGGTCTCCGGACCGAGGTCGACGCGCCCTGGGTGTCCTCGCTCGGGCTGCGCTGGCACTTCGCCGTGGACGGCGTGACCGTGCCTCTCGCGCTCCTCACTGCTCTGCTCGGGGTGGCCGTCGTCGTCCACGCTCGCGGACGTGAGCCAGGCCGCGCGGTCAACGGCGCCAGCTCCGCCTCGACCTTCTACGCCTGCCTGCTGCTCGTCGAGTTCGGTGCGCTGGCAACGTTTTTCGCCCGCGACGCGATTCTCTTCTTCGTCGCCTTCGAGGTCGTCCTCGTCCCCATGTGGGTGCTGATCAGCCGGTTCGGTGACGAGCACGCCACCGAGCGGGCCCGCGCCGACGCGTCGAACCGGTTCGTCCTGTTCACCGCGTTGGGCTCCACCCTGATGCTGCTCGGCATCCTCGTCCTGGTCGTCCAGAGCGGGACCTCCGACCTCAGCCGGCTGGCCGCGGCCCACGGCGCCGGGCTCTCCACGCCGACCCAGGTGCTCGTCGCCACGCTGCTCGTCGTCGGCCTGGGCATCAAGGTGCCGCTGTGGCCGGTCCACACCTGGTTGCCGCCGGCCCACACCATCGCCCCGACGGCCGGGTCGGTGCTGCTGGCCGCCGTCCTGCTGAAGATGGGGACCTACGGCATCATCCGGCTGGCCATCCCGACGGTGCCGGAGGGGTTCCAGACGGTGGCCCCGTTCCTCGCCGCGAGCGGCGCAGTCGGGATCCTCTGGGGAGGCCTGGCCTGTCTCGTCGAACGCGACCTCAAACGGCTGGTGGCCTACAGCTCGGTCGCCCACATGGGCTTCGTGGCGCTCGGTCTCGCCGCGGGCACGCAGACCGGCATGCAAGCCGCCCTGTTCGGCAACGTCGCCCACGGCCTGGTCTCCGCCCTGTTGTTCTTCGTCGTCGGAGGGCTCAAGGAGCGGTGGGGGAGCGCCGACCTCAGCGTCGCCCGTGACGCGTTGCGCGACGTCTCGCCGCGGATGGGGTTCGCCCTCGTCGTCGGATTCGCCTCCGCGCTTGGGCTTCCGGGTCTCGTCGGGTTCTGGGGCGAGTTCCTGGCCGTGTATGCCGCCTGGGACCCGGCAGCGGGCCAGCCCCTGGCGCTCTTCCAGATCTGTGCCGTGGCGGGCGTGGTCGGGATGTCCCTCGCCGCCGCATACTCCCTCCGCGTGCTCCGCCTGGTCTGGGCCGGGCACGCGAACTGGACCGGCCCGACCGTTGGCGAGGCCCCGCGGCGCATCCGCCGTGAGGACGCCCGGGGTGCCGAGCTGGCCGTCGTCGTGTCGCTCGTCGTCCTCATCATCGGGCTCGGCGTCGTGCCGAAACCGCTGCTCGGCGTGACCGAACCCGAGTCGACGGTCCTCGTCGTGGAAGCGAGTGGACCGTGATCTCCTTCGACGTCGGAACGCTGCTGCCCGCGCTCGCCCCGCTGCTCGGGTCGATCGTCGTGCTCGTCCTCGACGTCCTCGACACCCGCGGGCAGCGGGTCCACTACGCGGTCGCGTTCATCGCCCTGGTCATCGGGATGTTCGGCACCTTCGGCGGGCTGGGTACGCCCACCGGCGACGAGCTACGGACCCTCTGCCTCCCGGGCGGCGTGACTTGCTTCTACGGCGCGTCGGCGCTGACCACCACTCTCCAGCTGGCCGCTCTCCTGGCGGCCGCCGTCACCCTGCTCCTCGCCTGGCCGTCCGAGCGGGCCGACGAGACCGGCCGGACCGCCGTGACCGTGGCGCTCCTGCTGGCCGCGACCGGCGGTGCGGTCGGCGTCGCCGGCGCTCGTGACCTCGGGTCGTGGCTGGTCACCCTCGAGCTGGCAACGCTTCCCGTGGTGGCGCTCGCGGCGCTCCCCGGCACCCGACGCGCCCTGGCCGGCGCGGTCCAGCTGGTGACGACGTCGTTGGTGTCGTTCGCCATGCTGGCCCTCGGCGCGGCCTGCTGGTACGCCGCGACCGGCTCGCCGGAGCTCGGCCCCGGTCCCGCCCTCGCGGCCACCTCGACGCCACAGCGCGCCCTGCTCGCCCTGTCGGTCGTCCTCATCCTCGGTGGTATCGGCTTCAAGCTCTCCCTCGTGCCCTTCCACGCCTGGACCCCCACGACGTATGCAGGGTCGCCACTGCCGATCACCGTGTTCCTGGCCGGGGTGTCCAAGGTGGCCGCGCTCGCTGCCCTCCTTGTGGTCGTCCAGGCCGTCACCC
>DASTNV010000049.1:0-5283 GCA_035762725.1 Lapillicoccus sp. | reverse complement strand
GCTGGAGCAGGAGCGCGATCCCGCCAACGTGACGGCGCGCATCATCGACCTCATCGCGCCCATCGGCAAGGGCCAACGGGGGCTGATCGTGTCGCCGCCGAAGGCCGGCAAGACGACGATCATCAAGCAGATCGCCCGGTCGATCGAGCTGAACAACCCCGAGGTGAAGCTCATCGTGCTGCTCGTCGACGAGCGGCCCGAGGAGGTCACCGACATGCAGCGGTCGGTGAAGGGCGAGGTCATCGCCTCGACCTTCGACCGCCCGTCCGACGAGCACACCGCGTTGGCAGAGCTGACCATCGAGCGGGCCAAGCGGCTCGTCGAGCTCGGTCACGACGTCGTCGTGCTGCTCGACTCGATCACCAAGCTGGGCCGGGCGTACAACCTCTCGGCACCCGCCAGTGGCCGGATCCTCTCCGGCGGCGTCGACTCGACAGCGCTCTACCCGCCGAAGAAGTTCTTCGGCGCCGCACGGAACATCGAGAACGGCGGCTCGCTGACCATCATCGCCACCGCGCTGGTCGAGACCGGCTCGAAGATGGACGAGGTGATCTTCGAGGAGTTCAAGGGCACCGGGAACATGGAGCTCAAGCTCGGCCGCGACCTGGCGAACCGGCGGATCTTCCCCGCCGTCGACGTCAACGCCTCGGGAACCCGGCGCGAGGAGCTGCTCCTCGGGTCGGAGGAGCTGAAGATCATGTACAAGCTCCGCCGCGTCCTCGGCGCGCTGGAGCCGCAGCAGGCCCTCGAGCTGCTGCTCGACCGCATCCGGCGGACGCGCACGAACATCGAGTTCCTGCGTCAGGTCCAGATGTCGTCGTCCAGCAAGCTCGACGACGACTGAGATACCCCCTTTGACCCTGCCGAGAGGCCAACTTCTGTCGTCAAACCACGCGAATGACAGCAGAAGTTGGCCTCTCGCCGGGTTGGGGCCGGGCGGAATGCGGGGGCCACCGTTGCCGTTTAGGGGATGTGTGCCCTCCTCTGGCACACTGACCCGTTGGACCGGTTCACGGCACGCAGGGCGCGAGAGCCCGCCGACCCGGCCCACTTGAGACTGAGGAGCCGTTTGTGAAGAAGGACCTGCACCCCGACTACGTGGAGACCACGGTCACCTGTACCTGTGGCAACACGTTCACCACCCGCAGCACGTCTGCGTCCGGCACGATCCACGCCGACGTCTGCTCCCAGTGCCACCCGTTCTACACGGGCAAGCAGAAGATCCTTGACACCGGTGGCCGCGTGGCCCGGTTCAACCAGCGCTACGGCAAGACTGCCGCGAAGTAGCTGTCCCGATCGCCGGTCCTCCGGTGGGTTCGCCCACCGCGAGGGCCGGCGATTCTCATGTATGCGTCGAGTTCCCTGAGGGAGGTGCCACCGGTGGCTGAGGAGACCGGGTCCGTCGTCGACAGCGCGCGCGCCGTGCTGGACGAGTACACCGACCTCGAGCGCCGGCTGGCCGACCCCGAGGTGTTCGCCGACCAGAACCTCGTCCGCACCCTCAACAAGCGGTATGCCGCGCTGGGACCCACCGTCGCCGCATACCGGGCCGTGGAGACCGCCGACGGTGACCTGGCGGCCGCTCGCGAGCTGGCTACCGAGGACGCCTCGTTCGCGGCTGAGGTTCCCGCGCTGGAGGAGACGGCCGACGCCGCTCACGAGCACCTGCGGCGCCTCCTCGTGCCGCGCGACCCGGACGACGACCGCGACGTCATCCTCGAGGTCAAGGCGGGGGAGGGCGGCGAGGAGTCCGCGCTCTTCGCGGGCGACCTGCTGCGGATGTACCTGCGCTACGCCGAGAAGCACGGCTGGCGGGCCGAGGTCACCGACGCGACCGAGTCGGATCTCGGTGGCTACAAGGACGCTCGGCTCTCGGTCAAGGCGAAGGGCACGCCGCAGCCCGGCGAGGCGCCGTGGGCGCTGCTGAAGTTCGAGGGCGGTGTCCACCGGGTCCAGCGGGTTCCCGTGACCGAGAGCCAGGGACGGATCCACACGAGCGCGGCCGGCGTCCTGGTCATGCCCGAGGTGGAGGAGACCGACGAGGTCGAGATCCACCCCAACGACATCCGGGTCGACGTCTACCGCTCCTCCGGGCCTGGCGGCCAGAGCGTGAACACCACCGACTCCGCGGTTCGGATCACCCACCTGCCCACCGGCATCGTCGTGTCCTGCCAGAACGAGAAGTCTCAGCTGCAGAACAAAGAGGCCGCGATGCGCGTCCTCCGCGCCCGGCTCCACCAGGCCGCCCGCGAGCAGGCCGAGGCCGAGGCGTCCGCCGCGCGCCGCAGCCAGGTCCGCACCGTCGACCGCAGCGAGCGGATCCGCACCTACAACTTCCCCGAGAACCGGTTGAGCGACCACCGGACCGGCTTCAAGGCCTACAACCTCGACCAGGTCCTCGACGGCGACCTGGACGCGGTCATCGGATCCTGTGTCGAGGCTGACGAGCAGGCCCGGCTCGCGGCCGTCGCCGGCGAATGACCGAGCTGAGAGACGCGGTACGCCGCGCCACCATGACCCTCGCCGAGGCCGGCGTGGCGTCCGCACCGGTCGACGCCCTCCACCTAGCGGCGCACCTGCGCGGCGAGGACGTCACCGAGACCCGCCGGCTCATGGTCCTCGGCGGGGTCGAGGAGCCGGAGGGGTATGCCGACCTCGTCGCCGAGCGCGCGAACCGGGTACCGCTCCAGCATCTCACCGGCCGGGCCCACTTCCGGGACCTCGAGCTCGAGGTCGGTCCGGGCGTCTTCGTGCCCCGACCCGAGACCGAGCTGCTCGTCGACCTGGCCCTGCGGGCGCTCGCGGGTCAGGAGCGACCCGTCGTCGTCGACCTCGCCACCGGGTCCGGGGCCATCGCCCTCGCCGTCAAGCAAGAGTGCCCGGCCGCCACGGTGTATGCGGTCGAGCTCACCGACCTGGCCCACGCCTGGGCGGTCCGGAACCGCGACCGGCTCGGGCTCGCCGTGACCATCGAGCGCGGCGACGCGCGAAAGGCATACCTCGAACTGATCGGCGCCGTCGACGTCGTGACCTGCAACCCGCCGTACATCCCGGAGGGGCAGGTCCCCGTCGATCCCGAGGTCCGCGACCACGACCCGGTGGAGGCGTTGTACGGCGGCAGTGCCGACGGTCTCGCTCTGCCGGTCGAGATGGCGGCCCACGCCGCCGAGCTGCTGCGCGACGGCGGCACTCTCGTTATGGAGCACGCCGAGACCCAGGGCGCGACCCTGCCACGGGCACTCGCCGCGACCGGCGACTGGGGCAGTACGGTCGACCATGTCGACCTACTGGGGCGGCCGCGCTGCGTCGTCGCGACCCGGCATAGGGTCGGGGGCCGTGAGTACCGATGAGTGAGGTCTACGACTGCACCACGCCCGAGGGGCTGGCCGCGGGCGTCGAGGCGGCCGCTCGCGCCATCCAGGCCGGGCAGGTCGTCGTGCTGCCGACCGACACCGTCTACGGGATCGGCTGCGACGCGTTCGACGCGGCGGCGGTCGCCGCAGTGCTCGCCGCGAAGGGTCGGGGTAGGGAGATGCCGCCGCCGGTGCTCGTCCCGAACGCCCGCACCGTCGACGGGCTCGCCCGGTTGGTCCCCGACTACGCGCGGCACCTCATCCAGCGGTTCTGGCCGGGCGCCCTCACCCTCGTCCTCGAGTCGCAGCCCTCGCTGACCTGGGATCTCGGCGAGACCAACGGCACCGTCGCCCTGCGGATGCCGGACAACGAGATCGCGCTCGCCGTGCTCGGCCAGGCCGGACCGATGGCGGTGACCAGTGCCAACCTCACGGGGCAGCCGGCCGCGCAGAGCGTGGACGAGGCCCGGGAGCAGCTCGGTGCATCGGTCGCGGTCTACCTCGACGGTGGTACCGCTCCGGGCGGGTACGCCTCGACCATCCTCGACTGCACCGGCGACGCTCCGCTCACGCTCCGCGAGGGGGCGCTGACCCGGCTGGAGATCGACGAGGCCCTCGAGGCCGCCGCGCAGCAGGAGCGCGAGGAGGCGGCCCGTCAGGCCGCGAAGGAGGCGGCCGCCGCCAACCCGCCGCGCGGTCGCAGCGGTCCCCGCATCGCCGGGTCGCGCCGCAAGCGCTAGCCGCAGTCGTCGGCCCACCCCTGGGCTCTCTCGGTCCCGGCTCCGGCCGACTCGACGCTGCGTCGAGCGACGCGACGCATGGTCCAACCCGCGTCGAGTAGCTCGACGCAGCGTCAACTCGCGCCGGAGACGGCACTCCGCCCAAGCCGAGCCGGCCCAGCAGGGTTCGCGCGTTCGCGAGCGGACGTCCCTACCGGACGGGGAGCCGGACTGTGAAGACGGTGCGGCCGGGCGCCGAGTCCACGGAGATCTCGCCCTGGTGGTGGTCGACGATGATCCGCCGCGAGATGTCGAGACCGAGGCCGGTCCCCTCGCCGACCGGCTTCGTCGTGAAGAACGGGTCGAACAGCCGCTTCGCCGTCTCCTCGCTCATCCCCGGTCCGGTGTCCTCGACCTCGATGATCACCCAGCCGGGGGAGTCGAAGCGGGTCCGCAAACGGATCGTCCCGTGCCCGTCCATGGCATCGACGGCGTTGTCGATGAGGTTCGTCCAGACCTGGTTCAGCTCGGCGGCCATGGCCTCGATGCGCGGCACGTCTGGGCTGTAGTCGCGCTCGACCGCGACGCCATCGCCGAGCTGGTGGGCGAGCATCGCAACGGTGCTGTCCAGCCCCTCGGGGATGTCGGTCGACTGGACCGAGGCCCGGTCCAGTTGGGTGTAGGACCGGACACGCTGGACCAGCTCCGACACCCGTCGCGTCGACTCCTTCACCTCGTCGAGCAGGGCGTGCACCGACAGCGAGCTGGCCACCCACTCGATGCCGGGTGCCAGGAGCTCCTCCGGAAGAACCGCGGATACCCGTGTGCACCAAGCCAGATCCGCGCCCGCCTCAGCAAGCGGCGGCGCGAGCAGCCACTCCTCCGGAACGTCGTGGTCGGCCAGCCACTCGCCCAGGGTCTCCTCCAGTTCGGCCTGGGCCAGCGAGTCCAGCGGCCCCGTCCCGGCAGCCAGCTCCTGCCGCAGCGCGTCCAGCTGGGCGAACTGCTCGGCGCTCATCTGGGCGGCCGACAGCCGGCTGAGCGACGCATACATCGCGCCCGCACTGGTCTCCAGCGAGTCGACGGCCCGCGTCGCGGCCGAGGCGGGGTTGTTCAGCTCGTGGGCCAGCCCCGCGGCGAGGGTGCCCAGCGCGACCAGGGCCTCGCGCTCCCGAACCGTCGCCTCGACCCGTCGAACCGTCCCGACGTAC
>DASTNV010000048.1:0-5504 GCA_035762725.1 Lapillicoccus sp. | reverse complement strand
TTGCTGCGTCAGAGTGCGCATCTGAGTGCACTAGGTGCTGTCCTCCCGACACCAGGCGCACTCTGACTTGCACTCTGAGCCCAAGCCTGCACTGCTCAACCTGCCCTCGACTGTCCGCGCCACTGACGCCGGGCAGGCTGGACCAGAGCCCGCTGCCGATCCGGGTGGGCTGGGGCTGGCCGCCCACCTGGTGTCGTCGCGGGCGCACCAATCGACAGGCACAAGGCGCCGGAAACGGCACATCCACGACTGATTTTGGGTTTGGTGCCTGCCGATCGGGAGCGCAAGGTCGCGGCGGCGCGGGCCGGCACCGTCTGAGCGAGAAGCGGCTCAGGAGCGGGTCCCCGCGCGGGCGGGCCCCACGTCGCGGTTCATGTCGCACGCGCTGTCGTCAGCACAGCACCAAGCGCGACATGAACCGCGACCGGACGCTGGCCGTACCCACGCCCCTCTGTTCGCGACGGCTCAGGCCCTGAGGACCGGCACCGGTCGGAGCTGGGAAGCGCTCAGGAGCGGGCCCGCGCGGACGCGCGGTCGTTGGCCTTCTGGAGGGCGTCGACGAGCTCGGCCTTGGACATTCGCGAGCGGCCCTTGACCTTGAGCCGGGTGGCCAGCTCGTAGAGGTGGGCCTTGGACGCGTTCGCATCGACGCCGCCCGCCGTCGGAGTCGACGAGTCGCGGGGCCGGTCCTCGGCCGCCCGGTCGTCGGACGGGCCGTACTCCTCCTTGGGCTCCCAGTGGTCGCCGACCTTCTCGTGGGTGTGCTTCAGCGATGCGAACGCCGTCTGGTACGAGCGCCGTTCGTCGTCGTACTGGTCCATCGCCGAGTCGAAGGTCTCCGCGAAGGTCTGTTGCGCCTTGCGGCCCGAGCGCTGGAGGGTGCTCGGCAGCTCGTCCTGCTTGGCCTTGCCGCTCTTCGTCGTCTTCGGCATGTCATCAGCGTCGCACGACGCTCTGGGGGATGCTTCTCGAGTGATCTACGACTGCGTGGTGGTGGGTGCGGGCGCGGCCGGTGTCACGGCCAGTCGGGACCTGACCGGGGCCGGTGTCGAGCACGTCGTCCTGGAGCGTGGGCAGGTCGGCAACACGTGGGCCACCCAGCGGTGGGACTCGTTCCGGCTCAACACTCCTGGGTCGATGAACGCCCTGCTCGGTGACATCGACCCGCAGGAGTACCACACGCGGGACGAGACGGTCGCGCTGCTGGCCCGCCAGTGCGAGAGCCTGCCGGTCCGCTCGCATACTCCGGTCACCGGCGCGCGGCGGGTCGGTGACGTCTGGCGGGTCACGACGCCGGACGACGAGCTGGAGGCGCGCACCGTCGTCGTCGCCAGCGGACCGAAGAACGTGGCGCTGGTGCCGGCGATGGCGGCGAAGCTCGCTGACCACCTGACCTCCCTCACCGCGGACCACTACCGGAACCCGGCCGCTCTCCCCGAGGGCGGCGTGCTCGTCGTCGGTGGGGGCCAGTCCGGCGGCCAGATCGCCGAGGACCTCGTCCAGTCCGGGCGCGACGTCTGGTGGTCGACCAGCCGGATCGGGCGGTACCGCGCCAGGTACCGCGGCCGGGCGCTGCTCGACTGGCACGTTGACGCCGGGTGGTGGGCGACCCCGCCGGAGGCGCTGCCCGACCCAGCGATGATGCGCACGGCCACGCCGCTGATCGCCTCCAACGGTCGAGACCTCGGCATCCCCAAGCTCGGCCGGATGGGCGTCCGGCTGCTCGGTCGGCTGGCTGAGGTGGACGGCGCCGTGCTCGGGTTCGCCGGCGACGTGGAGGGGTTCGTCGCCTTCGGCGACACCGTGGCCGCCTCACTCGACCAGATCGCCGACGACTACATCGCGGCGGCCGGTCTCGACGCGCCGGAGGCCGAGCCCGACGAAGGTCGCGGTCCGGTGGACGCTCCGTCGCTCCCGTCCATTGACCTCGACCGCGAGGGGATCACCACCGTCATCTGGTGCACCGGGTTCGGCGGTGACTACCGGTGGCTGGCGGTCGACCAGGACGAGTACGGCGTTCCGCTGCTGGACGGACACGGGGGAGCCGCGTCCGACCCGGCGGTGCGGTTCGTCGGTATGCCGTGGCAGTCCACCCGGGCGTCGGCGATCCTCCACGGCATGCCGCTGGACTCGCGGCGTGCCGTGGAGGGCGTCACGGCCGGGCTGATGCTTTAGACGGGGTCCCCGCGAAGTATCGGAGCGAAGCGAAGAACTTCGTGGGGTGATTTAGACCCCAAGGTGGGTGGCCTGTTGTGAGCGGGCACGCTGCTTCGCCATCTGCGCGTCGAACTCCTCGCGCCACGACTCGCTCATCGTCACCCCGGTACGGGCCGCCTCCTCGGTACTCAGCTCCACGGGGAAGCCGAATGTGTCGTAGAGGACGAAGAGCTCGGCTCCGGTCACACCGGTCTTGCGGTACCCGCGGAGCTGCTTGATGCCCTTGCGGAGCGTGCGCCGGAAGGCTTGCTCCTCCTTGGACAGCACCGCCTCGACAAAGGCCGCGTGCTCGCCCACCTCGGGGTACGCCGCCTCGTAGATGCCGGCGACGGTCGGGATGATCTGCGGGAAGAAGTTCTCCTCGAGGCCGAGGTCGAACGCATACCGCACGGCCCGGCGGATCAGCCGGCGCATGACGTAGCCCTGCGACTTGTTGCTCGGCCGGACGCCGTCGACGGCGAGGAAGGTCGCGCCGCGCAGGTGGTCGGCGATGACCCGCATGGCGACGGTCTCGTCCTCGTAGGCCTTGCCGGACAGGTCCTGGAGCTTCTCGATGATCGGCCACAGCGTGCTGATCCGGAACACGTCTGACGTGTCGACCGACGCCGCCGCGATCCGGGCCAGGCCGCCACCGAAGTCGACGTTCTTGCGCGGCAGCGGGGCGAACCCAGTCTCGGTGCGCTGGTACTCCATGAAGACGGAGTTGCCGATCTCGAGGTACCGGCCGCAGTCGCAGTTCTGGTGGCACTGGGCGCCCCAGGCCGGGTCGTGCTCGACATCGGGGAACAAGTAGAAGAGCTCGCTGTCCGGACCGCCGGGCTCGCCGACCGGCATGCTCTCGGCGTCGCCGCCGCGGCACCACCAGTTCTTCTTGCCGTAGAAGGCGATTCGCGCACCGCCGTTGCCTACCTCGCCGCCGTGCTCCTCGGTGTCGAGGTCGACCTGGTCGGCGCTGACGCCGGCCTCGTTGAACAGCCGCGTCCAGATGTCGGCCGACTCGGTGTCCTTGGGGATCCCGTGCGCGGGGTCACCGATGAAGCACGACACGTAGATGCGGTTCGGGTCCAGGCCGACCTTCTCGGTCAGGAAGGTCCACACCTGGGGCAGCTGCTCCTGCTTGAAGTAGTCGCCGAAGCTCCAGTTGCCGAGCATCTCGAAGAAGGTCGTATGCCGGTTGTCACCGACCTCGTCGATGTCCTGGACGCGTAGGCAGGTCTGGCTGTCGGCGACCCGCGTCCCGGCGGGGTGTTCCGCGCCGAGCAGGTAGGGGAGGAGCGGCTGCATGCCGCTGCCGGTGAACAGCGTCGTGGGGTCGTCGTGGGGGATCAGGGGCGCGCGCGGGATGATGACGTGGCCCGTCTCGGCCATGTAATCGAGGTAACCCCGGCGGATGTCGTCGGCCTTCATGGCGTGATTCCACACCAGGGCGCGCACCCTGTCGAGGAAATCCGCACGGATCCCAGCGAGTTGTTGGGAACAACTTGTCGCAGGGTTCCCGGTGCGTTAACGTCAGCAGTCCACGGGGGATGCGCACTTGAGGCGCCTTGCCAGGTGCGATTCCTGGGTCCTCCACCAGTCCGAAGCCCGCGAGCCCCGCTCGCGGGCTTCGGTCATTCCTCGGCCGCGTTCGCCCGGCAGACGGCGACCGACGGACACTCTCGGTCTGAGCCGAGGCAGGCCGCCACGTCGCAGGACCGGCAGAACCGCGCGGGGTCGGTCGTGTCGTCGAGCACCACGGTGGCCACCTTGTCCAGCGCCGCGACGAACCGGGCCAGCTCGTCCCCCTCCGGGAGGGCGGCGCGGAGGGCCGCCTCCACCGGCTCCCGCTCGTGGTCCAGCAGGCTGGCGGCCGAGCGCTTTCCCTTGGTGGTCAAGGCAAGCCACACCCGTCGGTCGCCGGCGCGGCGGGTCCGGCGCAGCAGGCCCGACTCGACGAGCCGGTCGACCAGCCGGACACACGCGGGCTGCGACAGGCCAAGGGCGAACTGCAGCGTCTCGCTCGTCGCCTCACCGCGCCAGGCCAGCAAGGTCACGGCGTCGCGGGCGCTCGAATGGTCGAGCGGAGCGGCCGAGGCGCCCTCCGCGGGCTCGAGGTTGCGGGCCAGCGCGCGGAGGACGTTGGCCCCATGGCGCAGCTCGGCGACGTCCAGCGAACTCATGGCGCGCTCCTCTTGACGGGCAGGATCACAACTATGCACGATGCATACACAAGTATGCGTCTTGCATAGTTTAGCGGTTCACCCCCGAGAGGATCGTCATGACACCACGTGCCCGCGTCGCCGCCGTTCTCGTCTCCGCAGCGGCGGCCACCGTTGTCCCGGTCGCCAGCGCCACGGCCGGCCCGCCGTCGACGACGTACATCGACTTCGCCCAGAACGTGCGCACCATCCCGGCGGGGGAGCCGTACTGCGCCTTCCCGATCGAGCGGGTGCTGGACGGGCGGCTGTGGACGCGGACCTACACCGACGATGCCGGAAGCGTCACGCGCGAGCAGGCGTGGGTCAGCGACTTCACCTACACCCTCCGGAACCCGGCCAACGGGACGTCGCTCTCGTCGCGGCTGGCCGGCACCGTGACGACGTGGTACGCGGAGGACGGGTCGACGCGGACGGTGATCGCGGGGAACGACCTCAACTTCACCCAGCCGGGCAGCGGGCACCTCGTCGGATACGTCGGCCGGTACGTCGAGGTGGCGGCGCCGGACGGGACGGTCACGATCGAGATGCAAACGCCGAACTTCGCCGACACCGTCTTCCCGGAGGTGTGCGCGGCCCTGTCCTGAGGGTCAGCGGAAGGCGACCCACTCGCCGTGCGGGTGGCTGGTTCCGAGCACCTCAGGGGGACGTTCGGCACCGGCCCGCCAGGTGCGCGTTGCGAGCACCGTGGTCTGGCCACGGTCCTCCGGACGCTCAGGCGGGGGAGTGACGCCCGGGGTGCACTTCGGTGGCTCGGCGGTCAGCCACGTGACCGGCCGGCCGCCGGAGGCGACGGTAGCGAGCGTCGTGGCCACCTCCGGCCGGCGGGCGCGGTCGACGTAGGTCAGCGCCCACGAGCTCATCGCGACGAGATGAGCGTCGTCGGGTGCATCCGCGAAGGCGGCATCCACGACGGCTGGGAGGTCGTCGACCATGTCGCCCGCCACGACCGTCGGGGGGTCGAGCGACTGCTGGTCGACCGCGAAACGGAACCGCTCCACCCGACCCGGGACGTCCGGCCAGAGGCACGCCTCCAGCCACCGCACCGCCGTCGGGTCAGAGAGCTCGACCGGATGCCGGTCCAGGCCGCGC
>DASTNV010000047.1:0-27459 GCA_035762725.1 Lapillicoccus sp. | reverse complement strand
CCGGAGGGTCGTCCACGGGGCCCAGCCGACGCGGCAGGCCTGACCGCTCTCCGCCGGTCGCTCGACTAGGCGTGCCAGGTGGCGGCGGCGTCCGATGCGGGACAGGATGGCCGCGTGCATCGCCTCCTGGGGCACGTGGCCGGCCGCATTCCCCCCTGGCGCGCGGCTGCGGGCCGACCGTGATCGGCTCAGCGGCGAGGTGGGCGAACTACGCGACCAGCTGGCCAGGGCCGAGGCGGACTGCCTGGCGGCTCTTCGTGCCGGGCAGCAGCAGGCGGAACGTGCCGAGCAGGCCTAAGCGTCTGTGGCGGCGCTCAACCGGCAGGTCGCGGACCTGCGACCGAGCGAGCCCGCATACCGGCTGTATCCGGAGGGTCATTTCTACTCTCCCCTCCCCGACCTTCCCGACGTGCGTCAGCGAGCTGCTCAGCTCTTCGACCGTACGGGCGGCGTCACCGGCATGGATGCTCGCCTCAACGAGCAGTTGGGCCTGCTCGACGTGCTCGCCCCGGCGCTGGCCTGGTGGCCGCACGTGACCCGGCGGAGGGTCGGGGATGGCGGTTCCGGCCGGACAATCCGTTCTTCGGCCGGACCGACTCGCAGCTCTGGTACGCCTTGCTCGCCAAACGCCGGCCACGACGGGTCGTGGAAGTGGGCAGTGGCTGGAGCACGGCGCTGCTCCTCGATGCCTGCGACCGGGAGGATCTCGACACGACGGTGGCCGCGATCGAGCCGTTCCGGAGCGCTTGCACTCCGTGATGAGGCCAGGCGACGCGCACCGGGTCGCCGTGCGGCCGATGAAGGTCCAGGACGTTCCATTGGCCGAGCTGGCCGATCTCCAGGCGGGTGAGGTGCTCTTCGTCGACTCGACCCATGTCTCCAAGGTCGGCAGCGACGTCAACCACCTCGTCTTCGAGGTGTTTCCGCGGCTGCCCGCAGGCGTGCTGGTGCACGTGCACGACATCGCCTACCCCTTCGAGTACCCGCAGGAGTGGGTCGAGGAGGGCCGAGCCTGGAACGAGGCGTACCTGCTTCGAGGGTTCCTCCTGGAGAACCAGCGATGGCGAGTGACGCTCTGGTCCTCGCTGCTGTGGCTGCGTGAGGCCGACCGAATGCGCGGCGCGTTGTATCCGCGAACGGTGGTGGACGGCGGCAGCCTCGGGTTACAGACGACATGACGCTCGCGAGCCGAACCGTGAAGAGCCCGGGAGGAGACGGGCCCCAGGTCGCCATGGGCTTGAAGTCTTGTCCAGATACGTCCCGATATTCTTTGGAGTCGCTTCAGAGTTGGTGGAATCCACCATCGGGCCGGGCTGATTTGTGGTTACAGTCCGTTGATGTCCGGGGTGGGGCACGCCGGGCTTCGTCATGGATGTCCACCGGAAAGTTCACTGCCACTGCCATGACCCGAACCTGGGTTCGACGAATTGTCGTCGGCATTCTTCTCTGCTTGTTCGTCCCCCTCACGGCCATGACGGGGGCTTCGGTGGCTACGGCGGCGCCTGTCCTGCCCGCCGGCTTCGTCCGCGTGCCGACCTCCTCTGGCCAGCCGTTCGGCGACCTGACCGACTTCGCCTTCGTCCCGGACAGCACGGGCAAGCTGACTCGCGGGTACATCAGCCTGGGCCGCGCCCAGGCGATGGTGAAGTACACGGACCCCACTGGTGCCATTCGCACTCTGGCGACGATCCCCAACGTCTACTCGAACGGCGACTACGGCCTGGTCGGTGTGAGTCTCTCGCCGAGCTACCTCACCACCGGTGAGGTCGCGATGGTCGCGACGTTCGACGGATCTCCCTATCCCGTCAGCCGCCTCGACATCATGAAGGTGGACAACCCGGTGTCGCCGACGACGTTCACCTTCGTCCGGACTCTCATCGGCGGGATCAGCCAGAACGACGGCCAGCCGACGTCCAACTCCCACGCGTCCGGCACGGTGGTGTGGGCGCCCGACGGCACGCTGTACGCCGGGTTCGGCGATGCGGCCAGCTGGACCGTGATGGACCCCGCGGCCCTGCGGGCGCTGGACCCCGACGATCCGCACGGCAAGATCGTCCACATCGACGCGAACGGTCGTGGCGTGCCGACGAACCCCTACTACGGCAAGGCGGCGCCGGGCTCGCCGCGGGAGCAGATGTTCGCCTCGGGGTTCCGCAACCCGTACCGGTTCAGCGCCGATCCGACTCGACCCGACACCCTCTTCGTCGGCGACGTCGGCTGGAGCACCACCGAGAAGGTCGCCATCGTTCGTCCGGGGTACGTCGGCGGGTGGCCGTGCTACGAGGGTGTCGACGGCCACGGTGGCACGCATACCGTTGGGTACCAGGACCTCGACCAGTGCCAGGACTACTACCGGTCGAACCAGATCGACCAGCCGGGAACCACGGTCGCCAAGGAGACCATCCCGGCACCGACGGCCGACCTGTGGTCCTATCCGCACAACGGCAAGGGCGCTGCCGTCGTCGGAGGCGTGGTGTACCAGGGCGACAGCTACCCGATCGAGTACCGCGGGTCGTACTTCTTCGCCAACTTCCCGCCGGACAGCCCGAGCAAGATCTGGACGCTGACGACCGACGGCACCACGTTGACCCGGGCACCCGAGCCGGATGGTTTCGCGACCGCGATCGGCGGTCCGGTGTCGATCCATTCCGGCCCCGGCGGGGACATCTACTACGCCGACTACTTCACCGGCGATGTGGTGCAGATCAAGTACGCGCCGGGCAACCGACCGCCCGACGTGATCGCCCGGACGACGACCACGACAGAGACCAAGACGGTATGCGTCGACGCCTCCGCCAGCGTCGACCCCGACGGCGACGCCCTCACCTTCTCGACCGCCTTCGGTGACGGTACGACGGCCGCCGGCAGCCAGCCCTGCCACGCATACCCCTCCGCCCAGCCGTCCACGACGTACACCGTCGTCGTGACCGCCAAGGACGGGGGCGGCCTCACCGCGACGAAGTCACTTCAGGTGGCACCGGCCGACCACGCGCCGACACTCACTCCGGTGAGCGTCCCCGCGACGAGCAAGCGGTTCGCCGTGGGCGAGCAGATCTCCATCAAGCTCAAGGTCGCCGACGTCGAGGACGGACCGACCAAGGTCACCGAGCAGACCCAGATGCTCCACTGCGCCAGCGACACGGACTGTCACACTCACTTCCAGAACTCGGTCACGTTGACGCCGGATGCGAGCGGCACCATCACCTACACGACCTCGTTCGCCGACCACGGGCAGAACACCACCCAGGTGCTCTCGTTCAGCACCAAGGACTCGCTCGGCGTGGAGACGGTGTGGACCTACCAGGCCAAGCCCGACCTGCGGACGATCACCGTCACCTCGCCGGCCCCGGTCACGATCGACGGTTATCTGACGAGCTCTCTCAAGGTCGTGGTCGGGTCGAACAACTCGGTCTCCGTCCCGGCGTCGGTAGAGGACCTGAGCTTTGCCGGGTGGTCCGACGGCGGCGCGCGCGCCCATTCCTTCACCATGCCGTCGCGCGACCTGACTCTGACCGCGAGCTTCACCAGTGCGATCGACTCGTACAACGCCACCCTCGGCGGCCTGCTCGGGGCACCGACGGGCATCGAGGTCGGCGTCAGCACCGGCAAGGTGCGGCCCTACGAGAAGGGCAACATCTACTGGTCCGCGGCGACCGGGCCCCACTGGGTGTGGAGTGGCAACCTCGCTCGCTACCTCGCCTTCGGCGGTCCCGCCGTGTTGGGGTTCCCGACGTCCGACGAGATCGGGATTCCGGGCGGATCCCGGTCCGACTTCCAGGGCGGCAAGATCTTCTGGTCGCCCTATACCGGGTCGCACGCCATGATCGGCGGCATCCTGGCGCGCTACGAACAGCTAGGGGGTCCCGCGGCCTTCGGCTTCCCGGCGACGGACGAGGTCCCGGTCGCGGGAGGCGCCCGAGTGACGTTCCAGTTCGGTTCGCTGCTGTGGTCCGGCTCGACCGGCGTGCACTACATCATCGGCGGGATCCAGGCGAAGTACGACGCCTTCGGGGGCCCGGCGGTCCTCGGCTTCCCACTGACCGACGAGGTCGGGGTGGCGGAGGGCGCTCGAAGTACCTTCACCGGCGGTTCGATCCTCTGGTCGGGATCGACCGGTGCACACGTCGTCTACGGCGGGATCCTCTCTCGGTACGACCAGCTCGGCGGACCGTGGGGGCTGGGCTTCCCCACCACTGACGAGTTCGGCACGGCCGGCGGCGCCCGCTCGTCGTTCCAGCGCGGTGCCATCGTGTGGTCAGGCGGAACCGGGGCGAAGTACGTCATCGGCGGAATCCTCGAGAAGTACGACGCCTTCGGTGGAGCGCCGAGGCTCGGCTTCCCCATTACGGACGAGGTGCCGGTGGCGGGCGGCGCCCGAAGCACGTTCACCGGAGGGTCGGTTCTCTGGTCCGGCGGAACCGGTGCCCACGTCGTGATCGGCGGGATCCTGGCCAAGTACGACTCGATCGGGGGACCGAACAGCTACATCGGCTTCCCGACCTCCGACGAGTTCGCGATCAGCGGGGGCGCCCAGTCCAACTTCTCCTACGGCCACTACATCGTGTGGAAGCCGTCGACGGGGGCGGTCGTCCGGTAGGCGCCCGCGGCCTCACTAGGGTGGGCGGATGCTCGCCGCCTACGCCGCTCGCATCGACCGTGACGACCCGCTGAGCGCGCTGGAGGTCGGCGAGCGACCTGACCCCACCCCTCCGGCGGGATGGATTCCGGTGCAGGTGAAGGCGGCCGGGCTCAACCACCACGACGTCTGGTCGCTGCGCGGAGTGGGCCTCCCCGCCGACCGGTTGCCGATGATCCTCGGTTGTGACGGCGCCGGTCTCGACGCGGACGGCAACGAGGTCATCATCCACGCGGTCGTCCCGAGTGACGGCTGGACGGGTGACGAGACGCTTGACCCGCGCCGCACGCTGCTGTCCGAGCTCCATGACGGCACGCTGGCCCAGCAGGTCATCGTCCCGGCCGGCAACGTCGTACCGAAGCCGGAGGGCATGCGGTGGGAGACCGCCGCCTGCCTGTCGACCGCGTGGCTGACGGCCTACCGGATGCTCTTCACCAACTCCGGCGTTCAGCCGGGTGGAACGGTGCTCGTCCAGGGCGCCGGCGGTGGCGTGGCCACGGCGCTGGTCCAGCTGGGTTCGGCGGCGGGGTACCGGATGTGGGTCACGTCGCGCGACGAGGCCAAGGGCGCGCGGGCGGTAGAGATCGGCGCGGATCGGGCGTTCGAGTCCGGTGCGCGGCTGCCGGACAAGGTCGACGCTGTCATGGAGACCGTAGGGGCGGCGACCTGGACGCACTCGATCAACTGCCTGCGCCCGGGCGGTTCGGTCGTCATCTGCGGCGCCACCTCTGGCGATGCGCCGCCCAAGGCCGAGCTGACCAAGATCTACTTCCGCCAGCTGCGGGTGCTCGGTTCGACGATGGGCAACCGGTCGGAGCTGGAGCGGCTGGCCCGGTTCGTCGCGGACCGGGGGATCGAGCCGGTCGTCGACTCGGTTCACACCCTGGCCGACGCGCGCGACGGGTTCGCGCGGATCGTCGACGGCGAGGTCTTCGGGAAGGTCGTCATCACCGTCGGCTGACCCGCGCGATCTGGATCCGGTCGACGCCGCGGGGCGTCCGGAGCCGCCCGCGTCCCGGGACCCGTGGTGCCCCTGTCGGCCACAGCTCGATGCCGGTATGCGCCCGCGCGAGGTCGGCGGCCAGCGCACCCACCCGTCCCTCCAGGGCGTTGGTGGAGGTCGCCACGACGATCACGCCGCGGTCCTCGTCAACCCGACGCGCGATCTCCAGGAGAACGGGTTCGATCGGCAGCCCGGAGAGCCGTTCACCGTCGTCGACGACGACGGCGAGATCGGGACGTTCCCGCCGAGCCTCGACCAGCAGATCGGGATCGGCCTCCCCGGTGCCGTCGATGGTGAGCAAGACCGCTGACGGCGGCGACGCCGACCAGTGAGCGCCGAGCAGGGCCACCGGGTGTCCCGCTCCAACCAGTCCCCAGGCAATGACCTCCAGGGCGGCGGTGCGCCCGGACCTCGGCGGCCCGTGGACCAGGACGCGGCGATCTCCGGCAGACAGGTCCAGTCCGCAGGCCTTCAGGTCACCGTCACGGATCCCGACCCGCAGCAACGGCGAGGGGCCGAGGTCGTCGAGGACCACCTCGACCGGCAGCCGCCGAATCGGTTGTGGCCACCCTCCGGACGGTTGGCCAGTTGGTGCCTTTTCCGCTCGCTGACGAGGCACGCCGCCGGGCTGAGCGATCTGGACCTCGCGATGGGTCCGGACATCGATGGCCCGTCCGGGCGGTTGATGAGCCGGCACGGCCTTCACCGGGATGCCGGCCACCGCCAGCTCGACCGGGTCGGCCAGGGGCAGGACCAAGCGCTGGGCGAAGACCGACACCAGCTGACCGGCGAGTACCGCGCGGCCTCCGGTGACTACCGCTCGTGGCCCTGAGCCGGTCCGGTTCTCCAGGAGCGCTCGGACATCCGCGGCCAAGGCGCCGTGCGCGTGCGCGGCCAACCGCTCCCAGCCGTCGACGAGGAGCACGACTCGAGGACGGGCCGACTCGCCGCGGTCGACCTCGACCAGTCGCTCGACGACGAGCCGGACGTGGTCGACATCGTCGACGTCGGCGACCGCAGCGACGTGGGGGAGATGGGCCAGGACTCCTAGCGCTGGTGGACCGATGGCATACACATGGACGTCCGCCGGTGAGCCGGCGCGCACGAGCTGTTCGACGACGGCGAGCATCGCCGAGGTCCGTCCGCTCCGACCACCGCCAGCGAGGCCGAGGTGACCGTCGTCGATCCGCCATCGCCAGGCGCGCTGAGCCTGCGCGCCGGGGTCGTCCTCGAGGCCCAACGGCAGCAGGCTCAGCGTCGGGGCAGCGTCGAGATCGGTGGCGTTGACGCGGTCCGGGAGCGGGGGCAGCCACGGCGAACTCGGCGTGACGATGCCGAGCGAGGTGGCGGCATCGTTGGTGGCGGCCACGATTCGATCCACGTCGCGTTTGCCCTCCCGCTCAGGTTCGCTCGTATCCGGCCTGCACGGCTCTCGATCCAGGGGGCTGACGGTCAGCCGGCGGACACCGCGGGGCTGTGAGGTCACCCGAGCCGACTGGAACTCGGTGAGTGCGGTGGCGGCACCTCGGAGGAACGCCCGCCCGGGTGTTCGGGCGTCGAGTGCGGTCGCGTCAGCGGCGTCCAGCACGTCGATCGAGTCCACCCGGTCCCGAACCCGTAGGGCGATGCGCAGGCTCACATTGGCGCGGATGTCCGCCGAGACGACACCACCCGGTCGTTGCGTCGCGAGCACCAGGTGCACTCCGAGCGAACGGCCCACCCCGGCGATGCGAACGAGGCCGTGCACGAAGTCCGGCAGCTCCTCCGCCAGGACCCGAAACTCGTCGATGACGATGACCACGCGCGGCAGTGAGGGCAGTTCGCGCTGCTCCGCGCGACGGCGCCGGTACTCGTCCAGCGTGGCCATCCCCGCGTCCCTGAGAACCCGCTCGCGCCGCCGGAGCTCGGCGGTCAGGGAGGTGAGGGCTCGCGCGGTGAGTGGTCCGTCGAGGTCGGAGACCACGCCGACCACGTGCGGCAGCCGGGCGCAGTCGCGGAAGGCGGCGCCGCCCTTGTAGTCGACCAGGAGGAAGGTCAGCTCATCGGGACGGTTGACCAGCGCGAGCGAGCAGACCAGGGTCTGCAGCAGCTCGGACTTCCCGGCGCCGGTTGTGCCGGCCACCAGGGCGTGCGGTCCGTCAACGGCGAGATCGACCTCGAACCGCCCGCCCGCCGCCAAGCCGAGCACCGCCCGTGTGGACGCCGCGGTCTCCGACCAGGCGCGAACCAACCGCCGCGCGTCGATCTCACCGACCAGGTCCAGGAGCCGTACCGACGGCGGAAGCCCGGCTGACGACGGGTCAGCCGTCACTTCCCGTAGCGGAGCCAATGCGCGAGACAGCCGGCCCACCCATTCGTCGCCGGGCCGATCCGCCGCGATGTCGACCACCCGGTCACCGACAGAGAGCCGAGCCGCGCCGGCACCGACCACGAGCACAGCGCCGCACGCAGCGGGGAGTCGGGACTGCGCGGCAGCCCACGCCACCAGGGCAACACCAACGGCCGGACCACGTCGCAGGACGGCGCCCCATCGGCCTTCGTCCTCGGGAGACCACCCGTCCACGATCACCACGACCAGTGGCCGGTGCGGGGGCGCGCGCACGCGGTCCGCCTCCTCGCGTTTCCCGATCTCCGCCAGGACCTCCGCGGCGAGCGTGCCTCGCTGCGCCGATCCCACCACCGAGCGAGTATGCGGAAGCCGCCGCAGCAGCTCACCGAGCGGCCCGGCTGGCTCGCGGGTTACCGCGTAGAACGCCACGCCGCTCGGCGCCGTCTGCGTCGCCAGCCGCGCCACCACAGACGACAGTGCGCTCGGCGCGCCGCAGATCCCGAGGACCCGAATGGAGGCCAGGTCCACCGTCACGGGAACGTCGTGCTGCTCAGGGCTCGCCGGAGCGGCGTCTCCTGACAAGGCCACCCGGGACGGGCGCGAATCGACACCAACCCGTACCTCCGTGCCGCTGGACGACCACAGCAGCGACGACCTGGTCTCCGCCGCGACGAGCACGTCGGCGAGCGAGGGGCTCTGCCGCCACCAGGATTCCCGTTCGCCAATGAGAGCTTCAGTCAGCGCGCCACGGGCCCTCTCGACCGCTTCGGCATGCTCGCGGTCGTCGGTCTGGCGCGGCCCCCGGCGGCGATTCGTCCACCACGTGCCCAACGAGAGCACCGGTCCGGTCAGCCCGAACAGGAGCATGGTCGGTGACCGCATGACCGCCGCGAGGACTCCGGCCATGACCAACGGAACCGCCAACGCCAGCCACGGCACCCGCGACCGGACCGGAGGGACGGGAGGGTCGGGGAACCGCACCTCGACCGGCTGGGCGGCTGCCTGCGGAGCGCTACTTCCCAGGAGAAGATGTCCCTCGCCGTCGGGGTGAGCCCGACTCGAGTCGCGCGCAGTCGCATACAGGTGCACCCTTGTTGCCCCGATTTCGAGGACGTCTCCGGGAGAGAGCGGTCGACCGGCCGGACCGAGCCGTTCGCCGCATACCGAGGTGCCGTTGGACCCGCCGAGGTCGACGGCCACCGGGCCCGCTGGTCCGCAGTCGATGGCCGCGTGCCGTCGCGAGACAAGGGGGTCGGTGAGGTCCACTGGTGCGTCGTCGGCGCGCCCGATGACTGACCGCCCGACCGTCAACGGATATCGAAGCCCGATGTCGGGGCCGGCGACAACCCGCAGCTCCCAGGCCGACGCGCTTGGCAGCTCGGTCGGGTCGAGCGCGACGAGGGCACCGTCGAGCAGAGGGGGCGACCCGACGGTTGCGCCTACGGGCAGCGGACGCCCGTTGATCACGAGGTAGTGCGCGCCGAGGGCACGCGCGAGGACAACGGCCGAGGTTCCCGACTCACACTCGACGACGACGTTCCGGTGCGGCTCACGGCGAGTACGCCCCTGGACGACTAGTTCGATGCGCACGGTCACCTCCTGGGCCAGATCACATCGCGTGGGCCTGACATCGCCGGACAGTTATCCACAACGGCGAAAATCCTGTGGTCGCATCGTCCTGAGCCCGCTGGCTTGCGCCTACGATGACCGGCATTGTGTGGCGACCTGAGGTTGGGGGGCACCGGTGACCGACGCCGTGCGCGTGGTGGAGAGCGAGGTCCGCGAGCTCATCCGTCGAACCGGCCTCGACCCCGCCCGGCATCCGGTCGAGGTGGGTCGCCTCGTCAACGACGTCATCTCGGACTACGACGAGCGCTCGCTGCACGGCGGGCTGCCGGTCATCGCCGACCGGCAGGAGGCGGCCAAGCAGGTGCTCGACACGGTGGCCGGGTTCGGACCGCTGCAGCAGTACTTCGACGACCCCACCGTCGAGGAGGTCTGGATCAACGAGCCGTCCAAGGTCTTCGTCGCCCGCCGAGGTGTTGCGGAGCTGACCACGACGATCCTCACGGCCGACGAGGTTCGTGACCTCGTCGAACGGATGCTGCGGACATCCGGCCGCCGCGTCGACCTGTCATCGCCGTTCGTCGACGCGACGCTGCACGACGGGTCGCGGCTGCACGTCGTCATCCCCGACATCACCCGGGACCACTGGCACGTCAACGTTCGTAAATTCGTCGTGCGGGCGGATCACCTCGAGGACCTGGTCCGGCTCGGCACCCTGACGTCCCAGGCGGCGCGGTTCCTCGAGGCGTGTGTCGTGGCGGGCCTGAACATCCTCGTGGCCGGCGGTACCCAGGCCGGCAAGACCACGCTTCTCAACTGCCTTGCCGCGTCGATCCCCTCGCGCGAGCGGGTTGTCACCTGCGAGGAGGTCTTCGAGCTGAAGATCCCCCTCCGCGACGTGGCGAGCATGCAGTGCCGGCAGCCCAGTCTGGAAGGAACGGGGGAGGTGCCCCTCCGCCGGCTTGTGAAGGAAGCGCTGCGGATGCGGCCCTCGCGGATCATCGTCGGGGAGGTCCGGCAGGCCGAGTCTCTCGACCTGCTGATCGCTCTCAACAGTGGTGTTCCCGGGATGTGCACCCTGCACGCCAACTCGGCTCGCGAGGCCATCGTCAAGATGTGCACGCTGCCGTTGCTGGCGGGCGAGAACGTCGGCTCGCGGTTCGTGGTCCCGACCGTCGCGTCGTCGGTCGACATCGTGGTCCATCAGGCCATCGACCGCGACGGTGTCCGTCGGGTGCACGAGATCGTCGGCATCCCCGGCCGGGTCGAGGGCGATGTCGTCGAGATCGCCGACCTGTTCGTGTCCCGCGGTGGCCGACTGGTCCGCGCAGACGGATTCCCGCCCCACGCGGAGAGATTCGAGCGGGCCGGCTACGACCTGAGCGACCTGCTCGCGCAGGAGGCCTGATGCGTGCCGTCGCCGTCGGGCTTCTCGTGGGTATCGGTCTGTTCTGCATCTGGTGGTCGTTCTGGCCGCGCGAGGAGCGAGCTGCCGACCCACGTCGGCCAGGTCTTCGCTCCCGCCTCCAGGACGACATCACCCAGGCCGGCTTCGCCAGCGTCAGTCCCGGCAACGTCGTAACGGCTGGCCTGCTCGCCGGGCTGCTGGTCTTCGCGTTGATGCAGGCCACCACACGGGTGACGCCGGTCGCGCTGTGCTTCGGCGCCATGGCCGCGTATGCGCCGCTCGCCCTGGTCCGCATGCGTGCCCGGTCGCGCCGAGCGCAGCTTCGCGACCTCTGGCCCGACGCGGTGGACAACATCTCTTCTGCCGTTCGCGCGGGCTTGGCGCTGCCAGAAGCATTGAGCCAGCTGGCGATTCGCGGGCCTGAGGAGCTTCGGCCGGCCTTTGCCGCCTTCGCTGAGGACTACCGGACCACGGGCCGGTTCCACGACAGCCTCGACCGGCTCAAGGAGCGGCTCGCCGACCCGGTCGGTGATCGCCTGGTCGAGTCGCTGCGGATCGCGCGCGAGGTCGGCGGTTCCGACCTCGGCCGCCTGTTGCGGACTCTGTCCACCTTCCTGCGCGAGGACGCCCGCACCCGCGCCGAGCTGGAGACCCGCCAGGGCTGGACCATCAACGCGGCCAGGCTGGCCAGCGCCGCACCGTGGATCGTGCTGGCGATGATGTCGTTCCAGCGCGACTCGTTGCTGGCCTACAGCTCGCCCGCCGGGGTTGTGGTCTTGCTGGTCGGAGCAGCGGTGACGGTCGTCGCATACCGGCTCATGGTCCGGATCGGCCGGCTGCCGCAGGAAGAGCGGGTCTTGCGATGACGTGGCCGTCCTTCCTGACCGAGTCCGGCTGGAGCTGGCCCGGCGCGCTGGCCGGCGCTGCGGTCGGGCTGGGGCTCGTCCTCATCGTGTTCGGGCTGCCGATGGCTCGACGGCCGGGACTGATCGAGCGGCTCGAGCCGTACCTTCGCGACACGCCGCGGCCGTCCGGGTTGCTCGGTGGGCGAGACGCGCCCACGGTGGCCGGTATCGGGCGGATCCTCCGACCGGTGCTGACCGATCTGGCGCGGGCGGTCGAGCGGCTGCTCGGTGGCACCTCGTCGGTCCGTCGCCGGCTGCAGCGGGCCGGGCTGCCGGCCGACGTCGAGCGGTTCCGGGCCGAACAGGTCGTCTGGGGCGCCATGGGTGCGCTGATCGGGGTGGTCCTCGGGGCGCTGGCCATGGTCTTCCGGGGAGCGTCCGCACTGCCCGTCGTCCTGCTGGTCGTCTGCTTCACCGGGGCGGGCATCGTGCTGCGCGACCTCTGGCTCACCCGCGCGGCCAACCAGCGCGAACGGCGGATGCTCGCCGAGTTCCCGACCATCGCGGAGCTGCTGGCGCTGGCGGTCAGCGCCGGCGAGGGAGCGACCGGGGCGCTCGACCGGGTATGCCGCCTGTCCCATGGCGAGCTGTCGTCCGAACTCGGCGCCTGCCTGGCCGAGGCCCGCGCCGGCGCCAACCTGCCAACCGCGCTTCAAGGGCTCGCCGACCGCACCGGGCTGCCGAGCCTGTCCCGGTTCGTCGACGGGATCGTCGTCGCCGTCGAGCGCGGCACACCGCTCGCCGACGTGCTCCGTGCCCAGGCTCAGGACGTCCGGGAGACCGGGCGCCGCGCCGTCATGGAGGAGGGCGGCCGCAAGGAGATCGCGATGATGATCCCGGTGGTCTTCCTCGTCCTCCCCGTCACCGTCCTGTTCGCCATCTATCCCGGGGTCGCGTTCCTGCGGCTCGCCGTCTGAACCGTCCGAGGGAGAACTCGTGACCAGAACCACCATCCGCCTCGCCGTGATGCTGCAGGCCGCCGCGCAGAAGTACGTCGGCTCCCACCGGGACCGGCGTGACCGTGGTGACGTACCCGGCTGGGTGCTCATCACCGTGATGACCGCCGGGCTGGTGTCGGCGATCTGGCTGCTGGCTGGGCCGACCTTGACGCAGATGTTCCAGGAGGCGCTGGCCAAGGTCACGGGGAAGTGATCCCGGGTGCGTCGCGCTGACGCACCCCGGCGTGACCGCGGCTCCGCCATCGCCGAGTTCGCCATGGTCGGCGGCCTCGTCGTCCTACTCGGCATGGGCGTGTTCCAGCTCGCCCTGGTGCTCTACGTCCGCAACGCGTTGGTCTCCAACGCGTCCGAGGGAGCTCGCCTCGGAGCCCGTGCCGGCGCCTCGCTCGACGAAGGTGCGGCGCGGACCCGCGACCTCATCACCCGCGACCTCAACGCGTCCTACGCCCAGGGCGTCAGCGTCACGCGAGCGACTACCTCCACCGGCGTCCAGGTCGTCGAGGTCACCGTCTCCGCGCCGGTGCCGGTTATCGGACTCGTCGGCCCGACCGGCGTCATGACCGTGACCGGCCGCGCGTACCAGGAGGGCCAGTGACCCTCCGGTTCCAGCTGCGGCTGGCTCGCCGCGACCAGGGCCGAGCCATCATCGAGTTCCTCGTCGTGGGAATGCTGCTGCTCGTCCCTGTCGTCTACTTCGTCGTCACCCTGTCCCGCGTCCAGGCGGCCGCCTTCGCAGTCTCGACCGCCTCGCGCGAGGCCGGCCGCGCGTTCACGACGGCCGTCGACGAGGACGGCGCGTATGCGCGCGGGCAGGCTGCGGCGCGAATCTCGTTCGAGGACTTCGACTTCGGAGCGGACGGCGGCGTGGTTCTTCGCTGCGACGGCTCGCCGTGTCTGCGGCCCGAAGGTCGGGTCGAGGCGGTCGCGACGGTGAACGTCCGGCTACCACTGGTACCCGACCTGTTGAGTGGGGCGATCCCCGCCGTCATACCGGTGTCGGCCACCCACGTAGCCACGGTCGACCGGTTCCGAGGGCGGTGAGCGTCGGTATGCGCGGACGATCGCCTCGCGACGAGGGCCAGGTCTCGATCCTCATCATCGGAATCCTGGGTGTGGTCCTCCTGCTCGTCATGGGCGGCGTCGACGTCACCGCCGCGCAGATCGCCCGCGCCCGGCTCTTCGACGCCTCCGACGCTGCCGCGCTTGAGGCCGCGAACGCGCTCGACGACGCAGCCGCCTACTCCGGTGGCATCGGCGACGCGGTCGTTGTCAGCAACGCCACCGTCGACCGCGCCGTTGCGGACAACCTCTCCGCTCGGCCGCTGCCGAACGGCCTCAGCGCCTGGACCATCGCCGAGGGGACGGGGACCACCGACGGCCGAACGGCCGTAGTCGTCCTCCGAGGAACCGCCGACCTGCCGATGACCGGCGGCCTCCTGGCTGCGCTGGGCCAGTCCGTGACCATTACTGTCGAGTCGCGTGCCCGCGCCCCACTGCGCTGACCAACCAGCGCAACGTCAAGGCCCGGTCAACGCCGACCGTCGACGCGATAGATCAGCCCCTGCTGCCCGTCACCGTTCGATGTCAGGCGTGTGCCAGGTGCCGAGTCGGTTGCTGAGCCGACTGGATCGTGCCGAACCGGTCGTACCGGATGAAGCGCATCCCTCCTCCTTCCGCTTCGCGTTCTGCCGCTGTGAGGCCTTCGATGTGCGGTGCCGGTATCACGCCTCGAGTGCGGCGCTCTGGTGAGGAGAACCACCACGCGGGGAGGTGGCCCATGGCTGCCTGGGAGTACGACAACTTCGACCTCCTGATCGAGACGGAGGGGAACGGTTGCTACCGCGCGCGCGTCGTCGACTCGCCAGCCGGCGAAAGCCCGGGCCACGTCTTCCGGATCCCCTTCGAGCTCACCCACCTGGAGAATCTGCTCCTCAAGCTCGACCCCGGGCGCTCCGGCACGCGACGAGTCGCCGGCGACCCACAGTCACAAGCCGCTGTCGATCTCGGTGGCGGGCTGTTCGAGTCGGTCTTCAGCAGCGAGCTCCGGCTGACCTGGGCTCGCAGCATGGACTCGGCACGGGCCTCGGGACGCGGACTGCGTCTCCGGCTCCGCCTGACCGAGGTCCCCGAACTCGCCGCCCTCCCGTGGGAGCTGTTGTACGACCACCGTCAAGCCAGCTACATCGCCCAGTCCGAGCGGACTCCGGTCGTCCGTTACCTCGACGTGCCACTCACCACCCGTCCGCTCGATATCGACGGTGCACTGCGCATCCTCGTCGTGCTCTCTTCGCCGACCGACCTGCCCGACCTCGATGTCGAGGGGGAGTGGCGGGGTATCAAGTACTCCCTCGCTCAACGCGTCGCCGAAGGCACCGTCCGCATCGACCGGCTGCCCGAGCCGACTCTCCAGTCGCTCTCCGCGTGGATCCGCCGGCACGACGTCCACGTGCTTCACTTCGTCGGGCACGGGGAATACGACCGACAGCTCGAGAACGGCGTCCTCTACTTCAGTGACCGTTACGGCCGCCGGGCTCCCGTCTCGGCCGGCTCGCTGGGCCCGTACCTGCGCGACCACGACCCGCTTCGCCTCGTCTTCCTCAACGCCTGCCAATCCGCCCGCCTCCATGGCTCAGACCCGTTCAGCGGGCTCGCGCAGGGCCTTGTCCAACAGGGCTGCGTCGCCGTCGTCGCCATGCAGTTCCCCATCAGTGACGGGGCGGCGGCCGAGTTCACCGGCGAGTTCTACGGCTCACTCGCCGATGGATACGCCGTCGACCAGTCGGTCACCAGCGCGCGCAAGGCCCTTCTTGCCGGGTATGCGTCGGAGTGGGCTACGCCGGTGCTCTTCCTTCGTGATTCACGGGGTCGCGTCTTCGAGCACATCCATCCGGATGCAGGACTCAGGAGCTCACCGGTCGAGCCGGTGGAGAGGGCAGAGAGGGTCGTGGTCCCCGCAGCGCCTGTCGTCACGGCCGGTGCCGGCGGAGTGGCCGTCGCTGGAAGGGCGGGGGGCGCGCCAACAGCGACCCACGTGGCCTCACCTATGCCGTCCGAGGCGTCATCCGGGGTCCTCGCAGCGCTCGGCACGCCGACCGCTCCAGAGACCTCCGAGGCCACGAGCCCGGCAACCGATGCCACGGTCGCGACAGAAAAGACTACGGCGCGTCCGCCACCGACTCACTCGACGCCGTCCACGGTTCGCATCCCGAGGGTGCCCTCAGTCCCAGAGCCAACCGGTCGGGCGGCGGGTCGGATCCTGGCCATCGTTCTCGTGATCGCCCTGCTCGGCGGGCTGGGCTGGTGGTTCCGCCTGCGCGTCTCCACCGACGACGGCACCACCGGCAACCTCACCCCGGTGGTCACGACGAGTGCCGCAACGACGACCAGTGCCGCAACGACGAACAGTGCCAAAACGACGACCAGTGCCCAAACCACGACCTCCGACGCGCCGCCCGTCGTGACCACGCACGTCACCGTTCAGGGCGATCTGGCCTGGACCGACTCCGGCCTCAAGTGCAAGCCGGGCAAGCGCTACCAGATCGTGGCGACCGGGTCTGTCGCCCACGCCGAAAAGAACGCCGGCGTCGGGCCCGACGGCGACCCGAACCCGTCGCTGCGCCAGTTCAACGTGCCCGGTCTGCCGAAGGCGAACCACAGCGCCCTCATCGCTAGCGTCGACAAGAAGGCGCCCCCGACCGTCGTCGGCAGCTCCACGACGTACCAGTGCCAGACGACCGGCGGGCTCTATCTCGGGCCCAACGACAGCGGCCTGGACAACAACAGCGGCACGTGGGATGTCACGCTGACCCCGTCAGGCTGACGCCACCTGCGCCGGTCGGCTGGCCGCGACGGCGCGCTTGATGTTGCGGATCAGCTCGCTCTCCGGCAGCGAGACCTCGACCTCCCCGGGCGCTCCGGGAGCCGTCGTTGCCTTCAAGACCGAGGCGATGAACGCGGGGTTCTGGTCGCGGGCGAGCACGCGCGGCGTCGCGGCGGCGGGGTCCTGGTCGGCCCGCGCCGGCTGCCCACCCGTACCGCCCGACTTGAACGAGACGAGCCGTTCCAACAGCTCGAACCAGAATGGCGCCCCCACCATGACCAGCACGGCGGTCAGGGCCCAGCCCAGCAGGTGCCCGGACCACCAGCCGAACCCGTCCGGCATGACCCCAGCCCAGCCGACCGGGATGGAGACCTCGGTCAAGCTGTTGGTGATCCCGGCGACGTCTCTCAGCAACGCGGTGTTGCCGGCATCGCCCACGTTCTGCGCAGCCGACACCACCGCCTCGCGGGTCACCGGCGCGGTCCAGAGCCGGGCCACCACGTCGGGGGTCGCGGCGTTGACCGCCACCGCCAGGCCGAACCCCAGCGCCCCCAGCCACAGCGTCGCCGTCCGCTTGTAGCTGTCAGACAGCCGCCCCATGGCCTCGTCGAACCAGCGCTCGATGCCCGCCCGCAGCTCCAGGGTGTCGTTGTCGCTCTCCTGGAGCAGCGTGTCCAAGCGATCGCACAGCTGTCCAGGCAGCACGACGTCCGGCCGGGACCCGGCGTCCGATGCCAGCTCCAGGACGGCGTCCGCGAACGACTTCGCCGAGATGTATGCGGGTGCCTTGCCACCCGAGGAGTCCGCGGCCGCCGCATACACCGACGTCTTCTGTAGCTCGGCGAGTGCGGCCGCGGCGTTCGCGCCGCCGTTCCCGGTGCCGCCGAGCAGCTCGCCGAGCGCCTTCTCGAGGTTCTTGGCCCGCGATCGGGCTAACCGGTTGACCAGCTCGAGGATGCTCGACGCGGCGGTCGCGAGGATGAACAGCATGAGCACCAGCCCGATGGCGGTGTCCAGCGCCTGCGACCCGAACATGCTCCCGACGATAGGGGCAGCTACGGACATTCTCCGGGACCGACGTCCCCAGGCTCATCCCACCTCCGTCGAGTACCGTCGTCCGGTGACCGACGCCGAGACCATCGTCCGCGACCACCCTGCGGAGCACCGCTACGAGATCACCGTTGCGGGCCGGCTGGCCGGGTTCGCCGCCTATCTCGACCGCCCGGGCGGCGAGGGCGGCGGCCAGCGTCGCGTCTTCGTCCACACCGAGATCGACCCCAACTACGAGGGCCAGGGTCTGGGTAGCGTCCTCGTCAAGGCCGCCCTCGCCCACGTCCGGGCGGCCGGCCGGCGGGCCGTCGCCGTGTGCCCCTTCGTCTCCGCCTACCTCAAACGGCACCCCGAGGAGGCCGACATCGTCGACCGCGCGACCCCGGCCATCCTCTCCTCCCTCTGAGCGATGTCTGACCGGGACGTCGACGTCCTCGTCATCGGGGCCGGCCTTGCCGGGATCGGCGCCGCCTGGCACCTGCAGCACGAGCGTCCGGGTACGACGTTCGCCATCCTCGAGGCACGCGACGACCTCGGCGGCACCTGGGACCTCTTCCGCTTCCCCGGCGTGCGGTCCGACTCGGACATGCACACCCTGAGCCTCCCGTACCGCCCCTGGCAGGGCTCCGAGTCGCGGGCCGACGGCGCGCGGATCCTCACGTACCTGCGTGAGTCCGCCGCCGCATACGGCATCGACCAGCGAATTCGGTTCGGGCGCAAGGTGACTCGTGCGACCTGGTCCTCTGAAGATGCGCGTTGGACTGTCGAGGTCGTGGCCGGCGGCGAGCCCGAGATCTGGACCTGCTCGTTCCTGTATGCGTGTACTGGCTACTACGACTACGCAGCGGGATACACGCCGCACTTCGCCGGGGTGGACGACTTCCACGGCGAGGTCGTGCATCCGCAGCTTTGGCCGAGCTCCCTTGGCGTGCAAGGGAAGCGGGTCGTCGTGGTGGGCAGCGGGGCGACTGCCGTAACCCTGGTGCCCGCCCTCGCCGACGCGGGCGCCGAGGTCACCATGGTCCAGCGTTCGCCGAGCTGGGTGATCGGCGTCGACGGCGGCGACCCGATCGGGACGCGGCTGCGCGACTGGCTGCCGGACGGGCTGGCCTCCCGCATCTCCCGCACCCAGAACGCCGCGGTGACCATCGCGTTCTACGAGCTGACCCGTCACGCACCGCGACTGGCCGCGGCATACCTTCGACACGGTATGCGTGCCATCGTCGGCGACAAGGTCGTCGCCGAGCACTTCACGCCGCGCTACGCGCCGTGGGACCAGCGCCTCTGCGTCGCGCCCGGCCATGACTTCCTGCGCGCCGTCGCTGACGGCCGGGTTCGGGTGATCACCGACAGCATCGCCCGGTTCGTGCCGAACGGGCTGGAGCTCGGCTCGGGACAGGTCGTCGATGCGGACGTCGTCGTCACCGCCACCGGCCTGAACCTCCTGTCGCTGGGCGGGATCGAGCTCGTCGTCGACGGCCGGGACGTCGATCTCGGCGACACCTTCGTCTACCGCGGCGCGATGGTCAGCGGCGTCCCGAACCTTGCCGTCTGCATGGGTTACATCAACGCGTCGTGGACGCTCCGAGCCGAGGTGACCCACGAGTTCGTCATGCGGGTACTGGCCTACCTCGAGGAGCACGATGCCGAGTCGGCCAGCCCGGTCGCACCCACCGGGATGCGGCCGCACCCGATCATGGAGCTGTCGGCGGGGTACGTGCTGCGCGGGCAGGACCGGTTCCCCAAGCAGGGCGACCGCGAGCCGTGGACGATCCGGCAGAACTGGTTCGTCGACCGGCGGGCCGTCCGCCGGGCCCGTATCGACGAGGACATGACCTTTGTGGCCACTCAGCCCCGAGCCCTGAAGCGGGCGTCGTGAGCCGGTTGCCACGGTTCGTCTTCAAGGGCCGGACGGCTGTCGTCACCGGCGCCGCCAGCGGCATCGGCGAGCAGGTCGCCCATGCGTTGGCACGCCGCGGCACGACCTTGGTCCTGCTGGACCGTGACGCCGAACGGCTGCGCGCCGTTGCGGCCGAAGTGCGGTTCCTCAACCCGGACGTCGAGGTCGGGACGATCGTCGTCGACCTCGGCGACGCCGCGGCGCTGGAGCTCGTTGCCGAGGGGATCCGCGCCGCGCACCCGCGGGTCCACCTGCTGGTCAACAACGCCGGCGTGGCGCTCGCGGGGATGTTCGAGCAGACCTCGCTGGACGAGTTCGAGTGGCTGGTCGACATCAACCTGCGTGCGCCGATCCGGCTGACTCACCACCTGCTCCCGGTCTTGATGGCCGCGCCCAACGCGCACATCGTGAACGTGTCGAGCATCTTCGGCATCATCGCGCCGCCGGGGCAGACCGCATACAGCACCAGCAAGTTCGGGCTGCGGGGGTTCAGCGAGTCGCTGCGGTCCGAGCTGCACGGGCAGGGGATCGGCGTCACGACGGTCCACCCGGGTGGCATCCGTACCGCCATCGCCCGCAACGCCAGGGCAGCGACCGGGGTGCGTGAGGAGGACGCGGCGCAGGGGCGGCAGACCTTCGACAGGATGCTGCGGATTCCGCCGGAACGCGCAGCCGAGCTGATCGTCCGGGCCGTCGAGCGCCGCCGGGCACGGCTGCTCATCGGCGCGAGTGCGCGGATTCCCGACCTGGCCGCCCGCATAGCACCGGTCGGTCACTCCCTGGCGTTCCGTCCGATCGTGGCCCGGGCTCGCGGCGTCACGGGGAAGGTCGAGTCGAGGTAGTGCTCGACGGCAGCGGTCGTGCGCGCGACCTCGCCGGTGGCGAGCAGGTCGAGGAGAGCGCCGCGCAGGACGGCCAGGACGGCGGTTCGGGCCGCGACGGCGTCCCGGCCGCGGCGTGACCTCGCCGGCTGTGACTCGGACAGGAGGGTGAGCCAGTCGTCGACGGTCTGCTGGGCGAAGCCGGCCCACGGCCCGGCCGGGTCGACCAGCGACCGGCCGTAGGCCTCGACCCAGAGCCCCAGGACGCCGCGGTGCTCTGGTGCGGCGAGCCAGCCCCAGAGCAGCCGTGCGGTCGCGGCCAGGTCGTTCGGGACGGGCTCCTCGCGCAGTCGGTCGAGCAAGGCCAGCTCGTCGGCACGGGCTCGCGCCAGCAATGCGCGAATAAGCCCGTCCTTGCTTCCGAAGAGGAAAAGGAGAACCCGAGGGCTGGAGCCGATCGCCTGGGCCAGCGGGCGAAGCGAGAGGTCGGCGAGTCCTTGCTCCGTCGCATACCGGTATGCGGCCTCGAGCAGCTCGGTCTGCCGGGCGGAGGGTTCGACGGTTGCGGACGTCGCGGGCACGAGGCATTCTGACACGTGTGACTGAAACGATCGTTTCACTGCCGAGCGCGACCATCCGTCGGGCCGACCGGCCAGGCGACCTCGGGTGGGTCGTGCAGGCGCACGGCGAGCAGTACGCCGCGGAGTTCGGTTGGGACACGAGCTTCGAGGCGCTGGTGGCGCGGATCGTCGCCGACTTCGCGGAGAGCCACGACCCGCGACGCGAGGCGGCCTGGATCGCCGAGGTCGACGGCGGGCGGGTGGGGTGCGTCTTCTGTGTCGCGACCGACCACGAGACCGCGCAGCTGCGGATCCTCCTCGTCACGCCGGCCGGTCGCGGCCGAGGGGTCGGAGCGGACCTGGTTCGGACATGCGTGGACTTCGCGCGGGACGCGGGCTACTCGCGGATGACGCTGTGGACCAACGACGTCCTCGCGGCCGCGCGACATCTCTACGAGGCGGCCGGGTTCACCCTCGTGGACGCTGAGCCACATCACTCCTTCGGCCACGACCTCGTGGGCCAGCACTGGTCCGTGACGCTCTGAGTGTGTGGATGACGCCCGGGCTGCTTGGTGTCGTCCGACGAGACTTCGTCGGTGTGGACCGCGCCGAACCGGATCCTCGCCGCTCGTACCCGCGTCGTGCTTACCCGCATACCCGTCGGTCGGACGGCGATCTCATCGGGCGGGGAACGCTCTGGTCGGGTTGCACCGTGATGATGGCGTCCACACCCCGATGAGATCTGGGTGCGACAGGGAGTGACCGGTCAGGTATCCCGGTTGAACGCCATGTGGCTGTGTTCGCGGTGCTTCCGGTCGGAGAAGTACCCGGCGTTGTGTGGAACATCGGTCAAGTCGTCGGGTGCGTGAACTTCCACCGTCGCGCGACCAACTAATCTGGACCCTCGTGGCTGTCGACTACACCGAGGAGATCCGGAACCTGCGCGCGACCATGGATTCGGTGCGCGAGGTGACCGACCTCGACGGGCTGCGCAGCAAGATCACGGACCTGGAGAAGCAGGCCTCGGCCCCGGACCTCTGGGACGACCAGGAGCGCGCCCAGCAGGTCACCTCCGACCTCTCCCGCGCCAACGCCGAGCTCGAGCGGGTCACCGGCATGGACCGCCGCATCGACGACCTCGAGGTGCTCGTCGAGCTCGGCCAGGAGGAGAACGACGCCGCCACGATGGCGGAGGCCGAGAAGGAGCTGGCCGCCGTCACACGCGACGTCGGCGAGCTCGAGGTGCGGACCCTGCTCTCCGGCGAGTACGACGAGCGTGAGGCGGTCGTGACCATCCGGTCGGGCGCCGGGGGGGTGGACGCCGCCGACTTCGCCGAGATGCTCATGCGGATGTACCTGCGCTGGGCCGAGCGACACGCATACCCGACGAGCGTGCTCGACACCTCCTACGCCGAGGAGGCGGGGCTCAAGTCCGCGACCTTCGAGGTCAAGGCCCCGTATGCGTACGGTCACCTCGGCGTCGAGGCCGGCACCCACCGGCTGGTCCGGATCAGCCCCTTCGACAACCAGGGCCGGCGGCAGACCAGCTTCGCCGCCGTCGAGGTCATCCCGCTCATCGAGAGCACCGACCACATCGAGATTCCCGAGAACGAGATCAAGGTCGACGTGTTCCGGTCGAGCGGCCCGGGTGGCCAAAGCGTCAACACCACCGACTCCGCGGTCCGGATGACCCACATCCCCACCGGGATCGTCGTCTCGATGCAGAACGAGAAGTCCCAGATCCAGAACCGTGCCGCTGCGCTCCGCGTCCTCCAGTCCCGCCTGCTGCTGGTCCGCAAAGCCGAGGAGGACGCCGCGAAGAAGGAGATGGCCGGCGACATCAAGGCCAGCTGGGGCGACCAGATGCGGTCCTACGTCCTCCACCCGTACCAGATGGTCAAGGACCTGCGCACCGAGCACGAAGTGGGCAACACCAGCGCCGTCTTCGACGGTGACATCGACGACTTCATCGAGGCCGGCGTCCGCTGGCGCCGGACGGGCGAGAAGGAGAACGAGGGATGAGCGGGTTCGCCACGACCCTGTGGCGCACCGGCAACCGGTTCGGCGTGTGGGTCTACCGCCGGACCGGTGGGAAGGTCGGCGGCCGCGCGCAGGGCGGCTCACCGGTCCTGATCCTCACGGTCGCCGGTCGGACCAGCGGACGGTTGTTCAGCACCCCGGTCGCCTATTTTCGGCGGGACGGCGGCTGGCTCGTCGTCGGCTCCGGCGGCGGCCAGCCGCAGGACCCGCAGTGGTTCAAGAACCTCCGGGCCGCCGACCGCGCTGTCGTCGAGGTGGGCCGCGAGCGACATGAGGTGGCGGTTCGAGTCCTCCACGGCGAGGAAGAGGACGACGCCTTCGCCCAGGTGGTCCAGGAGAACCCCAGTTTCGGCAAGTACCCCGGCAAGGCCGGGCGACCGATTCCCGTGGCCTTGCTCACGCCGCGCTGAGTCCGAGTCGTTACCTGGCTGTCACACCACTGGCCCCTGGAAGCACACCAGCCCCACCAGGCACGGACCAGGCAGGCGACCGCAAAGGTTTCGATGTAATCTCGATCTGCGTCCGAATGGCGTCCACCTCCCGCAGAGTGTCGGCGTCAGCCCGTACCCTCTGGGACAGAGACGGGGGAGTCCGGGTGGCGCGGCAATGGGGCGTTGTCCAGTTTGACCGTCACCGACGAGGCCGTCGTGGGCCGATCCGCCACTCCCAATGGCGTCGTCGGGCAGCGCGGTGTCGGGTCGAGACGGTAGTGGTACGAAACCAGTTACGGTGAACGGAGCAAGGACGAGATGACGGTGGACCAGGGGGTCGGACGCCCCGCGGCCAGCCCCATCGTCCTCGCGGTCGCCCGTGAGCTCTCCGGCGTGGCCGACGCGTGGCGTATCCCCGCCGTCCGTCGCGGCACGCTCGCCGGTGTGCTCATCCTCGTGGGCAGCCTCACCCCGGCCTTCCTGCCGGACGTCAACCCCTACACCGACGTGCCTGTCCTCGGCTGGCTGCAGAGCGTGCCCGGCCGGATCATCGCGACCGCCGTCCTCATGGGTGGCGTGCTGCTCATGCTGGACTCCTGGCTGCGGCTGCGCCCTCGCGCCGGCCGCCCCCAGCCCACCCGCCACATCCTGTGGCTCTGGTCGCTGCCGCTGCTCCTCGCGCCGCCGCTGTTCAGCCGTGACGCCTACAGCTACGCCGGTCAGGGCCGCCTCGTCCACGTCGGCATCGACCCCTACCGCTACGGTCCCGCGGCCATCGCCGAGCAGTACTCCCAGAACGTCGACCCGATGTGGCTCTACACGCCGGCGCCCTACGGGCCGCTGCAGCTGCAGATCCAGCACCTCATCGTCGACGTGGCCGGGCCCAGCAACCCGTATGCGGCGGCGGTCGCCATGCGCCTGCCTGCCCTCATCGGGGTGGCGCTCATCGCCTTTTTGCTGCCGAAGATCGCCCGCCGGTTCGGCTACGACGTCGGGATGACGACCTGGCTGGCCGTGCTCAACCCCCTCGTCGTCATGCACCTCGTCGGCGGCGCCCACAACGACGCGCTGATGCTCGGCCTCATGGTCCTCGGCATCTACCTCGCCGTGGAGAAGCGGCCCTGGCTGGCGGCGATCGCCATCGGGGTGGCCGGCGCGATCAAAGCACCCGGGTTGGTGGCCATCCTCATCGTCGCCGCCCTCGAGGCCCGCAGGCGCTACGGACGCGTCCCGACCGTGCCCGAGGTGTTCCGCGAGCTGGCCCGGTTCGGTGGCGCCTGCGTGGCTGCCTTCCTCACCGTCACCGTCGCGTGTGGTCTCGGCCTGGGCTGGCTCGGCGCCCTCGGCGTGCCCGGCGTCGTCCGCTCGGTGCTGTCGCCGGTGACCGTCGTCGGGATGGGCCTCGAGCACGTGCTCACCTGGCTCCAGATCCCCGGCACATTCGACACAACGGTGACCGTCGTCCAGCGGATCGGGCAGATCGTCGGGATCCTCCTCTGTGCCCGGATCGCCTGGCGGCTCGGGCCGGTCGCACCGCTGCGGGCGCTGGCGTGGGTCGTGACGATCATCGTCATCACCGGTCCGGTCGTGCACCCGTGGTACCTCATCTGGGCTGGCCTGTTCCTCGGCATCACCGAGGGCACCCGGTTCTGGCCGAGCCGGATCATGGTCTGGGTGACCGCGGGTCTGGTGGTCTACAGCACCGTCGACTCGGCCTTCCGCAACGGCGCCCTCGCCCTGGGCGTGACCGCCGCGCTGGCGCTCGCCTGGATCGCTCTCGGCCACGACCGTGACCTCGACCGCGAGAAGGACCCGATCCGGGTCGCGACGCTGGGCCGCTGGGCCACCGTCAACACGTGGTGGGCGTTCGTCCAGGGCCGCACCTCGGCCGGCGGCGCGCTGCGCGGACAGCCGCCGGCGGCGGAGATGTTCGACGAGGACCGCGCGCCCGCCGACATCGCACCTCGCTGAGGACCGCGTCCACGATCCGCCGCGGCCGCTCGGTGGCCCTTGCCTGACCCAGGCTCCGTCCCCTGCCCTGACCCCGCCTGACCCCCGGCGGCCGCCCGGCCGAGGACGTTGGACCGACCCCGACGTAGCCCGTTGGGGTGATGTCGGCGCAAACGCCTTCCGCGGTTCGAGGAGCCGACTTACCGTGGTCCCGCCGCGTTCGTGGAACGGGGCGCCGTGGGGGGACAGATCGGACGCCACGCCCGAGTCACTTCAGTAACACCCGTTTCACGGGTGGCCGGTTTACGCTCCCCAAGACGCTCGCAGCCGCGATAGCCCCCGAGGGGCCCGTCCTGGGTTCCCACCGAGAGCCGAAGGCCACACGCTCGATGATCTTGTTCGACACCGTCACGAAGAAGTACCCGCGCACTACGCGGCCCGCCGTCGACGCTGTCTCTCTCGAGGTCGAGCGTGGCGAGTTCGTCTTCATCGTGGGCCAGTCCGGCTCCGGCAAGTCCACCCTGCTGCGCCTTGCGCTCAAGGAGGAGAACGCCACATCGGGGTCGGTGTTCGTCGCCGGCCGCGAGCTGTCCCGGCTGCCCGACCGCAAGGTGCCGCAGCTGCGCCGGGAGATCGGCACGGTGTTCCAGGACTTCCGGCTGCTGCCCAACAAGACGGTGTTCCAGAACGTCGCCTTCGCACTTCAAGTCATCGGCAAGTCCCGATCGGTGATCCGCCAGACCGTCCCCGAGACGCTCCGCATTGTGGGGCTCGAGGGCAAGGAGAAGCGGCTCCCGCACGAGCTGTCCGGTGGTGAGCAGCAGCGGGTCGCCATCGCCCGCGCGATCGTCAACAAGCCGGCCATCCTCCTCGCCGACGAGCCCACCGGAAACCTCGACCCGGGGATCAGCCTCGAGATCGTCGGGCTGCTCGACCGGATCAACCGGTCCGGCACGACGATCGTCATGGCCACCCACGACCTGCACATCGTCAACGCGTTCCACAAGCGGGTCATCGAGCTGCGCGACGGGCGGGTCGTCCGCGACGACGTGGGCGGCGAGTACAACTCCGGCGAGATCGTCATGCCGGCCTGGGACACTCGGCCGTCGCTCGACGCCCTCGACGCGGTCGCGGTCGCCGAGGCCGCCGCAGAGGCCGAGCCGAGCAGCGACGATGACGGCGACGACCTTGTCAGCGTCGGCGCCACCACGGCCGGGGCCACACCTGCCGCCGCACCGCCGGAGCCGGCCGAGCCTCGGACCTCGAAGCTGAAGCTGCGACGGGGCCGGTGAGCTGATGCGTCTCGGCTTCCTCCTCGGCGAGATCGGCAACGGACTGCGCCGCAACGTCTCGATGGTCGTCTCGGTCGTCCTCGTGACGATGATCTCGATGTACCTGCTCGGCCTCGGCCTCCTGGCCCAGCGACAGGTCGACACGATGAAGGACTACTGGTACGACCGGGTCCAGGTCTCGATCTTCCTCTGCGTCGACAAGTCGCTCTACGCCAACTGCGCCGGTGCGGCGACCACCCAGGCCCAGCGCGACGCGATCAAGGCGCAGCTGGAGCAGATGAAACCGCCGGTCAAGGAGGTCTTCTACGAGACCCAGGCCGAGGCATACCAGCGCTTCAAGGACCAGTTCCGCAACAGCCCGCTGGGCGACCAGGCGACCGAGCGGGCCTTCGCCGACTCGTTCCGCGTGTCGCTGACCGATGCGAGCAAGTTCGACGTCGTCGCGAGCTCGATCAAGGGCATGCCGGGCGTCGCCGACGTCCAGGACCAGAAGAAGCTGCTGGAGAAGTTCTTCACCTTCATGAACACCGTGTCGTGGGCGGCCATCGCACTGTCGTCACTCATGGTTCTGGCCGCCGTCATGCTCATCTCGACCACCATCCGGCAGACCGCGTTCAGCCGGCGGCGTGAGACCGGGATCATGCGCCTTGTCGGCGCGTCGAACTTCACGATCCGCTTCCCGTTCGTCATGGAGACCGTCCTCGCGAGCGTCGCCGGCGCCGTGCTCGCGGTGGTCCTGCTGTGGGCGACCGTGCGCTACGGCGTGGTGGGGTTCCTCTCCCAGGCACT
>DASTNV010000046.1:0-8699 GCA_035762725.1 Lapillicoccus sp. | reverse complement strand
GTGCCGGATGAGGCACAATGAAGGTGGTATGCGGCTGACCGCCGGTTCTCGTCGCGAGGTTCGTGGGGAAGACGTCCCTCGCACACGAAGGAGAACCGGATGTCGACGCCCACTGACGCGACGCCGCGCGCCGGTCGGGGTGTGGTGTACGTGCACTCCGCCCCCACGTCGCTGTGCCCGCACATCGTCTGGGCGCTCGAAGGGGTGCTCGGCCACCGGATCACCCTCGACTGGACCCCGCAGCCGGCCGGGCCCCGGCTGGTGCGGGCCGAGCTGTCGTGGACCGGGGAGTCCGGAACCGGTGCCCGGCTGGCCAGCGCCCTCCGCGGCTGGGACCACCTGCGCTACGAGGTGACCGAGGAACCGTCACCCGGCGTCGACGGCTCGCGCTGGTCGTACACGCCGGCCCTCGGCATCCACCACACCTGGGTGTCGGCCAGTGGCGACGCCCTCGTCCACGAGGATCAAGTGCGGTCGGCGCTGGCCCGGTCCGCCGGCGACGCGGCGACGCTCGCTGCCGAGCTGGACGTCGTGCTGGGCGGTGACTGGGACCGGGAGCTCGAACCGTTCCGCTACGCCGGTGACGGCGCGCCGGTCCGGTGGCTGCACAAGGTCGGCTGACTCAGCCGGCCTTGGTCGCCGACTCGACGACGAACGGCGTCCCCTGCTGACAGAAGGTCATCACCGTGCGGTCGACGTGCCCGGTGACCTGGACCGCCACACCGGAGTCGAGCAGGGTGCGGTCGCCCCCGATGAGCAGGTACTGATCCAGCAGCAGGCAACCGGCCTCGACGCCGCGCTGCGGCGTACCGGTGATCGTCATCGTCGGCCCGGTCGTTAGGGTCGGTGGCAGGACCGGGTCGCTCGGGTCGGAGCCGCTCGTCGGCGAGATCGTCACGGTCGGCGTCGGTCCCGTCGTCGGGGATGTGCCGGGCGACGAGGAACCGCCACAACCGGCCAGGGCGAAGGCCGCGACCGCCAGACCGACCAGTGCGACACGCATACTCCTCACGACCCGTAACCGGCGCGAACCGTTCCCTCAGGCGTTGGTGAACACCAACGCCACGTTGTGGCCGCCGAAGCCGAACGAGTTGTCCATCGCGGCAACGTCGCCCTCGGACAGCTTGCGGTGCTCACCGCGCACTACGTCCAGCGGGATCGCCGGGTCGAGCTCGTCGATGTTGATCGTGGCCGGCGCGACGCGGTCGTGGACCGCGAGGATCGTGAACAGCGCCTCCACCGCACCCGCCGCCCCGAGCAGGTGGCCGGTCATCGACTTGGTGCCAGACACCGGGATGCTGCCGGCGATCTCCTCGCCGAAGGCCCTGACGATGGCGTTGGCCTCGGCCCCGTCGCCGACCGGCGTCGAGGTCGCGTGCGCGTTGATGTGGGAGATGTCGCCCAGGGAGAGGCCGGCCGACTCGACGGCCTGCTTCATCGCCCGCGACGCCCCGGCGCCGTTCGGCTCGGGCGCCGTGATGTGGTGGGCGTCCGCCGACATGCCGATGCCCGCGAGGACTGCGTAGATCTTCGCGCCGCGAGCCTTCGCGTGCTCCTCGGTCTCGAGGACGATCACCGCGGCACCCTCGCCGAGGACGAAGCCGTCGCGGGCCGTGTCGTACGGGCGGGACGCCTTCTCCGGGTCGTCGTTGCGGGTCGACAGCGCCTGCATCGCCGCGAACCCGGAAATCGGCAGGGGATGGATGGCGGCCTCCGTCCCGCCGGCGACCACGACGTCGGCCCGGCCGGACCGGATCATCTCCGCGGCGTAGGCCATGCCCTCGGCACCAGACGCACAGGCGCTGACGGGGGTATGCGCGCCGGCCCGGGCTCCGAGGTCGAGGGAGACTGCGGCGACCGGACCGTTCGGCATGAGCATGGGGACGGCGAGCGGGTAGACGCGGCGCGGCCCCTTCTCCCGCAAGACGTCCCACTGGTCCAGCAGTGTCCAGACGCCGCCGATGCCCGAACCCATGACGACACCGAGTCGCTCCGGTTCGACCTCCGGCTTGCCCGCGTCCTCCCAAGCGGCCCGCGAGGCGATGAGCGCGTACTGCGATGACGGATCCTGCCGCTTGATCTCGTGGCGCGCGAGCACCTCCGATGGCGGCACGGCGATCTGCGCCGCGAAGGTCACCGGCAGCTCGTATTTGGTCACCCAGTCCTGCTCCAGCGGACGGGCGCCGCTGCGGCCGGCGAGGATGCCCTCCCACGTCTCGGTGATGGTCCCGCCGAGGGGGGTCGTGGCTCCGAGACCGGTGACGACGATCCGCTGGTCACGTGAGGACGGCATGAGGAACTCCTTGGGCAGCAAAGCGGGGTAGAACGGCGAACTACCGTTCTACCCCGCCTGGAGGGCTACCGGCGAGTCATCAGGCCGGAGAGCCGCATACCGCTGGGGTATGCGAGGGGTCGCGACCCGCTCAGCCCTGCGCCTTCGCGATGTAGCTCACCGCGTCGTTGACCGTCTTGAGGTTCTTGACCTCGTCGTCAGGGATCTTCACGCCGAACTTCTCCTCGGCGTTGACGACGATGGTCATCATCGACAGCGAGTCGATGTCGAGATCGTCGGTGAACGACTTGTCCGGCTCGACCTGGTCGGTCTCGATGCCGGTCTCCTCGTTGACGATCTCGGCCAGACCCTCGAGGATCTCCGCTTCGCTCTGCGCCATGGGGTGTCGCTCCTTTGTGTGGGGTTGCGCTTCGGATTGAACCTAGGGGATGACGACGACCTGCGCCGCATACACGAGTCCGGCGCCGAACCCGATCTGCAGGGCCAGGCCGCCGCTCGGGATCTCCTTCTCCCGCAGCATCCGCTCGGTGGCGAGGGGGATGGAGGCGGCGGACGTGTTCGCGGTTTCGGCGATGTCGCGGGCCACCGGGATGTCCGGCGGCAGCTTGAGCTGCTTGATCATCGCGTCGATGATCCGCATGTTCGCCTGGTGCGGGATGAACGCGTCGAGGTCGTCGATGGTGATGCCGGCCTTGTCGATCGCCTGCTGGGCGACCGGCGCCATGCCCCACACGGCCCACCGGAACACCGACTGCCCCGCCATGCCGATGGCCGGCCAATCGCGCTGGTTGACCGTCTTGTCGTAGGGGCCCTCGCCGACCTCGGGACGCCGGTAGTCGGTCCACGGGTCCTTCTGGCTGATGGTCTGCCACTGCGCGCCCTCGGAACCCCAGATCGTGGGGCCGATGCCCGGCGTGTCAGAGGGTCCGACGATCGCCGCGCCCGCGCCGTCACCGAAGATGAACGCGGTGCCGCGGTCGTCCCAGTCGGTGAAGTCCGAGAGCTTCTCGACACCGACGACGAGGACGTACTCGGCCGACCCGCCACGGACCATGTCGTTGGCCAAGGAGATGCCGTAGCAGTAGCCCGCGCACGCAGCGGAAATGTCGAACGCCGCGCAGGTCGCCCCGAGCCGGTTGGCGAGGATCGGTGCCGCCGCGGGCGTCTGGTACGGGTGGGTAACCGTCGAGATCATGATCGCGCCGACCTGGGAGGCGTCGATACCGGACGCCGCGAGCGCCTGGCGGGCAGCCGCCTCGGCCATGTCGACGACGCTCTCGTCCGGAGCCGCGTAACGCCGGCTCACGATGCCGGAGCGCTCGCGGATCCACTCGTCGGAGGAGTTGATCCGGTCGACGATCTCGGAGTTGGGCACGACCCTTTCGGGGCGGTACCCGCCGACGCCCCAGATGCGGGCGTGCCGGGCTCCGTCGCCGGCGACGAGCGTGCCGGTGCCCTTCGGGGTGGGTGCGGTGTTAGGGGTGGTCGTCATGTCACGCCCTCCAGTCAGGAGCCGGTTGCGGCGGTCGCGCCGAGCAGGTCGCGGGCCGCGTCGAGGTCGTCGGGGGTCTTGAGGGCGACACCGGGAACGCCCTTCATGGCGCGCTTGGCCAGGCCGACGAGCGTGCCGGCCGGCGCGAGCTCGACGATCCCGGTCACGCCGAGCGAGGTCATCGTCTCCATGCACAGGTCCCAGCGGACCGGGTTGCGCACCTGGGTGATCAGGCGGCGCAGGAACTCCGCCCCGTCGGCAACGGCGGTGCCGTCGGTGTTGGAGAGGAGCGTCACGCCCGGGTCGCTCACGTCGTGGTCGGTCCACTCGGCGGCGAGGACGTCGGCGGCCGGCGCCATGTGGACGGTGTGGAAGGCGCCGGCGACCTGGAGCGGGATGACCCGGGCCTTGGCCGGCGGGTCAGCGGCCAGCGCCGCCAGCTGGTCGAGGGTGCCCGCAGCCACGACCTGGCCCGCACCGTTCATGTTGGCCGGGGTGAGCCCGTCACGGTCGAGGACCGCCGCGACCTCGGAAGGGTCGCCGCCGAGGACCGCGGACATGCCGGTCGGGGTGATCGCACTGGCCTCGGCCATCGCCCGACCGCGGAGGCTCACCAGCCGGAGCGCGTCGGGCGCCGTGAGGACACCTGTCGCCGCGGCGGCCGTGATCTCGCCGACCGAATGCCCGGCCACGACGCCGACCGACGGGGGCAGGGCGTCGGGGGCACCGGCATACAGCGCGTCGAGGGCGAGCAGCCCGGCGCCGACGATGAGCGGCTGGGCGACCGCCGTGTCGCGGATGGTGTCCGCGTCGGACGTCGTCCCGTGGGTGACGAGATCGACGCCGGTCGCGTCGGAGAGCGACTCGGCCCGCTCGCGCAGGCCGGGCAGCTCGAGCCAGGGGGTCAGGAATCCCGGGGTCTGGGAGCCCTGACCAGGGCAGACGAGAGCGATCACGGCTTCAAGCCTTACGGGTCTTCCGAGGCGGCGGCGTCGGCGAACCCGACGAATAATCCGAACCTGATTTGGAGGTTTCCTCCAAAGGGGCTCAGGCGGGTTCGGGTGGTATGCGCCGGGTCCGGGTCGGCGCCCCTGCTCGCCACTCGACCGGTGGCGGTTCGGTCAGCCGCCCAACGGCGAGGGCGATGGCGACGGTATGCGCCTCCCTGGGATGGCCCAGGTCGTACCCCGTGACCTCGGCGATCCGGCCGAGGCGGTACCGGACGGTGTTGGGATGGACGAACAAGGTCCGGGCGGTGGCCTCCAGAGAACACCCGGTCTCGAGGTAGGTCGTCGCCGTGGTCAGCAGTGCCGGGTGCGCCTCGAGCGGATGGTGGACGCGGTCGACGAGGACGCGGGTGGCGGCGGTGTCACCGTTGAGCACGCGCTCGGGGAGCAGCTCGTCGGACAGAACCGGCCGCGGGGCGCTCGGCCATGCCGGTGCGGCGGCCAGCCCGCTCAGCGCCGCACGGGCCGAGCGACCGGCGGCGAAGAGGTGCGGCACCGTGGGGCCGAGCACGATCGGGCCGTCCCCGAAGAGGTCGGCGATCGCCGTGACGACCTTGAGCGCCTCGCTGGTCCCGCCGAGGACCACGACCAGCCGTCGACGTTGGACGGCAGCCAGGGCGGTCGCTCCCAGCCGGGTGACCGCCCGGCGCATGGCGTCGACGGCGGCGGCGGTGGAGCCGGGCGGAGTCGAACCGGCGACGACGGTGACGGACGCCACCGAGCCCCAGCCCAGCGCGGTCGCCCGCGACTGCATCGAGTCGTCCGCCTCGGCGCGGACCACCGCGTCGACGACGAGCGCTTCGAGCCGGGCGTCCCAGGCACCACGGGCCTCGGCGGCACCGGCATACACCTCGGCGGCGGAGAAGGCGACCTCGCGGGAGTACCGCAGCACCGCCTCGCGCAGGGCCGCCTCGTCCCCGGGGGAGGCGAGCTTGAGCACCTCCGCCTCGACGACGTCGACGACCGACCGCACGATGTCGAGGGTCTGGCCGAGGCTGACCGACCAGGTGAGCTCACGCGGGGCCGAGCCGAAGATCTCCGCGGTGACCTGCTGGTCCGGTCCTTGCCCCCGGCCACCCGTGTCGCGGAGCCACCCGACGAAAGCGGCGACGCCGGCCTGGGCGACCAGGCCGATCCACGAGCGGTCCGCGGCGGAGAGCGAGCGGTACCACTCGAGGTCGACCTCCAGCTGACGCACGGCCGCCGTGGAAAGTGCGCCGGCGTGCTGCACGACGCGATCGCGGGTCGCCCGGCTGACCGTCACGGGACCAGCCTATTTGTGCGGGCTCCACAAAGCGTCGTGCAGCACGTCTCGTCATGCCGAGAGGCCAACTTCCGTCGTCAAACTCGTGGAATGACGACAGAAGCTGGCCTCTCGGCGGTTGGGAGCGGGGGATCTGGTCGCTACGCGGGGGTGACCTGCTGGGGTATCGACTCGTTCCACAGCCGGTCGACGCCGGTGATCACGTAGGTGTACCGCTGGCCGCCGGCCGCCGAGTCGGTCCACGTGACGTAGCCCGAGCCGGCGCGCAGCGTGGCGACCAGGTGCGTCCCGTCGGCCATCAGGCAGTCGCCGGTCTTGACCCGCTCGTCCGTCACCGGGATCCGATAGACGGCGTAGGACACCGTGTCGCCGTCGCCCGCGCGCCAGCTCAACGTCGTACCGGATGACGTCCGCGACGCCGAGAGGTCCTTGGGCGCCTTCTTCGGCGGCGTCGAGTCGAGCCACGGCATCGGCGGCACGAGCGCCGGGTGCTGGTACCAGTTGGCGTGGACGATGCCCATGCCGTTGAGGCGGTTCGCGCGAACGTCCTTGGCGCTGAAATAGATGTTGCCGTCGACCTCAGGGCGGTTGGAGTTGTAGAGCAGGTGGTTGCTCATCTCCTCGGGCAGGTTGTTCCACTCCGGCGACTGCGTGGACGCGCCGATCTTGTAGGTCGCCTGGCCGATGTAGAGGTGCACGTTGCGCCCCGCGACGACGTCGCTCCACCAGTCGACGATGACGTTGTAGTCGGCGACGGCCAGGCTCTCCGCCCAGTAGACCTGCGGGCAGATGTAGTCGATCCACTCCTCCTGCACCCAGCGGCGGGTGTCCGCATACAGGTCGGTGTAGGTCTGCACGCCGGCCTGGGTTTCCGAGCCGCGCGAGTCGTTGACCTTGTTCATCCACACGCCGAACGGCGAGACGCCGAACTTCACCCACGGCTTGGCCGCCTTGATCTGCCCGCCGAGACCGGTGATCAGCGCGTTGATGTTGTCGCGCCGCCAGTCGGCGAGCGACTTGCCACCGCCGTAGGCGGCGTACTGCGCCTCGTCGTGGAAGACCTCGGTGCCAACGGGATACGGGTAGAAGTAGTCGTCGAAATGGACCGCGTCGATGTCGTACTTGGTGACCGCGTCCATGATCGCGGCCTGGCAGAACTCCCGTGCCTCAGGGATTCCGGGGTTGTAGTAGAGCTTGCCGCCGTAGCGGATCGTCCACTCGGGATGCACGTTGGCCGGGTGAGTGGGGGAGAGCCCCGCGATGTCCGTGGTGAGGTTCATGGTGATCCGGTACGGGTTGAACCAGGCGTGGAACTCGAGGTTGCGGGCGTGCGCCTCGGCCACGGCGAAGGCCAGCGGGTCGTAGCCGGGGTTGCCGCCCTGCGTGCCGGTGAGGTACTTCGACCACGGCTCCAGCGGCGACGGCCAGAACGCGTCGGCCGTCGGGCGGATCTGCACGACGACGGCGTTGTAGCGGTTCGCCACCGCGAGGTCGTAGTAGGCGACCAGTTCGGCCTTCTGCTGGTCCGGCGTGAGCCCCGGGCGGCTGGGCCAGTCGATGTTGGTCACCGACGCGATCCAGACGCCGCGCAGGTCGGTCTTGTCGGCGTGCGGGTCAAGGACGCACGCGGCGGGCGAGCCGGCGGCGGTGGCGCTGGGAGCGGCCCAGGCGAGGGTGAGAGCGGCGGCGGCTCCACCGAGGACGGTGCGACGGGTCGGCTGCATGATTCCTCCACGCTGAGATAATCGGGAGTCAATAAGTTACGGACGCTGACGCCTGGGTGCAAGCGTCCAACCCGGTGTGTGAGCGGCCGAGTCGGGGTCCCCGCGAAGTACCGGAGCGAAGCGCGGGCCCACACAACGTTCGGAGCGAAGCGAAGAGCGTTGTGGGGAGGACTTCGTGGGGTGACTCAGTCGGTCCCGGCGTCGAACATCGAGCGCTCCTGGGCCTCGTCGACCCCGACGACATCGGAGTCCTCGGGGTCGGTGCCGGCCGCGATCGCCGACGCCCCGCCGGCCTCGAGCTCCCCGATGAGGGCAGCGGTGTGGCCGCCCGCGAGCTGGCCCTGCGACGCATACAGCTCGAGCTTGGAGCGGGTGTCGGCGATGTCGAGGTTGCGCATGGTCAGCTGCCCGATCCGGTCGACGGGGCCGAAGGCGGCGTCCTCGGTGCGCTCCATGGAGAGCTTCTCGGGGTGGTACGAGAGGTTCGGGCCGCGGGTGTCGACGATGGTGTAGTCGTCGCCGCGGCGCAGCCGGAGGGTCACCTCGCCGGTGATGGCGCTGGCCACCCAGCGCTGCAATGACTCGCGGAGCATCAGGCTCTGAGGGTCCAGCCAGCGGCCCTCGTAGAGCAGCCGGCCGAGTCGGCGCCCCTCCTGGTGGTACGTCGCGATGGTGTCCTCGTTGTGGATCGCGTTGACCAGGCGCTCGTATGCGGCGAAGAGCAGGGCCATGCCGGGTGCCTCGTAGATGCCGCGGCTCTTGGCCTCGATGATCCGGTTCTCGATCTGGTCGGACATGCCGAGTCCGTGCCGGCCGCCGATCGCGTTGGCCTCCCGGATGACCTCGGCCGCCGTGGTGAGCCCGGTGCCGTTGATCGCGACCGGACGACCCTGCCGGAACTCGACGGTCACGTCCTCGG
>DASTNV010000045.1:0-4015 GCA_035762725.1 Lapillicoccus sp. | reverse complement strand
CGCGCCTCGCGGAGGAACCGCTTCGAGCCGGCCTGGTTCAGCGGCTGGAGCACCCGGTCGAGGAGAGTCCGGCTCGACACGGCCGAGAGCTCGGCATCCTCGGCCGAGACCCGCCCGGAGAGGATCGCGTCGATCCGCTCGTGGTCGCGTTGCCGACGCGCCAGCAGCGCCGCGTTGTCGAAGTCCTCGGGACTGATCACCGCGATGAGTGACTGCGGCAGGTCGTAGTTGATGTGGGCGTTGATCCCCAGCAGCAGGATGCGCAGCGGCGGCAGGTCGGCCGGCGCCCCGAAGGCGACCCGCCACGGCCGCGACGGCTCCCCGCCGGCCACTCGCGTCTCCAGCGCACTGACGTAGAGGTCGGCGAACGCGACGTCCCACCGGTCCACCCAGTCCGGGTCCTCGAACCGGCCCTGCTCGACCTGCTCGCCCACGGCGATCGTCGTCCGCCGGTACGTCGCGAGGAAGGTCTGCTGCGTCGTGAGGTCGGCCGGCATGGCGTCGAGCAGCGCGTCCATCCGGGCCAGCACCCCGGGTATCCCGGTCACCCCGCCATTGTCGGCGCGGCACCGCAACGGGCGCCGAGTACCGGGGAAGATCCGTCGTGATTCATAATGTCCTAACATTTGGTTGACTTTTGCTGGTCAGGGCAGAACGATCGAGATCGGTCGTCGACACGAGGGAGTTGGGTATGCGGATCGGGCTCGCCGGTGTCGGACGGATCGGCGCCTTCCATGCCGAGACGCTGACGAAGCTGGACTTCGTCGACGACCTCGTAGTCACAGACCTCGACGCCGACGCGGCCCGGGCTGTCGCCGAGCGGCTGGGCGTCGGGTATGCGGCCTCGCCGGCCGAGCTCCTCGCGTCCGGGGTCGACGGGTTCGTTGTCGCCACCGCGACGCCGGGCCACGCTCCCCTGCTCCGCCAGGGCGTCGAGGCCGGGGTGCCCACCTTCTGTGAGAAGCCGGTGGCCGCGACGCTCGACGAGACCATCAACCTGGCCAAGCTCGCCGAGGCGTCCGACGTCCCCGTGCACGTGGGCTTCCAGCGCCGCTTCGACGTGGGCTACCAGCGAGCCCGTCAGGCGGTGGCCGACGGCGAGCTCGGGTTCGTTCACACCGTGCTGGCCACCACCTACGACCAGGCCCCGCCGCATGCCGCCTACATCCCGACCAGTGGCGGGCTGTTCCGCGACTGCTCGATCCACGACTTCGACATCATCCGGTTCGTCACCGGCCAGGAGGTGCGCCAGGTCTTCGCCACCGGTGCCAACAAGGGAGCCGACTTCTTCACCGAGGCCGGCGACGTCGACTCGGCCGCGGCCATCCTCACCCTCGACGACGACACCCTGGCCACCGTGACGGCCACCCGCTACAACGGCGGCGGCCACGACGTCCGGATGGAGGTCCACGGCAGTGACGGGACCGTCGGGGTCGGCTACGACCAGTCGCTCGCGGTGACCTCGGCCGAGGCCGGCGGCGACCTCACCAGCGGACCACGGCACTGGTCCTTCATGGAGAGGTTCCTCCCCTCATACCGGGCGGAGCTGACCGCCTTCGCCGACGTGGCCCGCGGCATCCGCCCGTCGCCGTGCACCGTGAACGACGCCCTCCAGGCCTTCCGGATCGCCGAGGCCGCCGAGCTGTCGCGGCACGAGGGCCGGGTCGTCCGCCTCGACGAGATCCCTTCCACATGACTGACCTGACCGGCCGCTACGAGCTGATCACCATCGGTCGCACCGGCGTCGACATCTACCCGCTCGACCACGGAGTCGGGCTCGAGGATGTCCGCACCTTCGAGAAGTTCCTCGGCGGGAGCGCCACCAACGTCGCCGTCGCCGCCGCCCGGTACGGACGCGCCACGGCGATCGTCACCCGCACCGGCCGGGACCCGTTCGGCACCTACGTCAAGCGCCAGCTGCGCGAGCTCGGTGTCGACGACGCCTTCGTCGAGCCCGTCGACGGGCCGCCGACCCCGGTGACGTTCTGCGAGATCTTCCCGCCGGACAGCTTCCCGCTCTACTTCTACCGGTACCCCATCGCCCCCGACCTGCTGATCCAGCCGGAAACTCTTCCGCTGCAAGCCATCCAGGACGCGGCGATCTACTGGTCCACGGTGACCGGCCTCTCCCAAGAGCCCAGCCGAGCAGCGCACTTCGCCGCGTGGGAGGCCCGTGGTCGCCGCACGCACACCGTCCTCGACCTCGACTGGCGGCCGATGTTCTGGACCGACGCGTCCGAGGGTCGCGCGCAGGTCACCCGCGCTCTCGAGCACGTGACCATCGCCGTCGGCAACAGCGAAGAGTGCGAGGTCGCCGTCGACGAGACCGACCCGAACCGCGCCGCCGACGCCCTCCTCGGCCGCGGCCTCGAGCTGGCGATCGTCAAGCAGGGGCCCAAGGGTGTGCTCGCCGCCACCCGCGACGAGCGCGTCGAGGTGCCGACCTTCCCGGTCGAGGTCGTCAACGGCCTGGGCGCGGGCGACGCGTTCGGCGGTGCGCTGGTCCACGGGCTGCTGAACGACTGGCCGCTGCGCCGGACCCTGGAGTTCGCCAACGTGGCGGGCGCCATCGTCGCGTCGCGACTGGAGTGCTCGACGGCGATGCCCACCGAGTTCGAGGTCGAGGACGCCCTGGCCACTCGAACCGTGGGGCAGCGGTGACCGTCGAGACCCGGCCGTCCGTGCCCGTCGCCGAGCTGACCGAGGTCCGGGTGCGCGAGCCCCACCGCATCGGGGAGATGTGGGCGGCGAGGCATCGGCGGCCGGTGGCCGGCGACGACGGTCGGCTGCTTGTCGTGGCCGCTGACCACCCCGCGCGCAACGCCCTGGGAGTTCGCGGCGACGCGATGGCGATGGCCGGGAGGCCCGAGCTGCTCGAGCGCCTTGCCGTCGCCCTGGCCAACCCCGGGGTCGACGGGGTGCTCGGCACCCCCGACATCCTCGACGACCTCCTCCTCATGGGCGCCCTGAACGACAAGGTCGTCGTCGGCTCGATGAACCGCGGTGGGCTGCAAGGGGCATCGTTCGAGCTCGACGACCGGTTCACCGCCTACCGTGCCGCCGACATCGCCGCGCAGGGCCTGGAGGGCGGCAAGATCCTCACGCGGATCGGCCTCGACGACGCCGGAACGGTAGCCACCCTGGAGGCCACGGCCGAGGCCGTCACCGAGCTGTCCGGGCTCGGGTTGATGGCGATGATCGAGCCGTTCCTCTCGGTGCGCCGCGACGGCCGCGTGGTGAACCTCCTCGACCCCGAGTCGACGATCCGGTCGATCGCCGTCGCCTCGGGCCTCGGCGGGTCGAGCGCCTACACCTGGCTCAAGCTCCCCGTCGTCGACGACCTGCCGCGCGTCATGGACTCGACGACCCTGCCGACGCTGCTGCTGGGAGGCGATCCGCAGGGCGACCCGCACGACACCTACGCCGCGTGGGGCCGGGCGCTGGATCTGCCGGCCGTGCGGGGCCTGGTCGTCGGTCGTGCGCTCCTGTACCCACCCGACGGGGACGTCGGCGCTGCGGTGGGCGTGGCTGCCGAGCTGGTTCACGGAGCCCGTCGATGAGCCGGTGGGTTCTGCCGTACGGCAGCGCGGACCGCGAGGATTGGCAGGTCGTCGTCGACGAGTCGGTCGACGGCTGGCGATACACCGGCCTGTATGCCGGTTCGCTCCTTCCGGGCGAGGAACGCGGGCTGTCCACCGGCTCGCGCGAGCTGATGGTGGTCCCGCTGGCAGGGTCGGTCGAGGTGCGCTGCACTGAGTCGACCGGCGCGGTGTCCGCCGTCCGGCTGGCCGGTCGATCGTCGGTGTTCGCCGGTGCGGCCGACGTTGCGTACGTTCCGCGCGACAGCGATCTCGTCCTCGAGACCACCGAGCCGTGCCGGGTCGCGCTGGCCGTTGCCGTCGTCCCGTCGACGCCGGTCGGCCCGGTGCCGCGGTTCCAACACCTCCGGGCGACCGATGTCCCGGTCGAGCTGCGTGGAGCCGGCCAGGCGTCCCGTGAAGTCCGCAACTTCGGC
>DASTNV010000044.1:0-16689 GCA_035762725.1 Lapillicoccus sp. | reverse complement strand
GGCTCGGGTCGTCGCGGAGCGCAAGGCCGCGGAGTACTACCGGAAGTCCACCGGACACCTGCCGCAAGCGGACTCGGTCAACGACTGAGCGCCCGCCACGTCACGGCGCGGTCCGCGACGAACCCGGCGTAGTCGCGGGGGCGTGGCCCAGCAGCCTCGCGCACCGGCGCCGGCTTCCCTACGTCCGGTTTGCGCTGACCTTCGTGCGCGTCTCGCTGACGGCCATGGGCGACGACGAGGCCGAGATCGAGCACGAGATCGCCGAGCTGCGCCGGCTGGGCGACCAGGTTGTCCTGCCGGCGGCGCGGCTGCACGCCTACGCCGGCGTCATCATGCGCGGTGTCTGGCGGCCAGAGGGGCTCGATGCCGTCGTCGACTCGATCCTCGCCGCGGGCGCCGACTGGGACGTCTCGTGGTCGTCCCCGGTGTTCCTCCTGGCTCGCACCGGCCGGCTCGACGCGCTGAGGTCGTACCTCGCCGACCACCCTGATCAGGAGCACACTCCCAACTGGTCGACGATGCTGAACTGGTGCGCCATGGCCGAGGCGGCCGGCGCCCTCCACGACCACCAGCTCGCCGACCGGGCCGCGCGCGCATTACGCCCGTCTCAGGGCATCGTCGGCGTGTCGGGGATCTCGGTGGTCGTCGGCCCCGTCGACGGCTACCTGGCCCTCGCCGAGGCGATCCTCGGGAACCGAACCACCGCATCGGAGCTCGCCGACCACGCCGAGGCCCTCAGTGTGAGCGGTGGTCTTCCGCGGTACGCCGACTGGTTGCGCGGCCACCGCGCCCGCTTGGGCTTCTGACCTACGCTCGGGCGGATGACGACGTTCCGCGCCGGAGTGGTCATCAGCCTCGCGACGCCGCAGCAGTTCGCCGAGCTCGCGGTCGCCGCCGAGGAGGCGGGGTGGGACACCATCTTCACCTGGGAGGCGGTCTGGGGGCAGGACGCGTGGGTCACCCTCACGGCGGCGGCGATGCGGACGTCGCGGATCCGGTTGGGCACCATGCTGACGCCGCTGCCACGGATCCGGCCGTGGGACCTGGCCGGACGCGTGGCGACCTTGGATGCGCTGTCCGGCGGACGGGTCCAGCTCGCGGTCGGCCTCGGCGCGCTGCATGAGGGCTGGCTGGCCTTCGAGCGGGACGAGGGACGGCGGGTTCGCGCGGAGAAGCTCGACGAGGGGCTGGCGATCTACGACGGCCTGATGCGGGGACAACCGTTCTCGTTCGACGGGACTCACTACTCGGTCACGCCGACCTCGTTCTTCCCGCCGCCGGCGCCGGTCCAGCAGCCGCGGGTCCCGGTCTGGGTCGTCGGCGCCTATCCCGCGCGTCGGTCGATGGAACGAGCGGCGCGGTGGGACGGCCTCCTGGCGACGAAGGTCGGCGACGGCCCGGAGAGCCCGTACACGCCAGAGGACCTCGCGCCGGCAGCGGCTGAGGTCAAGGAGATCCGATCGGGACTGGGGCTCGCGTGGGACGGGTACGACATCGTGGCCGAGGGCGTGAGCGAGCCAGGTTCCGCGGGGAACGACGAGGTCGCCCGGTGGGCCGAGGCGGGGGCGACGTTCTGGGTGGAGTCGGACTGGTCGATGGGCGACGACGCGGTCGAGCGGCACCGCCGCCGGATCGAGGCCGGCCCACCGAAGCTGGCCTGAGCGGCTACCAGGAGAAGGCGCGCCAGGCGCGATAGTTCTCCATCCGAACCACCGCCGCCATCCCGGTCCCCGCGACCAACCGAACCCGGGGCCGCGGAACCAAGGCGTCAAGCGGGGCGAGGTTCGCGCTGGCGCCGTCCGCCGCATACACCGACGCCGTCCCGTTGAGGAGAACCAGCACCGTCGCTCCGGCGATGCTGAGCGGCCGCCCGTCGGACAGGTCGGCGACGCGAACCGCCGCGCCCATCCGGTTCGTCACCGTGAACACGTTGAGGATGCTGACCGGACCGTTGGTAAGCCGCGCATGCGCCTCGAGGCCCCCGTCGAAGGTCACCGACTCGAAGGGCCGCAGCGTGTGAACCGTCCCGGCCACGTTCAGATCAACACCCTCGCCGTGGACCAGCGTCGCCGACCGCTGCACCCCGGCGAACTCACCGAAGTCCGCGTCCTTCTCGATATCCGAGACGCTCAGCCGCCAGACGAAGTGCGGCCCGCGGATCCCCAGCAGCCGCCGCGCGATCTCCCGAGTGGCCCCCTGCCCGTTCTTCCACGGGGTGGGCGCCCGGTCGCCGGAGCGGACGATGCCGAGTGAGTGGGACGTGACAGCCATCAGGTGGCGGTCGTCAGGCGGCGGGCGATCGGCACGCCTGCACGATACGCAAGATGGCGGTGCGACGGTGCATCGAGGACCGTCACCCCACCTCGCGCACCCGCGGCGATCCTGCCGATGTCGTCCCGAGCCAGCGATGCCGCCGCACCGCGCGTGGCCGCCCAGAGCGCCTCGTCCGGCGTGAGGTGCAGCTCCCGAACCGCCAGCGCGATGACGAAGGGCATCGACGACGTGTAGCAGGTCCCCGGGTTGCAGTCGGTCGCCAGTGCGACGGTGACGCCGGCGTCGAGCAGCGCCCGCGCGTCCGGGTACGGGTGCCGCGTCGAGAACTCCACTCCCGGCAGCAGCGTGGCGACCGTTGTCCCGCCGGCAAGGGCCTTGACGTCGTCAGCGATGAGGTACGTGCAGTGGTCCACGCTCGCCGCGCCCAGCTCGACGGCCAGTCGCACCCCAGGTCCCGGCCCGAGCTGGTTCCCGTGCACCCGCAGCCCCAGCCCCGCGGCCTGTCCCGCCAACAGGATCGTGCGCGCCTCGTCCTCGGTGAACGCGTACGGGCTGTGCGGCTCGCAGAAGACGTCCACCCATCGCGCGTATGCGGCGGCCTCGGTGAGCATCGGACCGGTTACCAATCCGACGTACTCGTCCCGCCGCGACCGGTACTCCGGGGGCACGACGTGGCCGCCGAGGAAGGTCACCTCGTCGGTCACCTCGCGGGCCAGGCGGAGCAGCCGGGTCTCGGTGGCCACGTCGAGGCCGTAGCCCGACTTCACCTCGACCACGCCAGTCCCCTGCGCCCGCATCTCGTCGAACCGGGCCTTCAGCAGCGAACGCAGCGACTCGTCGGACGCCTCTCGCGTCGCGGCCACCGTGCTCGCGATCCCCCCGCCGTCGTATGCCTCGCCGCTCATCCGCGCGGCGAACTCGGCACTGCGGTCCCCGGCGAAGACGAGGTGGGTGTGGCTGTCGACGAACGCGGGGATCACCGCGCGGCCCTGGACGTCGATCTGTTGGTCGGCCGCTGGCGCGGATGCGGCAGCGCCGACCCACAGCACCTCGTCGTCCGCCCCCAGCACCAGCGCGGCGTCAGTGAGGGTGCCGAGCTCGGACATCGTCGACAGCTCGCCGATGCCGGTGACGAGAGTGGCGGTCACCGCTCCACTCGCAGCGCGTCGAACGCGTCGCGGAAGAGCGGCGCCACCGAGCCGAGCCGCTGGTGCTCGCCCCGGTCGACGACGACCTGGCCGCCGACGACAACTGTCGCGACATCCGCTGCACTGGCGGTGTAGACAATTTGTCCCGCTCGACTCCCGACGGTGCGAATCGTGTCGTCCCGGACGACCACGAAGTCGGCGAGCGCCCCCTCCGCGATGACGCCACCCCCGAACCATCCCAGGCTGCGGTACCCGTTCGCCGATGAGATCCGGACCAGCTCGTCGGGCCGGAACCGGCCGCGCTCGTTGGTCGAGAGGCGCTCGTTCATCTCCAGTCCGCGGGCCTCCTCGAACGGGTCGATCACCGCGTTCTGGTCGGAGCCGAGGCTGAGGCTCACCCCGGCGTCGGCGAGGTCCCGCGCCGGGCCGATCCCGTCGGCGAGGTCCCGCTCGGTGGTCGGGCAGAACGACGCCTGGGCGTCGGCTTCACCGAGCAGCTTGACGTCCTCAGCGTCGAGGTGCGTCGCGTGGACGGCCGTGACGTCCGGCCGCAGCACGCCGGTTTCGGCCAGCAGCTGGGTCGGCGAGCAGCCGTAGTACATCTCGCAGGCGATGTTCTCGGCCGGCTGCTCGGACAGGTGGATGTGCAGCGGCTGGCCCTCGACCCAGGCGCCCACCTCCTCCAGCGACGCCTTCGGGACGGCCCGGACCGAATGCACCGCCGCGCCGACCCGAGCCATCCGCGGGTCGGGCGTCGACCGCGCGGCCATCCGGTCCAGCCAGCCCCCCACCGAGCCATCGCTGAACCGCTGCTGGTTGTCGTCCAGCGCGGTGTGACCCTCGCCGGTGAGCCCACCCGTGAGGTAGCACGTGTCGAGCAGGGTGATCCGGACGCCGGCCTCGGCCGCCGCGGCGAGCAGCGCGGCCCCCATCACGTTCGGGTCGTGGTACCGGCGGCCGTTCGCGTCGTGGTGGACGTAGTGGAACTCCCCGACCACCGTCACCCCGGCCAGGACCATCTCGGCGAACGTCGCCCGGGCCAGCGCGAAGTAGGAATCCGGGTTGAGCCGGCGCGTGACCGCATACATCTGCTCGCGCCACGTCCAGAAGTTGCCGCTCCCCCCGTGCGTCCGTCCGCGCAGGGCCCGGTGGAACGCGTGACTGTGCGTGTTCGCGAACCCGGGCAGGACGACCCCGGGCAGTCGGACGTCGTCGTGATGCGCGTGCGCGTGCTGATGGATCCGGCCGAACCGGCCGTCGTTGACCGGCAGGCGCACCGACGAGGTGGGACCGGTTGGCAGCCAGGCGTGCTCAGCCCAGTACGTCGTCACGGCGCCGCCTCGGTGAGGTCGGCGAGGACGGTGGCGAGCGCAGCGACGCCGGCGTGACAGTCCGCGGTCTCGGCGTACTCCTCCGGTGAGTGCGACACCCCGGAGGGGTTGCGGACGAAAAGCATGGCCGCCGGTATGCCATGCGTCGCCAGGATTCCCGCGTCGTGGCCCGCCCCGGTGCCCAGGACCGGAGCGTCCAACGTGGCGGCCAGCCGCTGGACCAGCGGCTTGTCGAACCGGGTCGTCGGCGTCCACGACTCCTCGGTCAGCGTCGCTCGGTGTGGTGCGGCGGCTCCCCCGAGGTCGGCGACGACCCGTCGAACCGCTGCCTCGTCGGCGCCGCGAGCGTCCAGCCAGGCGGTCACGCGGCTGGCAATCGCGTTGACACCATTGGGTTCCACGCGGATCTTGCCGACCGTGGCGACACAGCCGTGTCGGGTGGCGGCCGCTCGCGCGGCGAGGACGAGGGCGGCCTGCTTGAGCATGGCGTCGTCACGGTCGGCCAGGGCGGTCGTGCCCGCGTGGTTCGCGGTACCCGGGATGTCGAGCCGCCACCGGCCGTGTGGCCAAATGTCACTGCCGACGCCGACGGCGGACCGGCTCTGGTCGTATGCGTCGGGGTCGGCCAGCGCGCGGCCCTGCTCGACGTGCAGCTCGACGAAGGCGCTCACCCGACGCAGCGTCTCGGGGTCAGGGCCGACGGCCGCCGGGTCACGACCGGCTCGAGCCAGAGCCTCGGCCATCGTCACGCCCTCGGCGTCGGTGAGGGCCAGGGCGCGGTCGGCGGCGAGCTGGCCGGTGATGATCCGCGAGCCGGCGCAGGCGATCCCGAACCGCGCGCCCTCCTCATCCCCGAAGTGGGCCACGGCCAGCGGCACCCGGGGCCGCCGCCCGGCGCCCTGCAGCGCGTCGACCGCGGCGAGTGCCGAGACCACGCCGAGTGGGCCGTCGAAGGCACCCCCGTCGGGGACCGAGTCGAGGTGCGAGCCGACCGCCACTCCGCCGGTGGACCCGTCCGCCCGCACGTCGTCCGGGTCGCCCCACCAGGCCCACTGGTTGCCGGCTCGGTCCTCGACGACGTCGAGTCCCCGAGCGGCGCACTGCCCGGCGAACCACTCCCGCAGCGTGTGGTCCTCGCGCGTCCACGCATACCGGCGGTACCCACCGGAGGCGGCCCGGCCGATCGGTGCCAGCTCGGCCCACATCGCGTCGAACGACCGCAACGCCGCAGCACCGACCGACGAACGAGAGTGCTGGGCGTCCACGGCGGCGCTCACGGGACCAACCTAGGCTGTCGACCGTGGACGTGCCCCAAGAAAGGACCGGAGAACAGCGAGCCCTCGAGGCCGTCGAGGCCGCCGGGATCCCCTTCACCGTCACCCGGCACGGACCGGTGGCCAGCCTCGAGGAGGCCGCCGCCGCTCGCGGCGTCCGGCCGGGCGACATCGTCAAGTCGCTGGTCGTCCGCCGGGCCGACGGCGACTACCTGTTCGTGCTGGTCCCCGGCGACCGCCAGTTCTCCTGGCCGAAGCTGCGTGCCCTGCTCGGGACGAACCGCCTCTCGATGCCTGACGCCACTGTCGCCAATGAGATGACCGGCTACGAACGCGGCACGATCACCCCGTTCGGGTCGACGCATACCTGGCCTGTGGTCGCCGACGCCACCGTCGCCGGGCGCACCGTGTCGATGGGTGGTGGCGCTCACGGCGTCGCCCTCACGGTGAGCGGGGACGACGTCATCCGGACCTTCGACGCGCAAGTCGCCGACATCAGCGATTAACACCCCACGAAGTTCTCCCCACAACGCTCTTCGCTTCGCTCCGAACGTTGCGTGGGCCCGCGCTCCGCTCCGATACTTCGCGGGGACCCCGATCAGTCAGGGGACACCGACCGGTCACGCCTCCTCGCGCATCGGCACCCGAACCCCGCGCTCCTCGGCGACCTGCTCGGCGAGGTCGTACCCCGCGTCGACGTGCCGGATGACGCCCATGCCGGGGTCGTTGGTGAGCACCCGGGCGAGCTTCTGCGCAGCGAGCGGCGTGCCGTCGGCGACCGACACCTGACCCGCGTGGATCGACCGGCCGATCCCAACGCCTCCACCGTGGTGGATCGACACCCACGAGGCTCCCGACGCGGTGTTGACCAGCGCGTTGAGCAGCGGCCAGTCGGCGATCGCGTCGGACCCGTCGAGCATCGACTCGGTCTCGCGGTACGGACTGGCGACCGACCCGCAGTCGAGGTGGTCGCGACCGATGACGATGGGGGCGGTCACCGCGCCGGAGGCGACCAGGTCGTTGAACGCCAGCCCCGCCCGGTCGCGCTCGCCGTACCCCAGCCAGCAGATTCGCGCCGGCAGGCCCTGGAACGCGATCTTCTCGCGAGCGCCGCGCATCCACTTCTGCAGCCGGTCGTTGTCGGGGAACAGGTCCATGACGGCGCGGTCGGTCGCGTCGATGTCCTTGGGGTCGCCGGAGAGCGCCGCCCACCGGAACGGGCCCTTGCCCTCGCAGAACAGCGGCCGGATGTACGCCGGAACGAACCCAGGGAAGTCGAAGGCGCGGTCGTACCCGCCCTTCCGCGCCTCGTCGCGAATCGAGTTGCCGTAGTCGAAGACCTCGGCGCCCTTGTCCTGGAAGCCGACCATCGCCTCCACGTGCCGAGCCATCGACTCGCGCGCCCGGTCGGTGAACTCCTCTGGCTTCCGCTCCGCATAGTCGTGCCAGTCGGCGACGTCGATGCCTTCGGGCAGGTACGACAGGGGGTCGTGGGCTGACGTCTGGTCGGTGACGATGTCGATCTCGACACCCCGCCGGAGCAGCTCCGGGAACACCTCCGCGGCGTTCCCGACGACGCCCACGCTGTAGGCGCGTCGCTCGGCTTTCGCTTCCAGCGCAAGGGAAACCGCGTGGTCGAGGTCGTCGGCGACGGTGTCGAGGTAACGGTGCTCGACCCGACGGTCGAGGCGAGTCCGGTCGACATCGACGACGAGGCACACCCCGTCGTTGAGCGTGACCGCGAGGGGCTGGGCGCCGCCCATCCCGCCGCAGCCGCCGGTGAGGGTGAGAGTGCCGGCGAGCGTCCCGCCGAACCGCTTCTCCGCCACGGCGGCAAAGGTCTCGTAGGTGCCCTGGACGATGCCCTGGGTGCCGATGTAGATCCACGAGCCGGCGGTCATCTGGCCGTACATCGTCAGGCCCAGATGCTCGAGCCGGCGGAACTCGGGCCAGTTCGCCCAGTCGGGAACGAGATTCGAGTTGGCGATGAGGACCCGCGGCGCCCACTCGTGGGTCCGCATGACGCCGACCGGCCGACCGGACTGGACGAGCATCGTCTCGTCGGCGTCGAGGGTCTGCAGGGTCCGGACCATGGCGTCGAAGGACCGCCAGTCCCGGGCCGCTCGCCCGGTACCGCCGTAGACGACGAGGTCGTCGGGACGCTCGGCGACCTCGGGGTCGAGGTTGTTCATGAGCATCCGCATCGGAGCCTCGGCGGCCCACGAGCGCGCGGTCAGCGATGTGCCGCGCGGGGCGCGGACGGGACGGGCGCCATCCATGGCAGGTCTCCTTCGGGTGTGAGGGATCTAGTTGAGGGGGCCGGTGACGGTCTCGGCGGCGCGGACGACGTCACCGGCGGCGACGAGGTGGACGGCCGCCTCGAGCTCAGGGGCCAGGAACCGGTCGGGACCGGGGCCAGGAACGGTGCCGCGCAGCACGCCGATCACCGCCGCGGTGGCGGGCGCCGGCCGCAGTGGTGCCCGCAGCTCGATCCCGCGGGCCGCCGTGACCAGCTCGACGGCCAGCACCCGGGTGAGGGCGTCGACCGCCCGGCGCAGCTTCCGTGCCGCAGACCAGCCCATCGAGACGTGGTCCTCCTGCATGGCGCTACTGGGGATCGAGTCGACACTGGCCGGGGCGGCGAGCCGCTTCAGCTCCGACACCAGGGCGGCCTGGGTGTACTGCGCGATCATGTGCCCCGAGTCGACGCCTGGGTCGTCGGCGAGGAACGGCGGGAGCCCGTTGCTGCGCGCCTGGTCGAGGAACCGGTCGGTCCGCCGTTCGGCGATCGAGGCCAGGTCGGCGGTCACGATGGCGAGGAAGTCGAGGGCGTAGGCCACGGGAGCGCCGTGGAAGTTGCCGTTCGACTCGACCCGGCCGTCGAGGGTCACGACGGGGTTGTCGATCGCCGCCGCCAGCTCCCACGTCGCGACCCGCGTGGCGTGGTCGAGCGTGTCGCGGGCACCGCCGGCCACCTGGGGGGCGCACCGGAGCGAATACGCATCCTGGACCCGGGTGCACTCCTCGGTGCGGTGCGAGTCGCGGATCTCACTGGAACGCATGAGGTTTCGCAGGTTCTCGGCCGACGCCGCCTGTCCTGGGTGGGGCCGCAGCACATGCAGGTCAGCGGCGAAGACGTCATCAGTGCCGAGCAGGCCCTCGACGCTCATCGCCGCCGTGATGTCGGCCGTGGTGACCAGTCGGCGCAGATCGGTAATCGCGAGGACCAGCATGCCGAGCATGCCGTCGGTGCCGTTGATGAGAGCCAGGCCCTCCTTCTCGGCCAGGACCACGGGCTCGATCCCGTTCTCCCGCAACGCCTCTGCTGCGTCCGCCAGCGAACCGTCCCGCAGCCGAACCGGGCCCTCGCCCATGGCCGCGAGCGCGCAGTGGGCCAGCGGGGCCAGGTCGCCGGAGCAGCCCAGCGACCCGTACTCGTGCACCACGGGCGAGATCCCCGAGTTCAGCATCGCCGCATACGTGCGCACCGTCGCCTCCCGCACCCCGGTGCGGCCGGTGGCGAGTGTCGCCAGCCGGAGCAGCATCAGCGCTCGGACGACCTCTCGCTCGACCTCGGGCCCGGAGCCGGCGGCGTGCGAGCGGACCAGGCTGCGCTGCAGCTGGGCCCGCTGCTCGGCGGGGATGTGCTTCGTCGCGAGCGCGCCGAATCCGGTCGACACCCCGTAGTGCGGGACGGTGTCGTCGGCCAGCGCCTCGACGATCCGGCGGCTCTCGCGGACACGCTCCCAGGCCGCCTCGGAGACCACCACGGGGGCGTCGAACCGGGCGACCGCCACGACGTCATCGAACGACAGTGGCCCGTTCCCGACCGTCACCGCCGAGGGATCCGCCTCGGTCGGCGGCGGTGCCGTATGCGTCTGCGTCATGCTCTCCATTGCAGCGTTCAGGAGCCTGCGCCGAAGCCCTCGGCGACACGAATCCGTCTCGTATCCGAGACAGTGCCACACTGTCGTGCGTGCGCATCGTCATCACCACCGCCGGGTCGCGCGGTGACGTCGCCCCCTACACCGGCCTGGCCAAGCGTCTGAACGACGCCGGACACACGGCGGTCATCGCCACCCACGAACCGTTCCGGGGCATGGTCGAGGCGCTGGGCATCGAGTTCGCCGGCCTGGCCGCCGACCCTCGAGAGCTGCTCGGGACCGAGGAGGGCCGGCGCTGGCAGGCCGCCAGTGGCATCGCGTCGGCGGTCCGGATGGTCGGGCTGATGAAGCCGTACGCGCGCGAGATGGCGGAGAAGACCCTGGTCGCGACCGAGGGCGCCGACCTCATCCTCAGCTCCACGCTGACGGCGGCGAACTACCACGTCGGCCAGGCGCGCAAGATCCCCACGATGGGCGTGTTCCTCCAACCGCTGGAGCCGACCGCGGAGTTCTCCTCGGTCCTCACCGGTGGCGTCAGGTCCTACGGCTCCTGGGGCAACCGCGCGTCCGGAGCGATCAGCGAGGCGCTGCTCGGCGCTCCCTTCATGGGGGAGATCAACCGGGTGCGCAACGAGCTCGGCCTGCCGTCGATCTCGTACCGGGCGCTGCAGCGGGATCTGGCCACGTCACAGTGGCCGGTCCAGTACGGGTTCAGCCGTCACGTCGTCCCCCGGCCGGCCGACTGGCGGCCCGGCCTAGACGTCGTCGGCTTCTGGTGGTCCGAGCCCGACTCCACCTGGACCCCATCGCCGGAGCTCGAGGCCTTCCTCGCCGCCGGCGACCCCCCGGTCCTCCTGGGGTTCGGCAGCATGGCCGCGGGTACCGGCGACGCCGAGCGCCTGGCCGACGTCGCGGTCACGGCGCTGCGATCCGTCGGCGTGCGGGGCATCCTCCAGGCCGGGTGGTCCGGCCTGGCCGCCGCCGAGGACGACGACATCCTCAGCATCGGCGAAGCGCCCCACGAGTGGCTCCTCCCCCGCGTGGCCGCCATGGTCCACCACGGCGGCGCCGGAACCACGGCCGCCGCGATCCACCATGGCGTCCCGGCCGTGCCGGTGCCCGTCCTCGCCGACCAGCCGTTCTGGTCCGACCGGGTTCACCGACAGGGCGCGGCCACCGAGCCAATACCCTTCCGGCACCTCACCGCCGAGCGGCTCGCCTTCGCGCTCCGCCAGGTTCTCTACGTCCCCTCCTACCGGGCCAACGCACAGGTTCTCGCCCGCAAGGTCGCCGAGGAGGACGGAGCCGGAGCCGTGCTCGCCGCCATCGAGCGGCTGTGAGCAACGCCCCGGCCGCCGCCCAGGCCCTCGAGGTGCTGGGGCTTCTGTCGCGGCATACCGAACCGATGCCCGCCGCCGCCGTCGCCGCCCGGCTGGGCCTGCCTCGCTCCTCGACGTACCACTTGCTCGCCGTCCTTCAGGAGCACGGCTACGTCGTTCACTACCCCGAGGAGCGCCGGTACGGCCTCGGCGTGGCCGCCTTCGAGCTCGGGTCGGCGTACTCCCGGCAGGCTCCGCTCCAGCGTTTGGCCCGGCCGATCCTCACCCGGCTGGTCGACGAGACGCGGCACAACGCCCACTTCGCCGTCCTCCACGGCAACGACGTCCTCTACCTCGTCGAGGAGCGGGCGCCGCGCCGGCCGTCCCTGGTCAGCGACGTCGGCGTCCGGCTGCCCGCGCACCTGACCGCGAGCGGGCTCGCCCTGCTCGCCGCGCTGCCTGCCGCCCAGGTTCGGGCGCTCTACCCGTCGCGGTCCGCGTTCGTCCTCCGGCACGGCACGGGGCCGACCTCGTCGGCGCAGCTGCGGTCGGTCCTCACGGCGGTGCGAGCCCGGGGGTATGCCGTCGAGCACGGCACGGTGACGCCGGACCTCGGGTCGGTGGCTGCCCCCGCCCTCGACCACGCGGGCTACCCGAGTGCGGCGTTCGCCGTCACCTACGAGGAACGCCTGGTCGACCCGGCGGAGGAGGCCGTCCTGGCCGAGGCCGTCGTCGCCGCCGCAAACGCGTTGTCGCGCCGGATCGGCGGCACCAGGATGAAGGCGTGACGACGACCGACGAGGACACCCTGCTGGCCCAGCTGGAGCGCTACTACGACACCGCGCCGCGGGCCAGCTGCGACGTCGAAGAACACGGGCCGCTGACCCTGTTCGTGGCCCGCAGCGGCTTCCCCTACTACGCGCGTCCACGGCTGGGACTGACCGAGGCGGTCAGCGCCGACGACGTCACCACCGTCCTCGCCCGACAGCAAGAGCTCGAACTCCCACAGTCGCTGGAGTGGGTCCACGAGACGACGCCCTCCCTGCTCGACGCGGCGAGGGCCGCGGGTCTCAACGTCGAGGAGTGCCCGCTCCTCGTCCTGGACGGTGTGCCGCCCGAGCCGGACCCCGCTGCCGGAGTCCGGATCGTTCCCGCCGACGACCCCGATCTCGGGCTGGTCCGCGCGGCGATCAACGTGGGGTTCGGGACCGCGGGCACCGCGATCGGGGAGGCGTCGGTCGCCGAACGCGATGCCGAAGCGGCGGCCCGGCCGGAGAGCGCCGAACGGGTGGCAGCCCTCATCGCGGCCGGGCTCAGCGTCTTGGCCGGCGCCTTCGATCCCGAAGCGGGCCCGGTGGGCGGCGGCAGCCACAACCCCCGCGGCGACGTCACCGAGGTGGTCGGCGTCGGGGTGCTTCCCGCCTACCGCCGTCGCGGGCTGGCCGCCGCGCTCAGCGCCCGGCTCGCTCGTGATGCGATGGAGAACGGGGTCCGCACCGTCTTCTGTTCGGCGCAGGACGACGCGGTGGCGCGGGTGTACGAGTCGGTCGGGTTCCGCCGGGTCGGCACGGCCTGCATCGCCGAGGCCGGATAGCGCGTGCTCGACGCCTCGGTCGTCGTCCTCTGCGGCGGCCGCTCGACCCGGCTGGGCACGGACAAGATCGCTGCCCCGCTGGGCGAGTCCACCGTGCTCGACCACCTCCTCGACGCCCTGCCGTCCTCCTGGCCGGTCGTCGCCGTAGGACCGGAACGCCCCACCCACCGCGCGGTCCGGTGGACCCGCGAGTCGCCGCCGGGTGGTGGACCTGCCGCAGGGGTCGCCGCGGGACTGGCCCTCGTCGAGACCGAGCTGGTGGTTGTCGTCGCCGGCGACATGCCATTTGCCGGGCCGGCTGTCGTGCGGCTGGCTGAGGCGCTGCGCACGGACTCGGCGATCGACGCCGTCGCCGCCCTCGACCACAAGCAGGCGAACCCGCTCCTCGCCGCCTACCGCGTCGCCCGGCTGCGCGAGGTCCTGCCCGACCCGCCGCAGGACCGGCCGGCGCGGACGCTCCTCGACCTCACGCATACCTGCCTCGCCGTCACCGACGAGGAGGTCCTCGACGTCGACACCGCGGAGGCGCTCGAGGCCGCCCGCCATAGGCTCGAACCGTGAAGGCGATCACCCTCCCGGAATCCGGCGGCCCCGACGCGCTCGTCCTCGACGAGGTGCCCGACCCGCTTCCCCGGCCCGGAGAGGTTGTCGTCGAGGTCGTCGCCGCGGGCGTCAATCGCGCGGATGTCATGCAACGGCAAGGGTTCTACGACCCACCACCCGGCTCGTCGGCATACCCAGGCCTGGAGGTGAGCGGCCGGATCGTCCAGCTCGGGGAGGGCGTCGAGGACTGGTCGGTCGGCGACGAGGTCTGCGGGCTCCTCACCGGCGGCGGGTATGCGGAGAGGGTCGCCGTCCCGGCCGGCCAGCTCCTGCCGGTGCCCGCGGGCGTCGACCTCGAGGTCGCGGCCGCGCTGCCGGAGGTCACCTGCACCGTGTGGTCGAACGTGTTCATGACCGCGAACATCCAGCCCGGCGAGGTGCTCCTCGTCCACGGTGGCGGGTCGGGGATCGGCACGATGGCCGTCCAGCTCGGCCGGGAGGTCGGCGCGCGGGTAGCGGTCACGGCGGGGTCGCCGGAGAAGCTCGAGGTATGCCGGGAACTCGGCGCGTCGATCCTCGTCAACTACCGCACGGAGGACTTCGAGGAGGTCGTGCGCGAGGCGACCGAGGGTCACGGTGCGGACGTCATCCTCGACAACATCGGCGCGAAGTACCTCGCCCGGAACGTCGGGCTTCTCGCCGTCAACGGGCGGCTCGTCGTCATCGGGCTCCAGGGCGGACGGTCCGGCGAGCTCAACCTCGGCGCGATGCTGGCCAAGCGGTGTGCGCTGGTCGCGACCACCCTTCGCGCCCGGCCGGCGGCGGAGAAGGCGGCCATCGTCGCGGCGGTTCGGGAGCACGTCTGGCCGCTCATCGAGGACGGCCGGGTCCGGCCGATCGTCCACGCGACGTACCCCCTCGCGGACGCTTCGGAGGCGCACCGCGAGATGGAGGCCTCGAGCCATATCGGGAAGCTGCTGCTCCGCATCTGAACGGTTGTGTGCAGGGCGGTCTGAACTGCCCCGTTTGACTGCGGAATGTCGCGAAGATTCCACCAGAGACCATCCCTACGGACTATCCCGGTCCGCTCAGGCAGTGCCGATGATGAGGTCAGTGGCCGCCCGTGTGGCGCCGTCGGCGCCGCCCTGCCCCTGTGGTGGTCGCTGGACGGCGGGGGCCGAGAGGCCTCCGCCGTTCGCGTGCGACAGACTGTCTGGATGAGCGACCAGCGCAGCGCGGAGGGCCCCCAGCACACGGAGAACACGCCGGACGGCCAGGACACCGACGCGGGACGGGTCGTCGTGGTCACGCCCGACGGCATGGGGGTGGCGACCTCGCCGGAGGAGTCGGACGGAGCAGGCGCCAATCCCGCCGACCTCGTCGAGCAGCCGGCCAAGGTGATGCGAATCGGGTCGATGATCAAGAACCTCCTCGACGAGGTTCGGAACGCCCCGCTGGACGAGGCCGGGCGGGCCCGGCTGGCGGAGATCCACCGCCGCTCGATCGAGGAGCTGGAGGCCGGTCTCGCGCCGGAGCTGGTCGAGGAGCTCGAGCGGATCACCCTGCCGTTCACCTCCACGGCGCCGTCCGATGCCGAGCTGCGGATCGCCCAGGCCCAGCTGGTCGGCTGGTTGGAGGGCCTGTTCCACGGCATCCAGACCGCCCTGTTCGCCCAGCAGATGGCCGCCCAGCAGCAGCTCCAGGGCATGCGACGCGCTCTGCCGCCCGGACCGGGGGGCGAGGACCCGCGGCTCCAGCGACCCGGCCAGATTCCTGGACAGCCGCCTCCCAATGTGGCGGGCACGGGCCAGTACCTTTAGGAGCGTCCCCGTCGCCCCAACGGGAAGCCCTTTCAGTGTTCGACGCGTTCAAGCTCTGGTATCTCAGTCTGCCCACCGGTGTCATCGTTCATGGCCGTTCGGGGGGCAACGGCACCCCGGTGGTGCTGCTCCACGGACATCCCCGCACTCACGCCACCTGGCATGCGGTTGCCCCGCTCTTGAGGGACGCGGGCTACGGCGTCGTATGTCCCGATCTGCGGGGTTACGGCCACTCCTCCGCTCCGCATCCGGACGACGCCCACGAGGTCTACAGCGACCGGGCGATGGCCGGGGACGTCGTCGCCATCATGGACGCACTCGGCCACGAGCGGTTCGCCGTCGTGGGGCATGACCGGGGGAGCTACGTCGCCTATCGGACGGCTCTCGACCATCCCGACCGGGTGACCGCCCTCGCCGTGCTGGACAGCGTGCCGATCCTCGAGGCCCTGGAGCGCGCCGACTCCCGGTTCGCCGAGCTGTGGTGGCACTGGTTCTTCCTCGGGTCCTCCCCGGAGGCCGAGCGCGTCATCACCGCGGATCCGCTGGGGTGGTACCGCCCCGACAAGAAGTCCATGGGAGCCGAGAACTACGCCGACTTCGTCGATGCCGTCTCGGATCCAGCGACGATCCGCGCGATGCTCGAGGACTACCGGGCCGGCCTGCACGTCGATCGCCGTCACGACGAGGAGGACCGCCGGTCCGGCCGCCGGATCGAGTGCCCCACGCTGGTGGCGTGGTCCCGCTGGGACGACATGACCCGGCTCTATGGCGACCCGGTCGACATCTGGAAAGCCTGGTGCACCGGACCGATCGAGTCTGCGGTCCTCGACTCGGGGCACCACATGGCCGAGGAAGCCCCCGCTGAGCTGGCCTGGGTCCTCACCAAGTTCCTCACCGGTGCCGCTGTCCAGCAGGAGCGTCCTCGCGCCGCCGGCTGAGGCCGTGGCCGAGCTCCGAACCGGGTCAGGCCGGAGGGCAGTTGCCCCTATAGCGTCAACAATCCACCGATTGCGCGCGCCTCCGCGCCGCCACGCGCTGGGGCGGGCGTCACGCCCAGGAGGAGCGCTCCCGAGCGGTCGGCACGTAGTCGCGGTTCCACTGGACGAACGGCTCTTCCAGCCGGTACTTGAGGTTCGGCTGCCGCACCAGGACGACATGGCCGCCGTTGACCGGGTTCTCCAGCGACTCGAAGTACTCGACACTCCAGTGGAACCAGCGCATACAGAACAGCCGCATGGTCAGGCCGTGGGTGACGATGACGAGGTTCTGCTCCGCCGTCCCGGGTTCGACGAACGAGCGCCACAGCGACTCGAGAAAGGTGCTCACCCGGTCGTAGACGTCCGAGCCGGACTCCCCATGGGTGAACCGGTAGTAGAAGTGGCCGTACTCGTTTCGCCGCTTCTTCTGCTCGGCGATGTCGGCGGGGTCCTGGAAGTTCGCCCAGTCCTGCTCTCGCAACCGCGGCTCCGTGCGGACGTCCTCGCTGTCGATGCCGAGCCCGA
>DASTNV010000043.1:0-16271 GCA_035762725.1 Lapillicoccus sp. | reverse complement strand
ACCGTCGGGCCCTGGGAACCTGCCGGGAGTGCCCGCGCGTCAGGCCCCGCGGGCGCGCTGGTCCTGACCCGGCTCGTCGAGGTCGAGCTCGGGCCGGGCGACCTCCTCGTCGACCGCCGCGAACTCGACGGTATGCCGGTCGCCGACCAGCTCGTACGCGGTCAGCGGCCGAGGGCTCGCCTCGAGCGGCCCGAGATGGTCGAGGTCGCGTTCGACCACGCCCAGCTCCCGCATCCGGCGGGCGGTCGGCAGCACCCGGTGCTCCAGCGACCCGACGAACGCGTTGTAGGACTCCACCGAGCGCCGCAGCGCTGCGCCCATCGTCTGGGCGTGCGTTCCCAGCGAGCCGAGCCGGTCGTGCAGGTCGCGCCCGACGGCGAGCAGCTCGCGGGCGTTTTCCGCGAGCGCGTCCTGCTGCCAGGCGAATGCGACGGTGCGCAGCAGGGCGAGCAGGGTCGCAGGGGAGGCGAGGACGACGCGGCGACGCATCGCATACTCGTGCAGCTCGGGGTCGTGGGCGAGGGCGGCGGTGAGGATGGTCTCCCCGGGCACGAAGCAGACGACCATCTCGGGCGTGGTCTCGAACGCGGACCAGTACGTCTTGCCAGCGAGCGCGTCGACGTGGCTGCGAAGCGCCCGGGCATGGGCGGTCAGCCGACCGGCCCGCTCGGCGACCGAGAGCCCGTCGCCCTGCGCGGCGAGGAAGGCGGTCATCGGTGCCTTGGCGTCGACGACGAGCACCTTGTCACCGGGCAGCCGCACGACGACATCGGGGCGGACCCGGCGGTCGTCGGCGCCGGACGCCGTGACCTGCTCCTCGAAGTCGCAACGGGCCAGCATCCCGGCGTGCTCGAGCACGCGCCGCAGTTGCACCTCGCCCCATGTCCCCCGCACGTTCGAGGCGTTGAGCGACCCGGCCAGCGACGCGGTCTGGGCGCCCAGCTCGGTCGTGGTCCGCGCGACTCGGGCCATCTCGGCGGCCACCTCGCTGAACTGAGCCACCCGCTCGCGCTCGAGGTCGTGCACCTGGCGCTCGACCCGCTCGAGGCTGGACCGCAGCGGTGCGATCGCCGCTGCCGTCTCGGAGTCCTCGCTGAGCGCCGCCTCCAGGTCGACCACGCGCTCGCGCAGCAGGTCGCGTTCCGCGCTCGCCGTGGCGAGGCGAACCGCATACCGCGAGCGCACGGCGAGCCACGTCACCAGGGCGCCGAGCAGCACCCCACCCAGCCCGACGAGAACGTCCATGAGTCGGAGCGTGACAGCCCGCACCGACAGACGGTGGGACCTAGCGCGTGTGGTGCGACTCCTGGAGCCCGTAGACCGGCGTATCGAGGCCCGCGTAGCGAGCCTTGAGCTGCAGCGCGAGGAACTGCGAGTAGTGCCGCGACTGGTGGAGGTTGCCGCCGTGGATCCAGAGGTTCTCGACGTTGGTCGGCTTCCACATGTTGCGCAGCTCGCCCTCCCACGGTCCGGGGTCCTTCGGGGTGTCGGAGCCGTAGCCCCAGACCTTGCCGACCTGGTCCGCGACCTCCGGCGAGATGAGCGTCTCGAGGAACCCGTTCATCGACTGGTACCCCGTCGCGTAGACCACGACATCGGCGGGCAGTGACGTGCCGTCGTCGAGGACCACCGAGTCCTCGGTCAGATGGTCGATCTGCCCGTGCGCCAAGGGGATTCGGCCGTCGATGACCAGCTGGCCGGCGCCGACGTCGATGTAGTAGCCGGAGCCACGGCGTAGGTACTTCATGAAGAGACCCGAGTCGTCGACGCCGAAGTCGAGGTCGAACCCGGCCGCCCGGAGCCCGTCGTAGTACTCCTTGTCGCGGACCTGGGCCTCGTCGTACGCCGGTTTCACGGCGTCGGCCATGATCCGGTAGGGGAGCGACGCGAAGATGAGGTCGGCCCGCTCCGTGTCGACGCCGTTGGCCACGGCCTTCTCGGAGTAGAGGTCGCCGAGGGCGAGCTCCATGAGGCTCTCGCTCTTGATGAGGTGGGTGCTCGAGCGCTGGACCATGGTCGGCTTCGCGCCCGCCTCCCAGAGCGACGCGCAGATGTCGAACGCCGAGTTGTTCGAACCGATGACGACGACGTTCTTGCCCGCGTAGGCGTCGCCGCCGGGGAACTCCGAGGAGTGGAACTGGTCCCCACGGAAGACGTCTTGCCCTTGGTACGTGGGCTTGTTCGGATATCCGCTCACGCCGAGCGCGATGACGAGGTGCTTCGGCCGGAGTTCGACGTCGGTGCCGTCGCGGTCCACGGTGACGACCCACTCCTGCGCGTCGTCGTCCCAGCGGGCGGCGCGGGCCTCGGACTTCGTCCAGTAGTTCAGCTCCATCAGCGCGACGTAGTGCTCGAGCCAGTCGCCGATCTTGTCCTTGGCGGCGAACACCGGCCAGTGGTCGGGGAACTTGAGGTACGGCAGGTGGTCGTACCAGACCGGGTCGTGCAGGTGGAGGGACTTGTAGCGCTTGCGCCACGAGTCGCCGGCGCGGTCGTTCTTCTCCAGGATCACCGTCGGGACGCCGTGCCTCTTGAGCCGGGCGCCGAGACCGATCCCGCCCTGGCCGCCACCGACGATGACGACGTACGGCTGCTCGCTGTCACCGAGCGCGGCGTCGGCCTCGGTCTTGTTCTCCAGCCACGAGCGGCGGCCCTTGGTGATGACGTGCTCGACGCCCTTCTCGCGACGATGGCCCAGCGGTTCCTCGAGCCCCTTGAGCTCGACCATCGTCGTCAGCAGGGTGAAGGCCTGGCCGTCCTTGAGCCGCAGGTGCCCGAACCCGCGGGCCTCGCCGGTCTCGAAGTCGATCCATGCCTCCTCCGCGCCGGGATCGCCGGTAGCCGGCTCGGACAGCGCCCAGCCCTTGGGCTGGACCCGATCGACGGTGGCCCGGACCAGGTCGGCGATCTGGTCGCGCCCCTCGACGGTCTTGATGTTCCAGGTGAACGCGACGAGGTCGCGCCACAGCCCGTCTTCGGTGAACAGGCCGGCCACCGCGTCGGCGTCGCCGGAGGACAGGGCGGCGTCGAAGGCGCCCAGCCACCGCTCCACCGCCTGACTCGCGTCGTTGTTCTCCGCCATCGGGGTCTCCTCACGTCGTCGGTCCGGTCGTCTGCCCATTGCACACCGGTATGCGAGGAGCGTCACCGTCCGATCGGGCAGGCGCAACCCTCTGGTAGAGATGCCTCATGGTGAGCGGGCAGTTCGAGTTCGACTCGGAGACCGGTGTCGAGCCCGCCGAGGGCCGGGTCGACGCATACGCGGGCTCGTTCGGTGACGGCTGGCGGATCGGCAACGGGGTCAACGGCGGCGTCATCATGTGCCTCGCCACGAACGCGTTGCAGCAGCGCCTCGACCTCGAAGGTGCCCATGGCGACCCGCTGGCGTTCAGCGGCTACTTCCTTACCCCGTCCGGTCCCGGCCCGGTGGAGGCGACGACCGAGGTGCTGCGGGTGGGCCGGACCATGTCGACCGGCCAGGTGTCGGTGTCCCAGCCCGGACCCGACGGTGTGCTCGTTGAGCGCATGCGTGCCCTGGCGAGCTTCGGCGACCTGGACGCGTCGGCTCAGGTCATGCAGACCGCACCGCCGCCGGACATGCCGCCGCCGGAGGAGTGCGTGTCGTCGACCGATGCGCCCGAGTTTCTCACTGCCGCAACGTTGTTGGAGCGCATCGAGATCCGGCTCGACCCGGCGACGGCCGGCTGGGCCGCGGGTCGCCCGAGCGGTCGCGGCGAGATGCGGGGGTGGCTGCGCTTGCGTGACGGCCGCGAGCCCGACCCCACCATGCTGCTGTTCGCGCTGGACGCGCTGCCGCCGGTCGCGTTCAACCTCGGCATCCTCGGGTGGGCGCCGACGCTGGAGTTCACGGGGCACGTTCGCGGTCGACCCGCGCCCGGCTGGCTCCGGGTCTCGCTCAGCAGCCAGAACATCACCGCCGGCCTCATGGAGGAGGACGCGATGGTGTGGGACAGCGAGGGGCGGTTCGTCGCGCAGTCGCGGCAGCTCTGTGGAATCAGGACACCGCGTTGAGCCAACTAGACTCTTGACCTCGTGGCTCTCACCATCGGCATCGTCGGGCTGCCCAATGTCGGCAAGTCGACCCTCTTCAACGCACTGACCAAGAACTCGGTCCTCGCGGCGAACTATCCGTTCGCCACCATCGAGCCGAACGTCGGCGTCGTCCCACTTCCGGACTCGCGGCTAGGCGTCCTCACCGAGATATTCGCGTCGGAGAAGACGGTTCCCGCGACGGTGTCGTTCGTCGACATCGCGGGCATCGTCCGTGGTGCTTCGGAGGGTGAGGGGCTGGGCAACAAGTTTCTCGCCAACATCCGTGAGGCCGACGCGATCTGCCAGGTGATCCGGGTGTTCGAGGACGACGACGTCGTCCACGTGGAAGGCAAGGTGTCGCCCGAGGGCGACATCGAGACGATCAACACCGAGCTGATCCTCGCAGACCTCCAGACCCTGGAGAAGGCGGTCCCACGGCTGGAGAAGGAGGCGCGGGTCGCCAAGGACAAGCGAGCGGCGCTCGAGAACGCCGTCGCCGCGCGGACCGTGCTCGAGAAGGGCGACACCCTGTATGCGTCGGGCGCGGCCGCGGGGGTCGACATGGCGGAGGCGCGGGCACTGTCGCTGCTGACGACCAAGCCGTTCATCTACGTGTTCAACCTCTCGGAAGAGCAGCTGACGGACGAGACGCTCCGGTCCCGGCTGGGCGGCCTGGTGGCGCCGGCGGACTCGGTCTTCCTCGACGCCAAGCTCGAAGCCGACCTCGCCGAGCTGGACGCCGACGAGGCGTTGGAGCTGCTGCAGTCGGTGGGGGCGGAGGAGTCGGGTCTGGACCAGCTGGCGCGGACCGGGTTCCACACGCTGGGGCTGCAGACATACCTCACCGCCGGGCCCAAGGAGTCGCGGGCGTGGACCATCCACCAGGGGTGGACTGCGCCGCAGGCGGCGGGCGTCATCCACACCGACTTCCAGCGCGGGTTCATCAAGGCGGAGGTCGTGTCGTACGACGACCTGGTCGCCGCGGGATCGATGAACGCGGCCAAGGCGGCCGGCCGGGTCCGGATCGAGGGCAAGGACTACGTCATGGCCGACGGCGACGTGGTCGAGTTCAGGTTCAACGTCTGAGCGCGCGCGTTGACGGGGCGGGGCCGTCCAGAGGAGGACGAGGAGATCGACCATGGACCGGCTCGTTGCCCTTGCGCAGCTCCTCAGCCTGATCGTCGTCGGCGTGGTGGCCGGCATCTTCGTCGGCACTCAGGTCGGCCAGGTACGGGTGCAGAGCTCCCTCGGGGCGCGGGACTTCACCTTGGTGAAGCACCGCTTCGAGGTCGCGCTCGGCGTCATCATGCCGGTGCTCGTCATCGGATCGGCGGTGACGATCGCCGCGGTGGTCGTTCTCACCGCGGTCGCCGGCGGCGGCGCGGTGCTCCTCGGGTCCGGAGTGGCACTCCTGCTCTGGATCGGCGTGATCGTCGTGACCCTCCGCTACAACGCCCCCGTCAACCGACTCGCAGCGAGCTGGGATCCGGCCGCACCGCCGGGTGATTGGGAGGCACTGCGCGACCGATGGCACCGGGGTCAGACTGTCCGGACACCACTGGCCGTCTCGTCGTTCGTCATTCTGGCCCTAGGGGTCGTGTGGCCGCGACTCGTGCCATGACTGAGCCACAAGTGAACAGGGACGTCGTCGAGTTCCGGTTCACCGTCTAGTCCGCCGCCCGACGGATCGGGAGAACCTCCCGGCTCGGTCGGGAAGCAGCCCCATCCCCCGTCCGCCGGCGTGCCGGACCGTGGTCGCTACGCGCCCGAACACGGGCCACGACTGGGGAGGAAAAGGCATGGACACGGTTTCGTCGAAGCCCGGACGGGTCGAGGAAAGGGCAGCCGGTGCGCTGGGGCTCGCTCACGTCGTGCTGTTGGCCGCCGGCTTGGTGCTCAGCGGCGGGGGCGCGCTCCTCGAGGAGGGCCGAGCCGGCATCGAGCGGGCATACTCCTCGGGGGACCTCACCCGGATCCTGGGCGGCTGGTTCGTCGAATCCGTGGGCTTCGTGCTCCTGGTGCCGGTGGCGGTGTTCCTGTCGCGCCACCTCGGTCGGTCGAGCGAGCTCGGACGCTGGGCCTCCCGCACTGGCCTCGTGCTGGGCGGCATCTACGTCGCGATCACTCTCGCCGTGGGTTTCCCAGCCGGAGCCGCCGCCGCCTACGGCGTCCAGCATGGACTCGACGTCGACACCGCCGCCGCCCTCAACTCGATGCGCGTGTTCGCCTACCTGCTGAGCCTGCTCTGCCTGGGCGCGTACGTCATCTGCATCGCCGTCTCGGCGCGCGCCGACGGGTTCTCCCCTCGATTCATCGGCTGGCTCGGGCTCGTCACGGGAGTCTCGTTGGTGGCCGCCGCCCCCCTGGCCGTGTTCTCGCTGCAGGACCTGCCCACGCTGCTCTACCTCGTCTGGTGGGTGGGCCTCTGCGTCGCCTTGCTGCGTGGGCGGAAGGCGGCTCCCGGACGAGTGGGCCGATCGGCCGCCCAGGACGCGGATCTACGGCACGCTTGACCGGTGACGGCAGCAGCGCTGCGGATCCCGGCCCTGGTCGCGTGTGCGACCGGGGCCGGCGTCGCGGTCGTCCTGGCCACGGTCTTGGCCGGGCCGGGCGAGCTGGCCGAGCGGGTCGCGATCGCCCTGGTCGTCATGGCTTACACCGTCACGGCCACGGTGATCCTGGTCGGTCGACCCGGGAACCGGGTCGGCGGACTGATGATGGTGGGCGCGGTGGCCTGGGCGGTCGGAGAGCTGTTGCTCGCCTGGGGGGTGCAGGGCTGGGCACGGAGTGCGCCGGTCGTCCCGGGGGCCTCGTATGCGGCGGTCGCGGGCACGGCGGTACGCGGCGTGGGCTGGCTCGTCCTGGTCCTCGGAGTCCCGTTGGTGTTTCCGAACGGGGCCACCGCATGGCCCGGCCGTCGGGGGCCTCGCGTGCTCGTGGGCCTGTCGATGTCCTTGTGGGTCCTGGGTTGCGTGCTGGCGCCGTATCCGCTCGAGGCCAGGGTGGAACACCTGACGAGCCCGACCGGCCTTCCGCTCGCGCTGAAGGACGTGGCGGACGGCATCGCCATCGCCGCCTTGCTACTGAGCTTCGCGACGCTGGTCGTCGCGGTCATCGGGCTGCGGGTGAAGTGGCGTCGAGCCGACGCTCTGGAGCGCCAACAACTGCTCTGGTTCACGGCGGCCTTCGCTCTTCCGCTCCTGTGCCTGCCGCTGGCGGCGACGCCGTGGGCATCTCCCTGGCTCTTCGCGGCGGTGTCGGCCCCCACCCCCATTGCGGTGGCCGTCGCCCTGAGGCAGCGGAGGCTCTACGACATCCACCTCGCGATGTCGAGGTCATTGACCTACGTCATGGTCCTGTGGGCGGCCGTGGCGATCTACGCCGCAACCATCGCTGTCGTCGGCGTTGTGCTGCGCCGTCCCGGCGCGGAGTGGCTGCCGTGGGTCGCGGCTGCCGTGGTCGCTCTCGTGTTCTCGCCGCTCCGTCACGCCCTGCAGTCGGTGGCCAATCGCCTCACCTACGGTCACTGGTCGGCGCCGGCCGACGTCCTGGCCGCCACCGAGCGTCGACTGCGGGACGCCACCGATCTCCCGGGCCTCCTCCAGGCGATGGTGGTCGAGGTCGCGGAACTTCTTCGGCTGCCCCGCCTGGAGGTCCTCGACCGCGACGGTGAGCTGGTGTGCGTGGCCGGCGAGGCGACGACCGGACCCACCGAGGAACAGGTGCTGAGCGCATACGGATCGCCGGTCGGGACCCTGCGCTGGGCCACGACGTCACTCGGCGCCGGCGACCGCCGAGTGCTCCGGGCCGTGGGTGAGCAGCTCGGCGAGGCGTTGCACGCCATCGCGCTCGTCGCGGCGTTGCGCCGGGCCCAGGAACGCCTCGTCGTCACTCGCGAGGAGGAGCGCAAACGGTTGCGCCGTGACCTTCACGACGGTCTGGGACCCAGCCTGGCGGCGTTGGGGATGGAGGTGGACAGCCTGCGCAACCGGCTGCCGATGCTCCGAGCAGAGCAAGCCGATGCCGAGCTGGTCCAGCTGCGGTCCGGCATCCACCGGACGGTGGTCGAGGTCCGCCGGGTGGTCGACGGACTGCGACCTCCGGCGCTGGACGAGCTGGGGCTCGACGAGGCCATCCAGCAGCTCGTCCATCGGCTCACGGGGCCGGAGCTCCGTTCGGCCACGCAAGCCGACCCGCTCTCGGTGATGGTGAGCGTCGGCGTCGACGGGCAGGTCGAACTACCGGCGGCGACCGAGGTCGCGGCCTTCCGCATCACCCAGGAGGCCCTCACCAACGCCATCCGGCACTCGGACGCGCGCCATGTCTCGGTCTCGATCGGCGTGAGCGGGGCCGACCTGGCCGTCCGGGTCACCGACGACGGTCACGGCATGGTCGAGCCTCGGGACGGTGGGGTGGGGCTGTCGGCGATGCGCGAACGAGCCGAGGAGCTGGGCGGATCCGTGGCGATCCGTTCCGAACCCACGCTCGGCACCACCGTCGAGGCCCGCCTGCCCCTTCACCCGACCGGCATCGTCCGGATGCGTGAAGGAGTGTTGTCGTGATCCGCATCCTCGTCGTCGACGACCACCCGCTGTTCCGACATGGCCTGGCGGGTCTGCTCGCCACCATCGACGACATGGTGGTGGTCGGCGAGGCCGAGGACGGCGAGAGCGCGGTCACTGAGGCCGCCCGGCTCAGTCCGGACGTCGTACTCCTCGACCTAGGGCTGCCTCGGATGCCCGGCCTCGAGGCGGCGCGGCGGATTACCGCCCTTCAGCCCGCGCCGGCGGTCCTCGTGATCACGATGGCCGACGACGACGACATGGTGGTCGCCGTCCTGCGGGTCGGGGCGCGCGGCTACCTGCTCAAAGGGGCGAGCCAGGAGCGGGTAGTCGAGGCGATCCGGACGGTCGCGGCCGGGGGTGCGGTCCTGGGTCCGGGGCTGGCGCACGGAGTGCTCACGGCTGACCGGCGACGGTGGTCGCACGACCTCACGGCGCGGGAGGCGGAGGTCCTGAGCGGGATCGCCGCCGGACGCTCGAATCCCGAGATCGCCCGCGATCTCGGGCTAAGCCTGAAGACGGTCCAGAACCACGTGTCCCACGTGCTCGCCAAGCTGCAGGTCCGCGACCGAACCCAAGCCGCCCTCCGGATGCGGGGCCTCGGGCCGTGAGGCACCTCGCTTACTCCACGCTCAGTCGCCCTGGGCCATGACTACGTGCCACGGCCGAACCTGAACCCGGAGAACGCCGTTCACGACCGCCTGGTCGTCCTCTGTCGCCAACCGCGTCGCCGTGTCGAGGTCGCCCACCGACAGCACGGTCATCCCGGAACCGGGTTCGTCCGTCAGCGGCCCGGCGGCCACCAGCTCACCCACGGCGCCGCGGCGCTGGAGGAAGGCGTAGTGCTCCGCGATCCCGGGGTGCTCGAAGACCGACTGCCCCTCCTCGACCGCGGGACCGCGGGTGTGGAGGAGGACGAACCAGGTGCGCGGAGCGTCGGACATGCGGCCAGTATGCGGCGAGCCGGCCACGCATACTGGGCGCCATGGCCGACCCCGACGACACCCGCGCGGAACCCCGCGTCGCGACCGCGAGCCGCGACATCGCCGCCAGCGCAGCCCAGATCTTCGAGCTCATCGCCGACCCGGAGCAGCAGCCGCGATGGGACGGCAACGACAACCTCGACCGCGCCGCCGCGAACCAGCGCGTCCACGCCGTCGGCGACGTGTTCGTCATGAGGACGACCAAGGGCGCCACCCGGGAGAACCACGTCGTCGAGTTCGAGGAGGGGCGGCGGATCGCCTGGAACCCGTCCGAGCCGAACCAGCCCCCGCCCGGACACCTCTGGCGGTGGGAGCTCGAGCCGCTGGACGACACGCATACCCGCGTCACGCACACCTACGACTGGACCGGTCTCACCGACGAAGCGCGGTTCGAGCGCGCCCGCTGGACCACCTCCGAGCGCCTGCAGGCGTCACTCGACAGACTGGCCTCGCTCGCCGAGAGCGAGTGAGGCACCGAAAAGCCCGGTCCCACCGGGACCGGGCGTAGGTGACGGTTCACGTACCACAACGGGCCAACCGCCGAAGCTTTCGGATCTGCGCTCGCCAAGCGATTTTCAGTAGAAGCGCATGTCAGAAGGAGTACGACAAGTCTGCGGTGATACGTCGCCGCGACGGGAAAGGTTTGGTCGGACACGCCGCCTCGCCGCCGAATCGTGACCGAACGGTCGACCCCGGGTCGGGTCCAGGTGCTAGAACGGCGCCACCCCCTGTAGCCCGAAGGAGCCATGCCATGGCCGAGCTCACCCCCCAGATGGTCCAGACGCCGCGCCTGGCCATGAACGTCTGGACCGGCGGCCCGGAGGACGGCCGACCGGTCTTGCTGATCCACGGCAACATCACCACGGCCGGCTACTGGCGCTACGTCGCCCCGCTCCTTCCGGACGACGTGCGGATCATCGCGCCGGACATGCGCTCGTTCGGACGGACCGAGCAGAAGCCGATCGACGCCACCCGCGGGCTCGCCGACATGGCCGACGACGTGCACGGTCTGCTGGAGACGCTCGGCCTGACCGGCCGGGGTGACATCGTCGCGGCCGGGTGGTCGATGGGCGGCGGGGTGCTCCAGCAGTATCTGCTCGACCACCCCGGCGACCTCGGAGCAGTGGTCCTCGTGGCGCCGGTCAGCCCCTACGGGTTCGGCGCGACGACAACGTCGGACGGGGCGATGACCCAGGACCGGGCCGGCAGCGGCGGCGGAACGGCGGCCCCGGACTTCGTCCGCCGGGTCCAGGAGAACGACCGCTCGGACGAGCCGGGAAGTCCCCGAGTCGTGCTTCGGGACTTCTTCGGCGCTCGCGGCAACGCCGACAATGTCGACGAGGACTTCCTCCTCGACGAGACCCTGCTCACCGCGGTCGGCGACGACTTCTACCCCGGCGACACGACGGCGACCGAGGCCTGGCCGGGCGTGGCCCCGGGCACGGGCGGCGTCCTCAATGCCATGGCGCCGGGCCACTTCGACACGTCGGGCATCGCCGACATCGACGACAAGCCGTCGATCACCTGGGTCCGGGCCATGGAGGACCAGGTCATCTCCGACACGTCGGCCTTCGACTTCGCCTTCCTCGGCCAGATCGGAGCCGTGCCCGGTTGGCCCGGCGCCGACACGACACCGCCGCAGCCGATGCACCAGCAGATCCAGGCCGTCCTCGATCGGTATGCGGCGAACGGCGGCGACGTTCGCGTGGTCGTCCTCGAGCACTGCGCCCACGGCGTGCCCCTGGAGGATCCGCAGGCGGTCGCGGACGCGATCATCTCCCACCTCTGACCCGGGGTCCCCGCGAAGTATCGGAGCGGAGCGCGGGCCCACGCAACGTTCGGGGCGAAGCGAAGAGCGCTGTGTGGAGAACTTCGTGGGGTGGTGACTCGCTCCTAGCATGGGCCGGTGCCTCCCACGAGTACGGCGCCGCTGACCGGCCGGTCGTTCCTCCGCGAGCTCGACTTCACCCCGCACGAGTGGCGGTCACTGGTCGACCTCACCCTGTCCCTCAAGGCCGAACGCGCCGAGGGGCGCGAGGTGCAGCGCCTGGTCGGCCGCACCATCGTGCTGGTCTTCGAGAAGACCTCGACTCGGACCCGCTGCGCGTTCGAGGTCGCTGCGTACCACCAGGGCGCCCAGGTCACCGTCCTCGACCCGTCGAGCAGCCAGATCGGCCACAAGGAGTCGGTCGCCGACACGGCGCGGGTCCTCGGTCGGTTCTTCGACGGGATCGAGTACCGCGGCGCCCTCCAGGAGACGGTCGACACGCTGGCCCGGTATGCCGGTGTGCCGGTGTGGAACGGCCTCACCGACGAGTGGCACCCCACCCAAGCCCTCTGCGACGGCGTGACGATGCTCGAGCACGCCGGGAAGCCGGCCGACGAGATCGCCTTCGCCTACGTCGGCGACGCCAGGTTCAACATGGGCAACTCGCTGCTCGTCCTCGGCGCCCTGATGGGGATGGACGTGCGGATCGTCGCGCCCGAGTCGCTCCAGCCGGCAGCGGAGGTCGTGGCCGCGGCCCGATCAGTGGCCGCCGAGACCGGCGCCCGGATCACGGTGACCAACGACGCGGACGCCGGGGTGAACGGCGTCGACTTCGTCCACACCGACGTATGGGTGTCGATGGGGGAGCCCAAGGAGGTGTGGGCCGACCGCATCGAACGGCTCATGCCCTACCGGGTCAACCGCCACCTCATGGAACGCACCGGCAACCCCGCGGCCCGGTTCATGCACTGTCTTCCGGCATACCACGACCTCGGCACCGCGGTCGGCCGGGAGATCCACGCGGAGTTCGGTCTGACCTCCCTCGAGGTGACCGACGAGGTCTTCGAGGGTCCGGCGTCGATCGTCTTCGACCAGGCGGAGAACCGGATGCACAGCATCAAGGCCGTCCTCGTGGCCACGCTGGCGAGCTGACCCGCATACCCCTCAGAGGTGCGGACCGATGAGGGCGCCGATCCCGTAGGTGACGCCCATCGCGAGGAGGCCACCGGCAACGTTACGGATCACCTGACGACCCGGTGACATCCCACCGAGCCGGGCGCTGACCACACCGGTGATCGCCAAGGCGGCGACGACGGCTGCCACGAGCACCGCGGCCCACACGGCGTGTGGCGCGATGACCACGGCCAGCAACGGCAGCAGGGCGCCGACGACGAACGAACCCATCGAGGCCCACGCCGCGTGCCACGGACTGGTCAGGTCCTCCGGGTCGATCTGCAGCTCGACCTCCGCGTGGGCGGCCAGCGCGTCGTGCGCGGTCAGCTGAACGGCGACCTGCTGGGCCAGCTCGGGATCAAGGCCCTTGTCCTCGTAGAAGTGGGCGAGCTCGGCGAGCTCGGCCTCCGGCTCCTCGCGGAGCTCCCGCTTCTCCTTGGCCAGCAGGGCGGCCTCCGTGTCGCGTTGGGTGCTGACCGACACGTACTCGCCGACTGCCATGCTCAGCGCCCCCGCGACCAAGGCGGCGACGCCGGCGGTGAGAACCGGGCCGGGCTCGGCGGTCGCGCCGGCCACGCCGGCGATGACGCCGGCCGTCGACACGATGCCGTCGTTGGCACCGAGAACTCCGGCCCGCAACCAGTTCAACCGCGCGCCGGTCGAGCCGAGCTCGGCGTGCGGTTCCTCGTGCTCGGTGAGCAGAGCGTCCGGATCGGCGGGGTCCACGCCCCCATGCTCGCCGTCCAGCCGGGCCTTGTCATCCAAGGACAGGCTCACCAAAGCCGAGTGGGCGACCCGAGGCGGGGCCGGCGGGGCTGGCATACCGTGGCGGCGTGGATGGGGTGGACGGGGTCGAGCGGCTCCAGGTCGTCGCGGCCGCCATCGTCGACGACCTCGACCGCCCGACCCGGCTGCTGGCCGCCCGCCGCACCGAACCGCCCGCCCTCGCCGGCGGTTGGGAGTTCCCCGGGGGCAAAGTCGACCCGGGGGAGCTGCCGCTCGACGCGCTTCACCGGGAGCTGCGGGAGGAGATCGGTGTCGCCATCCGAGTGGGGGAGCGACTGCCCTCGCCGGAGATCGACGGGCTCTGGCCACTCGGGGAGCGGTACCGGATGCACGTCTGGCTCGCCGTCATCGTCGCCGGAGACCCCCAGCCGATCGAGGACCACGACGCGCTGCGGTGGCTCGACAGCCGCGACCTGTATGCCGTCGGCTGGCTCCCCGCGGACCTGCCGATCGTCCGGGCCCTCGAGCGCCACCTGGTCGGGAGGACGTTGAACCCCTGAGACAATTGGGTCATGGCTCCACGCACCCGCGACGACATCCGTAACGTCGCCATCGTCGCGCATGTCGACCACGGCAAGACCACGCTGGTCGACAAGATGCTGTGGCAGTCCGGCGCGTTCGGCGAGCACCAGCACGTCGAGGAGCGCGCCATGGACTCCGGCGACCTCGAGCGGGAGAAGGGCATCACGATCCTTGCCAAGAACACCGCGGTTCACTACCGCGGGAAGGCGGCGGTCGACGCGGGCCTCGCCGACGGCGTGACGATCAACATCATCGACACCCCCGGCCACGCCGACTTCGGCGGCGAGGTCGAGCGCGGCCTGAGCATGGTCGACGGCGTCGTTCTCCTCGTCGACGCTTCGGAGGGCCCGCTGCCGCAGACCCGGTTCGTCCTGCGAAAGGCGCTCGCCGCTCGGCTGCCGGTGATTCTCTGCGTCAACAAGGTCGACCGGCCGGACTCCCGGATCGCCGACGTCGTCGACGAGACCAGCGAGCTGTTCCTCGACCTCCTCGAGGACGACCACGACGCGGCCGACCTGCTCGACTTCCCCGTCGTCTACGCGTCGGCCAAGGCCGGCCGCGCCTCGCTCACCGCACCGGCCAACGGCGAGCTCCCTGACGGCGTCGACCTCGAGCCGCTGTTCGCGACGATCATCAACACCATCCCGGCGCCGGTCTACGACGACGAGGCTCCGCTGCAGGCCCACGTCACCAACCTCGACTCGTCCAACTTCCTCGGTCGGCTCGCCTTGCTGCGCGTCTACAACGGGACGATCACCAAGGGCCAGCAGGTGATGTGGTGCCGCCACGACGGCACGCAGAGCAAGGTGAAGGTGACCGAGCTCCTCATGACCGAGGCGCTCGAACGGAAGCCGGCCGAGAGCGCCGGACCCGGCGACATCATCGCCGTGGCCGGCATCCCCGAGATCACCATCGGGGAGACGCTCGCCGACCCCGACGACCCGCGGCCGCTGCCGCTGATCACCGTCGACGAGCCGGCCATCTCGATGACCATCGGCACCAACACCTCGCCGATGGCTGGCCGGGTCCGCGGCGCCAAGGTGACGGCTCGGCTGGTCAAGGACCGTCTCGACCGCGAGCTGGTCGGCAACGTGTCCATGCGGATCCTGCCCACCGAGCGCCCCGACACCTGGGAGGTCCAGGGGCGCGGCGAGCTCGCCCTGGCGATCCTGGTCGAGCAGATGCGGCGCGAGGGATACGAGCTGACCGTCGGCAAGCCACAGGTCGTGACGCGCACCATCGACGGCGCCGTCCACGAACCGGTGGAACGCCTCACCATCGACGCCCCCGAGGAGTTCCTCGGCACGATCACCCAGTTGCTGGCCGCCCGCAAGGGCCGGATGGAGCACATGACCAACCACGGCACCGGCTGGGTCCGGATGGAGTTCCTCGTGCCGTCGCGTGGGCTGATCGGGTTCCGCACCGAGTTCCTCACCGACACACGCGGAACAGGGATCATGCACCACGTGTTCGAGGACTACGAGCCGTGGTTCGGCCCGATCACCACGCGGACCAGCGGTTCCCTGGTCTCCGACCGCGCCGGCGTGGTCACGGCCTACGCGATGGTCAACCTGCAGGAGCGCGGCAGCCTCTTCACCGAGCCGACGACCGAGGTGTACGAAGGCATGATCGTCGGCGAGAACTCTCGCGCCGACGACATGGACGTCAACATCACCAAGGAGAAGAAGCTGACCAACGTGCGGGCCTCGACCTCCGACAACTTCGAGAAGATCGTGCCGCCCCGGTCGCTGAGCCTCGAGCAGTCGCTGGAGTTCTGCCGCGAGGACGAGTGCGTGGAGGTCACCCCTGAGTCGATCCGGCTCCGGAAGGTCGTGCTCGACCAGACCGAGCGCGCCCGCACCGCCGCCCGCGCCCGGTCGGCGGCGAAGTCGGAGGCCGCCGCGAAGGCATGACCGCACGATGACCGCCGGGCCACGGCGTCGAGGACTCGCGGCCACCCTCGTGGTGGGCTGCGCTGTCCTCGTGTCGGCGCTCAGCGCGTGCACCACCAAGCAGGCCGACGCGAGCGTGCCCACCGAGCGGGGCGGAACCCTCCACGTCCTGCTCGACCGCCGGATCGAGGCGTGGGACCCGCAACGCATCGGGAACGCGGCCGACTCGGCCTTCGCGGTCCGCACCTTTCTCCGCACACTGACCAGCCAGGCCCCGGCCGGGGCCGGCTTCTTGCCGGGCCTCATCGGCGACCTGTCGACGACGACCGGCGTGGCCCAGGACGGCGGGAAGACGTGGATCTTCTCGCTCACCTCGGATGCCCCGTGGCAAGACGGCCGGTTCGTCAGCTGCGCCGACGTCAAGTACGGCGTCTCGCGCAGCTTCGCCACCGACCGCATCACCGGCGGCTCGCAGTACGCCGTGGAGCTGCTCGACATCCCGTCGACCACCGACCCGCAGGGCCGCACCGTG
>DASTNV010000042.1:0-8603 GCA_035762725.1 Lapillicoccus sp. | reverse complement strand
ATGACGACCTTCGCGTCGCGGATCTCGACGAGCACCAACCCTGAGGCGGTGTCCCAGATCTACCTCCAGGCCAAGGACCAGAAGTCGCTGTCCGCCGCATACCAGGAGGTCAACAGCGCCCTGCTCACCTCGCACGGCGTGACCGAGGCCAACGCCGACTTCACCCTGAGCAGCCAGCAGTCCCTCGTCGAGACGGCGACGACGACCGAGCACATCCTCACGGTCCTCCTCGGCGGGATCGCGGCGATCTCGTTGCTGGTCGGGGGGATCGGCGTCATGAACATCATGCTCGTCTCCGTCGCCGAGCGGGTTCGCGAGATCGGGCTGCGCAAGGCGCTCGGCGCGACGCCGTCGCTGATCCTCCGGCAGTTCCTCCTCGAGGCCAGCCTGCTCGGCCTCACCGGCGGGGTGCTCGGCCTCCTGGTCGGGTATTCCGGCGCTGCCGTCCTGCCGAACCTCATCTCCCAGCCGGTCACCATCTCGGCCCTCTCCGCGGTCGGCGCCCTCGTGGTGTCGCTCGCCATCGGGCTGGCCGCCGGCGTCTACCCCGCCCAACGAGCGGCCCGGCTCGCTCCTATCGACGCCCTCCGCAGTGAATGACGAAAGTGACCGAACACCCATGACTGTCAACGCTCTTCGTACTCTCCCGCTCGCCGGTGCTGCGGTGGTCACCGCGTTCGCCCTCGGCGCGTGCGGCTCGGCGCCGACGGCGAGCACCCAGGCGCCGGCCGGTGGCTCGACGCCCGCACCGACGGCGACCGGCGGCGGTGGTCAGCGGCAGCCTGGGGTCAACGGCCTCGTCGCGGCGGTCACCGGTTCGACGATGCAGGTCCAGACCCGCACCGACCAGACGGCGGTGACGTGGAGTGACGCGACGACGTTCACCAAGGTCGACACGGCCGCGCTCGCCGATGTGACTGTCGGCTCCTGTGTGACGGTGCTCGAGCCGGCGGCGAGTGGGTCGGCCACCGGTTCCGCATCGGCGCCGGCCAACCAGGTCACCGCAGCCTCGGTCGAGGTGCGGCCGGCAGTGAACGGGGAGTGCACCGGCGGGTTCGGAGGGGGTGCGCCGAATGGGGGGCCGGGCGCGGGAGCCACCCGGCCTCCGGGGGCACCGACCGGTACCGCGACCACGGGCCCCGGAGGCCGCAACGGCGGTGACGTCGGACGGCGCGCGGTCGCCGGGCTGGTGAGCGCGGTCAGCGGCGACACCATCACCGTCCAGGAGACGATGCGGGCGCGCGGCGATGGGACGGCGACCGCGACGGCCAGCCCGACGACGACCACGGTCACGGTGACGACCACCGGGTCGACGACGTACACGGCGCAGAAGACGGCGGCCGCGACCGACGTGGCCGTTGGCGAGTGCGCCAGCGCGCTCGGCAAGGCCGACGACACCGGCGCGGTGGCGGCCACCTCGATCAGCCTGCGGCCGGCGACCAACGGCAGCTGCACGACCGGCTTCGGCGGGCCGGGCGGCGGTCGTGGCGGCGCGACCGGGACGGCCACCACCGGAGGGACGAATGGCTGAGCGAACCGGCTCGGCGGCCCGGCGCCGTCGCCGATGGCGGCGCCGGAGTGCGGTTGCGGCCGGAGCCGTAGTGGTGCTCGGCGCCGGCGGGTACGTGGCGTACGCCCAGGCCAGCAAGCCGGACACCGACAGCGCCTACCGGCTAGTCACCGCGACGAAGGGGTCGGTCGCCCAGACGCTGACCCTGACCGGCACGGTGAAGCGCGTCTCCCAGGTGACCGCGGCGTTCCCGGTGAGCGGCACGGTCACCGCCGTCAACGTCAAGGTCGGTGACACCGTCACCCCGGGACAGCAGCTGGCGACCATCGACCAGACCCCGCTGCAGGCGGCGGTCACCGACGCTCAGGCTTCGCTGTTGCAAGCCCAGGCCCAGCTGACCGCGGACGAGTCGGCCACGACATCGACCACCTCGAGCGGTTCGAGCGGGTCGAGTAATGCTTCGACGGGTTCGACGAGCTCATCGGCCCACACCGCGTCGTCCACCGCGGCGCCCTCGTCCGCGTCGACGGGATCGACACGCGGCGGTACTGGTTCACCCAGCACAGGTGGCTCCGTGTCGATGCCGGACCCAGGGCCGATGCAGAAGGCCCTCGACGCCATGAACGCGGCGGCCAAGAACGAGGCGACGGCCTGCGCTCCGGTGCTGTCTGCCGTCCCGCTCACGCAGGCGTCGGGGCCGGGGACGTCGACCCCGACGAGCAGTCCGACCGGCACCCCCACACCGACGGACTCGCCGACGACAACAACGCCGACCACCTCACCGACCACCTCACCGACGACGTCGCCGACAACATCACCGACGACATCGCCCACCACCTCCCCGACGACGTCGACCGGGTCGTCCACCACGTACGACGTCACGCCCGAGCAGATCGCCGCCTGCGTACCCGCCCTCAAGGCGTGGTCGACCGCCCTCACTGCGGCCCAGAAGGCGGTGTCCGCCTACGGCAGCGCGCTGACCGCGGTGCAGAAGCAGCTCGCCCAGGAGCAGAGCACGGCGCAGAGCACCTCGAGCCCGACGAGCTCGAGCCCGACCACCTCCGGGTCGAGCTCGTCCAGCCGCGGCTCCACGGGATCCTCGGGGAGCACCGGCTCGACCGGGTCATCCGGTGGATCCGGTGGATCCGGTGGCGCGTCCTCGTCGACATCCGAGGAGGCGAAGCAGGCCAAGATCCTCGGCGACCAGGCGGCGATCACCGAGGCCGAGCAGAACCTCACCGCCGCCCAGTCGGACCTGGCCGCGTCGACCCTGATCGCACCGATCGGCGGCGTCGTCGGCTCCGTCGGTCTCACCGCGGGGCAGAGCGAGTCCTCGTCGTCCGGGATCACCATCGTCGGCGAAGGGGCGGCCACCGTCACCGTGCCGGTACCGCTGGCCAAGCTGCCCGCCCTCAAGGTGGGCCAACAGGCCGCCGTGACGCCACCGGGCCTCGGCCGGCTGAGCGGGACGGTCACCCAGATCTCCCTGCTGCCGACCTCGTCGAGCTCCGGGTCCGGGTCGTCCTCGGCGACGGTGACCTACGACGTCGTCATCACCCTGCCCGACACCCCGCAGACGCTGGCGTCGGGCACGTATGCGACGGCGACGGTCACGACCGCCTCCGCCGCCGACGTCCTTACCGTGCCGGTATCGGCCGTACCGGGAGTCACGTCCGGCGCCGCACGGGTCGGCGTGCTCAAGGACGGCGCGGTCTCGGAAACCACGGTCACCGTCGGCGCCGTCGGCGGCGGGCTCGCCGAGATCCGCAGCGGTCTGACCGAAGGCGAGCAGGTCGTCATCGCCGACGTGCAGGCCCCACTGCCGACCAACAACTCGCAGAACGTCCGCGGCGTCACCGGCCCGACCGGGCCTGGCGGCGGCACCGTCCGGTTCAGCGGCACCGGCGGCGGAGCGGCCATTCCGGGCGGAGGTGGGGGCGCCGGCGGCGGGCGCGGCTGACCTGCCCACGCCGGTCGTTCCGAACTGGCACGTCACGGCATACGGTGACCGCATGGTCGTCGTCGAGCTCGCGTTCTCCGACCACCCGGCGCGGCTGGAGCTGCGGCCGCGCCATCGGGAGATCCTCGCGGAGCTGAGGAATGCTGGAGAGGTCCTCACCGCCGGACCGTTCGACGACGGCTCCGGGTCGTTGATCCTGTTCGCATCGAGTCGCGATCGTGTCGACGAGGTGCTCACGATGGACCCGTACTACTCCGCTGGCGGCGTCACGGTCGTCTCGGTGCGCGAGCTCACTCCGATCTTCACCGACTAGGGAGCCGTCATGGGTTTTCCGGAGAACGTCCTCACCAGCGGTGAGAAGGTCGAGAAGAGCCTGCACCCGCACTGGCGCACGGTGGTCAGCCCGTTCCTCATCGGCGCCATCCTCATCGCCGTGTCGATCTACGTCGCCTACCTGACCCCGGACGACACCCAGGGCAACTGGATCCAGTGGATCACCGTGGGCATCGCCGTCCTCATCGCGATCCCGCTGGTGATCATCCCGCTCATGGCGTGGCGGACCACCCACTACGTCATCACCACCCACCGGGTCATGGTCCGCAAGGGGATCATCAGCAAGTCCGGCAAGGACATCACCCTGTCGAAGATCACCGACGTCAGCTTCAGCCAGACCGGCCTGGACCGGATGCTGGGCTCGGGCACGCTCAGCATCGAATCGGCCGGCGACAGCCCGAACGAAGCGTTCGAGGCGATCCCGCGCAGTGACCGCGTCCAGCAGCTGCTCAACCACCTCATCGACCAGGACGCGAACCGGCGGGCCCAACGCATGGTCAACCGCGCCGGCTTCGAGACCGAGGCGGAGACCGCTGATCGGTTGCACGAGGAGGAACAGCGGATGCACGAAGAGGAAGAGCGGCTGGCCAAGGAGCGCCGCGCCGGCAAGGAGTCCGGCGAGTCCGGCAGAGAGTCCGGCGAGGAGACGACCCCGACTCCGGCTTCCGAGTCGGAACGATGACGGCCGGTATGCCGGTGGGCAGCCCGGCGACCGAGGCGTTCCGCACCGCACGCAACCAGCTGATGGGCTGGCGGGGCGACCATCGCGCCGCGGTGTCCGGGTTCCACTGGCCTGACGTCGGGGAGCGGTTCAACTGGGCCATCGACTGGTTCGACGCGATCGCCCGCGGCAACGGGGCGCCCGCGCTGATGATTCTCGAGGAGGCCGACGCGGCGGAGGGGAAGCCCCCTCAGTGGTGGTCGTTCGACACGATGGCCCGCCGCTCCGACCAGGTCGCCGCATGGCTGGCCGAGCAGGGCGTCCGCAGGGGGGACGCCGTGATCGTCATGCTCGGCAACCAGGTCGAGCTCTGGACGTCGATGCTCGGGATCATCAAGCTGGGTGCGGTGATCATGCCGACGACGACCGCCGTCGGTCCGGCCGACCTGCGCGACCGCATCGACCGGGGTGGGGCGCGGTTCGTCATCGCCAACGCTTCCGACACCGGCAAGTTCGCCGACGTCCCCGGCGACTACGGGCGGTTCGCTGTCACCCGGGGTGAGGACCCGCCGAACGGCTGGGAGTCGCTCGACGAGGCATACCGACTGCACGTCCCGCCGGCCGAACACCCCGGCACCACACCGTCCGACCGGCTGCTGCTGTACTTCACGTCCGGGACGACGAGCCAGCCCAAGCTCGTCGAGCACACCCAGGTGTCCTACCCGGTGGGCCACCTGTCGACGATGTACTGGCTCGGCCTCGAGCCCGGCGACATCCACCTCAACATCTCCTCGCCGGGCTGGGCGAAGCACGCGTGGTCGTGCTTCTTCGCGCCGTGGAACGCCGAGGCGACCGTGTTCCTCTACAACTACACGCGGTTCGACCCGGCCGCGCTGCTCAAGGTGATCCGCGACAACGAGGTCACCTCGATGTGCGCGCCGCCGACGGTATGGCGGATGCTCATCAACGCCGACCTGTCCGGCGGCCCGGGCAGCCTGCGCGAGATCATCGGCGCCGGCGAACCGCTCAACCCCGAGGTCATCGAGCAGGTCAACAAGGCGTGGGGACTGCAGCTGCGCGACGGGTACGGACAAACCGAGACCACGGCGCAGGTCGGTAACACCCCGGGGTCACCGGTGAAGCCCGGCTCGATGGGGCGTCCCCTTCCCGGCATACCCGTCGTCCTCGTGGATCCGCAGACGGGAGAACTGGTTTCAGCCACGGAGGACGGGCCCGGCGAGGGGGAGATCTGCCTCGACCTCACCGACCATCCGCTGCCGCTGATGACCGGCTACCAGGGCGACGACGAGCGCAACGCCGAGGCGATGGCCGGTGGTTTCTACCACACCGGCGACGTCGCGACCGTCGACAGCGAGGGCTACATCACCTACGTCGGCCGCACTGATGACGTCTTCAAGGCCAGCGACTACAAGATCAGCCCGTTCGAGCTGGAGTCGGTCCTCATCGAGCATCCGGCCGTCGCCGAGGCGGCGGTCGTGCCGGCTCCGGACCCGGTGCGACTCGCGGTGCCCAAGGCCTACATCGTGCTCGCGCCCGGACACGAGCCCAGCGAGGAGACGGCGTTCTCGATCCTCCGGTATGCGCGTGAGCACCTAGCGCCGTGGCAGCGGGTCCGCCGGATCGAGTTCTCGGAGCTGCCGAAGACCATCTCCGGGAAGATCCGTCGGGTCGAGCTGCGTGGACGGGAGGACGAGCTGGCCGCCGCCGACGGCGACGGGCAGCCTGACAACGAGTGGCGCGACGAGCAGTTCCCGGAGCTGCGCTCAGGGGGCTTCTGACCGAGCGCGGCAGCCGATGGCGACGATGAGGGGAACCAGCGCCTGAGCCGTCGTGAGCACCCGCTCGCGCAGGCCGAGCGTCGCCCCGCCGACGACGATCTCGGCGACCGTGAGCAGCAGCAGCACCCCGAGGACGATGACGACCACCTGGCCGAACCGGCGGCGCAGCACCCATGGCGCGTCGGGCCGGTTCCGGGCGATGACGGCGGGCCAGACGGTCAGGGCGATGAACGCCAGGTACGTGACGATCATGTGGCCGACGCTGTTGCGACCCTGCTCCTGGTTGGGGATCCACGCGGTCAGCAGCACGCCGACGCCGCCGACGAACAGCAGCCCTCGGCCGGCGACATCGGCCGGACGGAGTGCGACGGCGGTGGCGGCGTAGCCCAGTCCGGTGAGGACCAGCGCGGCCGCCATCAGCCACCGGCTCGTGGAGTCCGCCGCGGCGAGGTCGCTCACCGAGGAGCGCACCGGGTCGTAGCCACGCACCGTCGCTCCGGCGGTGAGCCAGCCGCCGACCAGGGCGACCGGCGTGAGAACCGCCGTGGCGAACCCCCACCACGGAATGCGTTCGAGCGGCGGCAAGATCACCGGCATACCTCTAACACACCAAGCTCGGGCGGGCCTCCGAGTGGTGGTCCTGACAGTATGGATCCAGGGCTGACGCGGACGCCATCGTCGTCGGTGCGGGACTCGCGGGGTTGGTCGCCGCCACCGAGCTGACCGCCGCCGGACGTCGCGTGGTCGTCGTCGACCAGGAGTCGCGGGCCAATCTGGGCGGTCAGGCGTTCTGGTCGTTCGGTGGGCTGTTCTTCGTCAACTCGCCCGAGCAGCGCCGGATGGGGATCTCCGACTCGGTCGAGCTGGCGTGGCAGGACTGGATCGGCACCGCCGGCTTCGACCGAGCGGAAGACCACTGGCCTGGCCTCTGGGCCCGGGCCTACGTCGACTTCGCCGCCGGCGAGAAGCGCTCGTGGCTGCACGAGCAGGGCATGCGGTGGTTCCCGATCGTCGGCTGGGCGGAACGCGGGGACGGCCGCGCCGGAGGCCACGGCAACTCGGTGCCGCGGTTCCACGTCACCTGGGGGACGGGTCCCGGCGTCCTGGAACCGTTCATCCGCAAGGCAACTGAGGCTGAACGGGACGGACTCCTGACGTATGCGTTCCGGCATCGGGTCGACGACCTGGTCGTCGAGGACGGCGCCGTCGTCGGGGTGCGCGGCGCGACTCTGGCTCCGGCGACCGAGCCGCGCGGCCGACCCACGAACCGGGACGTCGTCGGCGAGTTCGAACTCCGCGCGCCGGCGGTCGTGGTGACCTCCGGAGGGATCGGCGGCGACCACGACCTGGTGCGGAGCGCGTGGCCCGATCGGCTGGGCACCCCGCCGGAGCACCTCGTCACCGGCGTGCCGGCGTACGTCGACGGCCGGATGATCGGCATCGCGGAGGCGGCCGGCGCCACGGTCATCAACCGCGACCGGATGTGGCACTACGTCGAAGGGATCCACAACTGGGCGCCGGTCTGGCCGGGGCACGCGATCCGGATCCTGCCGGGCCCCTCGTCGATGTGGTTCGACGGCAACGGTCAACGGTTGCCAGCGCCGTACTTCCCCGGCTACGACACACTCGGCACGCTGGCCCACCTGCGTCAGACCGGGCACGACCACTCGTGGTTCATCCTCACGCAGAAGGTGATCGAGAAGGAGTTCGCCCTCTCCGGTTCCGAGCAGAACCCCGACCTCACTGGCAAGTCGGTCCGGCAGGTGCTCGGTCGGGTGCGCCCCGGGGCGCCGAAGCCGGTACAGGACTTCGTCGACCACGGCGAGGACTTCGTGACGGCCACGACCATCCAGGGCCTGGTCGAGCGGATGAACACCTTGACGCCGCACGCTCCCCTCGACGCCGACGAGATCGAGCGTCAGGTCGCCGAGCGTGACCGGATGCTCGACAACGCGTTCGCCAAGGACGCCCAGGTCACCGCGATCCACGGTGCCCGGCGCTACCGCGGCGACCGGCTGATCCGCACGGCCGCGCCGCACAAGTTCCTGGACCCGGCGAACGGGCCGCTGATCGCGGTACGGCTGCACGTGGTGACCCGAAAGACGTTGGGGGGCCTACAGACCGACCTCAGCAGCCGGGTGCTTCGGGCCGACGGGGAACCGTTCCCCGGCCTGTATGCCGCGGGTGAGGTCGCGGGGTTCGGCGGCGGCGGGATGCACGGGTACCGATCGCTCGAGGGCACCTTCCTCGGCGGCTGCCTGTTCTCCGGCCGGATCGCGGGACGAGCGATCGCGGCCGAGCTGCGGTGACGGTGACGAACCGGCCGCGGCGGATCATCCT
>DASTNV010000041.1:0-12723 GCA_035762725.1 Lapillicoccus sp. | reverse complement strand
GCTGGTCACCGAGGGCCCGCCGCGGGTGCGTGAGCTGGTGGCGCTCGGCGCCGAGTTCGACCGTGACTCGGCCTGTGAGATCCTGCTGACCCGCGAAGGTGGCCACCACCGCGACCGGATCGCCCACGCCGGCGGTGACGCGACCGGCCGGGAGATCAGCCGGGCCCTCATCGAGGCGCTGCACCGCGTCCAGTCCGACCCGGGCATCCAGGTCGTCGAGCACGCACTCGTCGTCGACCTGCTCCAGGCCGACGACGGCCGGGTGTGCGGCGTCACGGTCCACGTCATCGGCGAGGGTCAGGTCGGCGGGGTCGGCGCCGCGCACGCCCGAGCGGTGGTTCTCGCGACCGGCGGGCTCGGCCAGCTCTACTCCGCGACGACCAACCCCGCGGTGTCCACGGGCGACGGCATGGCCATCGCCCTCCGGGCCGGTGCGGTCATGGCCGACCTCGAGTTCGTCCAGTTCCACCCCACCGTGCTCTGGCTCGGCGAGGGCGCCAACGGCCAGCAGCCGCTGATCAGCGAGGCGGTCCGCGGCGAGGGCGCGTTCCTCGTCGACGGGGATGGCGTCCGGTTCATGCAGGGCGTCCACGAGCTGGCCGACCTGGCGCCCCGCGACGTCGTGGCCCGCGCGATCGTCGCGCGGATGCGCGACACGGGTACCGACCACGTCTACCTCGACGCCCGCCACCTCGGGCGCGAGTTCATCGAGCGCCGGTTCCCCTCGATCGTCGCCAGCCTGCGCGAGCACGGCTTCGACCTGGCCGCCGACCTCGTGCCGGTCGCGCCCGCCCAGCACTACGCCAGCGGCGGGGTCAAGGTCGATCTCCACGGCCGGTCGTCTCTCGACGGCCTGTATGCGTGCGGCGAGGTGTCGTGTACCGGCGTCCACGGTGCCAACCGGCTCGCGTCGAACTCGCTCCTCGAGGGGCTGGTCTTCGCCCACCGGATCGCCGACGACATCACCGAGCGGTTCGCGGCCGGTGAGCTGTCGCCGGCGACCCCGGCCGCTCCACAGGGGGAGCACGCGCTGCTGGCGGCCGAGCACCGACGGGACGTGCAGCGCGTGATGACCGCGGGCAGCGGTGTGGTCCGGTCGGCGGAGTCGCTGGCCGGCGCCGACCACGAGCTCGCCACCCTGGCCAAGGCCGCCGAGTCGGCCGGAGCGACGCCCGAGCCGGCGGCCTGGGAGGCCACGAACCTGCTCCACCTCGGCCAGGTCCTCACCACCGTGGCCGCCCTCCGCGAGGAGACCCGCGGCGGTCACCTGCGCTCCGACTTCCCCGACCGGGACGATGCCCACTGGCTCGGGCACCTCCTTGCGGTGCGCCGCCCGGACGGCACGGTCGAGACGTCGTACCACCCGCTGCCACCCACGCCCGAGAGCGAGCCGTGACCGACCTCGACTTCCCGTTCGACGACGCCCGCCGGCTGGTCCGCAGCGCGCTGGACGAGGACCTCGGCCCTCGCCACCTCGACGTGACGACGCTGGCGACGATCCCTGCCGACCAGGTCCGGAGCGCCGAGATCGTCGCGCGCGCGGCCGGTGTCGTGGCCGGAATGCCGGTGGTACCGATGGTGTTCGACGAGGTCGCGAACCTGGTCGGCACCGGGGCGGTCGAGACGGAGCTGCTCGTCGAGGACGGCGCGGACGTCGAGCGCGGCGATGTCGTTGGCCGCGTCCAGGGGCCGCTCCGGACCGTGCTCATCGCCGAGCGGACGCTGCTCAACGTCGTCTGCCGGCTGTCGGGAGTGGCGACGCATACCCGTCAGTGGGCGGTCATGCTCGACGGGACCGGCGCCATGGTCCTCGACACCCGCAAGACGACACCGGGGATGCGGCAGCTGGAGAAGTACGCGGTCCGCGCCGGCGGAGGTACCAACAAGCGGATGGGCCTCTACGACGTCGCGATGATCAAGGACAACCACAAGCTCGCGGCCGGATCGGTCGCCGCGGCGTATGCGTCGGTGCGTGCGGCATACCCCGACGTCGACGTCCAGGTCGAGGTGACCACCGTCGACGAGGCCCGCGAGGCGTACGCCGCCGGGGCCCGGTTCGTCATGTGCGACAACATGTCCGTCGAGCTGCTCGCCGAGACCGTCAAGGCGCTGCGCGAGCAGCCGGAGGACGTCGAGATCGAGGCGACGGGCGGGCTGACCCTCGACGTGGCGCGGGACTACGCCCTGACCGGGGTGGACTACCTCAGCGTCGGCGGGCTGACCCACTCGTCGCCGATCCTCGACCTGGCTCTCGACCTCGTCGACTGACCCGCGGCCTTGGCCGTGAAAAGGCGGTAAGCGGGGACCGGCCATACTGGAGCGTGTGACCGGTCAGCCCCCCGAGCCGCTAACCGACGATGTGCCCGAGCAGATCCGGGTCCGTCGCGAGAAGCGGCAGCGGCTGCTCGACTCCGGTCGCGACGCCTACCCGGTCGAGGTACACCGCACCCACACGCTCCAGCAGGTCCGGGATCAGTGGGCGCACCTGGAGACCGGCGACGAGACGCAGGACGTCGTCCGGGTCGCCGGCCGGGTGGTGTTCATCCGCAACACCGGCAAGCTCTGCTTCGCCACCCTCCAGGAGGGCATCGGTACCCGGCTACAGGTGATGGTCAGCCTGGCTGAGGTCGGTGAGGAGTCGCTGGCCGACTGGAAGGCGCTGGTCGACATCGGCGACCACGTCGTCGTCGAAGGCCGGGTCATCTCGAGCCGACGCGGCGAGCTGTCGGTGCTTGCCACGAGCTGGCAGATCGCCAGCAAGGCGTTGCGCCCGCTGCCCACGCTCCACAAGGACCTCTCCGAGGAGAACCGGGTCCGGCAGCGCTACGCCGACCTCGTCGTACGCCAGGAGGCCCGCGACATGGTCCGGACCCGGGCCCGGGTGAACCAGGCGATCCGCGACGAGCTGGCCGAGCAGGGGTACATCGAGATCGAGACCCCCGTGCTGCAGCTGGTCCACGGCGGCGCGGCCGCACGCCCGTTCCGAACCCACCTCAACGCCTTCGACCAGGACATGACGCTGCGCATCGCCCTGGAGCTGCCCCTGAAGAAGGCGGTCGTCGGCGGTGTCGACCGTGTCTACGAGATGGGCCGGATCTTCCGCAACGAGGGCATCGACGCCACCCACAGCGCCGAGTTCACCATGCTCGAGGCGTACCAGGCCTACGGCGACCAGACCACGATCGCCGCCCTCATCCGCGACCTCTACCTCGCCGTCGCCGACACTCTCGGCTCCCGGCAGGTCGAGACCCCCAAGGGCCTCGTCGACCTCGACGGCGAGTGGCGCTGGCTCCCCGTCTACGACGCGATCTCCGAGGCGGTCGGCGAGGTCGTCACCGTCGAGACCCCGCTGGAGACGCTCCAGGAGTATGCGGCGAAGCACGACCTCGTCGTGGACCCGGGCTGGGCGGCGGGAAAGGTCGCCACCGAGCTGCTGGGCCACCTCGTGGAGCCGACCCTGATCCAGCCCACCTTCCTCTGCGACTACCCCGCGTCGGCGCAGCCCCTGGCCCGGCCACACCGGAGCACGCCGGGTCTCATCGAGGCGTGGGACCTCATCATCGGTGGCGTCGAGCGGGGCACCGGGTTCTCCGAGCTGGTCGACCCGGTCATCCAGCGGGAGGTCCTCACCGCCCAGTCGCGGCTCGCGGCCGGTGGCGACGAGGAGGCCATGCAGCTCGACGAGGACTTTCTCCGCGCTCTCGAGTACGGCGCCCCGCCGATGGGCGGCCTTGGCCTCGGAATCGACCGGATGGTGATGCTCTTCACCGGTGCGAACATCCGGGAGACCATTCTCTTCCCGCTGCTGAAGCCCGAGGCCTGAGGCCACCGGTCATGTGGGACGCCGTCTTTCCCTACGTCGCCGCGCTGCTGCCGACGGTGGCCGTCGGTGCGCTCTTCTATTACCTCATCAGGTCCATTCTCGAGGGCGACCGCCGGGAACGGCTGGCCCAGTCGAAATGGGAGAAGGAGCGCGAGCAGGAGCAGGGTCGGGACACCCCCGAAAACTCCGCCTAATTCACAAAAGTGCCGTTGAATGATTTAGGGTGGGATGGTTCGCGAGGTAAAATTTAGCCCGTGGACAGGTTCAACTACATCAAATCCCTGCTGATGTAACGAAAGGAAACTAACCCCATGGCACAACGTGTCCAGATCGTCCTCGAGGACGACCTCGACGGAGGGGTGGCCGCCGAGACGGTGACCTTCGGGCTCGACGGCGTGAGCTACGAGATCGACCTCAGTGACAAGAACGCGGGCAAGCTCCGCGACGGTCTCGCCACATGGATCGGCCATGCCCGCCGGTCCGGCGGCCGTCGCAGCACGGGCCGCCGTAGCGGCTCATCCAGCGCCTCAAGCCGTCGTGACCTTTCCGCCGTCCGCGCCTGGGCGCGGGCCAACGGGCACCAGGTCAGCGACCGCGGGCGCGTCTCTGCCGCGGTACAGGAGGCCTACGACAAGGCGCACTGAACTGCGACCCACCGATGATCTGGGCGGTTCCGGGGGGACACCGCACCGATAATCGACACGAATAGGACACCTCGGAAATCCGGGGTGTCCTTTTCGTGTCGGCTACCTGGTCGAACCCTGCAAGAAGCCGTCATTTCCTGCCTTTTCCTGTCAGTCCGGCGGCGAGATCTCCCTCATCGTCGAGACGCTCGAGCACGTCCGACATGAGCAGCTGGCTGAACCGTCCACCTTCGGCGCCGCGTTCCACCTCGTCCCAGGTGCGCGGGGCGGCGACGAACGGCGCCGCCTTCCCGCGCAGCGAGTAGGGGCAGATCGTCGTCTTGGCGGCGGTGTTCTGGCTCCAGTCCAGAAAGATCTTCCCGGGCCGCAGCGACTTCGTCATCTTCCACACGACGAGGTCCGGATGCTTCTTGGTCATCTCCTGGGCGAGGTCCTGCGCGAGTGCCCGGATGTCATCGGCGGAATGCTTTCCCGGCAACGCGGCATACAGCTGCATGCCCTTGCTGCCGCTGGTGACCGGAACCGTCGTCGTCAGTCCCATCTCCTCGAGCCGCGGTTTCACCCAGAGGGCGACCTGCGCACATTCCTGGAGCCCCGCCCCCGACCCGGGATCGAGGTCGATGACCAGCCGGTCCGGCTTGAGCGGGTGTTCCTTCTCGTCCACCTGCCACTGGTGGATGTGCAGCTCGAGAGAGGCGAGGTTGACCAGGTAGGTGAGGTCGGCGAGGTCGAGGACGAGCGGGTAGGTGAGCCGGTCGCGCTCGGGGTGAGCGTCGGCGTCGCGGCCGTGCGACGAGACCGTCACCCGCGGCAGCCAGGAGGGCGCTCCCGACGGCAGGTTCTTCTCGAAGAACATCGGTCCCTCGACCCCGTTCGGCCAGCGGATCCGGGTCACCGCCCGCCGACCGATGAGCGGGATCATCACCGGCGCCACCTGGGCGTAGTAGCTGAGCACCTCGCCCTTGGTGGTCTCGGTCGCGGGGTACATCACCTTGTCGAGGTTGACCACGGTCATCCGCCGTCCGGCCACCTCGACCGTGACGCGCTGTTCCTTATCCGGCACCGGGCACGTCCTCCAGGCTCACGTCGGCCGGGCGCAGGTCGGGACGGCGGCCTCGGTATGCGGGTTGTCGCAGTCGGCCCTGCGGCGTCAGTCCCAGCGCCTGCACCTCGCAGACCAGCCGCGGCTCGACGAAGGTCGCCCCGAGGGCGTCCTCGCGGGGGACCACGCCGGCGAACGGCGAGGTCGGGACGGTGAGGCCGGAGAGCTCCTTGGCCAGGGCGGCACCGGCCTTGCCGGCGATGCCGCTGCCGACCCGACCGAGGTAGCGCAGCCCCTCCGGGGCCGGGGCACCGACCAGCACGGCTCCCAGCCGGTCGGTGCTGTCGGTCTCGGGTCGCCAGCCGCCGATGAGCACGGAGGCCGAGGTCCGGTGCGGGAACTTCAGCCACTCCTCGCTGCGCAAGCCCGGGTGGTACCGCGACGAGAGCCGCTTGCTGACGATGCCCTCCAGCCCCTGGTCGCGGGTCGCCTCCCGCAGCAGCTCGCCGTCGGAGAACGTGGGCGGAACCTGCCAGTACGGGCCGGCCAGCTCGAGCCGCTCGAGGGTGGCCCGTCGGTCGGCGAGGGAGCGCTGGGTGAGGTCGACGCCGTAGAGCCGAAGCAGGTCGAAGGCCATCAGCGTGGCGGGGTTCGCCGCAGCCAGCGTCACCGCACGGCGGTGGCTGGTGATGTGGAACCGCTCCGCCAGGGCGGGGAACGACGGGATGCCGCCCCGCATCGCCACGATCTCTCCGTCGAGGAGCATGTCCTCGAACTGGTCGGCGAGCCCGGCCAGCTCGGGGAACGCGACGGTGACGTCCCGCTCGGTCCGGCTGGTCAGCGTCACCCGGCCGTCCGCCACGTCGGCGAGCACGCGCATACCGTCCCACTTGACCTCGTGCACCCAGTCGGGGCCGGTCGGCACGCGGGTGGCCGGCACCGCGAGCATGGGGCGCATGCGCTCATCCTGACAAGAAAGTCGTCCGAGAAAGTCCGTGACAAGTGTCCTGCCGCAGTCCTGCTGTTCGTGGCCATGGTGAAGGCTGCTCCGACACACACCACCAAGGAGAACGTCATGCGGCTCACCGTCCACACCTTCGTCACCCTCGACGGCGTCATGCAGGGTCCGGGCGGGCCCGACGAGGACCGGTCCGGCGGGTTCGAGCACGGCGGCTGGCTGATGCCGGCCGTCGACGACGACTTCGGCCGGATCGTGAACGGCTGGTTCGAGAACGCCGACGCGCTGTTGCTCGGGCGGACCACCTACGGGCTGTTCGCCTCGTTCTGGCCGGACGTCACCGATCCGGACGACGCGGTTGCCGCCGCGATCAACACGCTGCCGAAGCACGTGGCCTCGACGACGCTCACCGACCCGACCTGGACCAACACGTCGGTCATCGATGGCGATGTGGTGGCCGGGGTTCGGGCCCTCAAGGACCAGCCGGGCCGTGAGCTGCAGGTCCACGGCAGCTGCGGGCTGGTCCACACCCTCCACGACGCGGGGCTGGTCGACGAGTACCGCCTCCTTGTCGCCCCGGTCGTCGTCGGCTCGGGCAAGAAGCTGTTCCCCGACGGCGCCGCACCGACCGGCTTCGAGCTGGTCTCGTCCGAGCGGACCGCCGCCGGCTGCACCTACCTGGTCCTGCGTCCCGCCGGTGAGGTGCAGGTCGCCGAGGCCACCATCGAGGACGGCAAGGACGTCGTCCGCTAGATCACCCCACGCCCCAACCTGAAGGAGAGATCATGCCGAAGTACCTGCTGTCCGTCTGGAGCAGCGAGGACGACCCCACGCCCAGCGACGAGGAGATGCAGGAGATGTTCGCGTCGGTCGCCACCTTCAACGAGGAGGCCCAGGCCGAGGGCGCCTGGGTGTTCGCGGGCGGACTGCACCCGGCGAGCACCGCGACGGTTGTCGACGGACGTGGCGGCGACGCCGTGACGACCGACGGCCCCTACGTCGAGTCCAAGGAGCACATGGGCGGGTTCTGGGTTCTCCAGGCGCCGGACCTCGACGCGGCCATCGACCTGGCCCGGCGCGGCTCGGCCGCCTGCCACGGCAAGGTCGAGGTCCGCCCCTTCCAGGACGACGTCTGACGGGTCGCGTGGAGACTCCCGACGTTCCCGACGACCCGGCCCAGCTCGTGGCGGAGGTCTTCCGCCAGGAGTACGGGCGGGTCGTCGCCGGACTGGTCCGGCGGTTCGGCGACATCGAGCTCGCCGAAGACGTCGCCCAGGAGGCCTTCGTCGAGGCAGTGCGCCGCTGGCCGGAGAGCGGAGCGCCCCCGAACCCGGGGGCGTGGCTCACGACGACCGCCCGCAACCGTGCCATCGACCGGCTCCGCCGGGAGTCCACCCGCGACGCGCGACACGCGCAGGCCGCCATGCTCGACCCGCAGGACGACGACGTCGTCGACCCCGACTCCGTGAGCTCGGTCCCGGACGAACGGCTCCGGCTGATCTTCACGTGCTGCCACCCCGCGCTGGCTCGCGACGCCCAGGTCGCGCTGACCCTCCGCCTGCTCGGCGGCCTCACCACCGCGGAGATCGCGCGGGCCTTCCTCGTCGACGAGGCGGCGATGGCGAAGCGGCTCACCCGGTCCAAGCAGAAGATCAAGGCGGCCCACATTCCCTACCGGGTACCGCCGGACCACGAGCTCCCGTCTCGGCTGGCCGGCGTTCTCGCCACGCTCTACCTCGTCTTCAACGAGGGGTACCTGCCGTCCGACGTCGAGGTCCGCACCGACCTGTCGGCCGAGGCGATTCGCCAGGCCCGGGTCCTCGCGGTGCTCATGCCGGACGAGCCGGAGGTTCTCGGGCTGCTCGCCCTGATGCTCCTGACGGAGGCCCGGCGCCCGGCCCGGTTCGCCGGCGGGTCGCTCGTCGTGCTCCCGGAGCAGGACCGCACGCTCTGGGATCCCCGGCTGGTCGCCGAGGGACACGACCTGGTCCGCGCCTGCCTGCGCCGCGGGCGACCCGGGCCGTACCAGATCCAGGCCGCCATCAACGCCGTTCACACCGACGCGGCCCGCGCCGAGGACACCGACTGGGGGCAGATCGTCGCGCTCTACGACCAGCTGTATGCGGTCACGCCCACCCCCGTCGTCGCCCTCAACCGAGCCGTCGCCGTCGGCGAGCGCGACGGAGCCGAGGCCGGTCTGGTCGCCCTGGAGGCCGTCGAAGGGCTCGACGGCTACCACCCCTACCAGGCGTCACGGGCCGACCTGCTGCGGCGGGCGGGCCGGGAGGCGGAGGCCGTCGCGGCATACCGGACTGCGGTGGGGCTGAGTGCGAACCCCGCCGAGCGGGCCTATCTCGCCGGCCGGCTCGCCGAGCTCACCGACGCACCGGGCTGAGCAACGCCTCGGCGGCGTCGGCCCCGGCCGCGGCACCTCCAGCGGCGGCGAACACCTTGGCGACCCGGGCGGCACCGGGCTGCTTCGTGGCCGCCTCGCGGACGGCGTCACGGAGCCGTTCGGGGGTGACCTTCTTCGCGGGCAACCGCGTGCCGGCGTCGGCGTGGACGACTCGCGCCGCCACCTCGAGCTGGTCGCGGCCGAACGGCACGACGCAGACGGGTACGCCACGGGCCAGGGCCTTCTGGGTCGCGCCCATGCCGCCGTGGGTCACCGCGACGGCGGTGCGCTCGAGCACCGGCCCGTGCGGGACGAAGTCGAGAACGCGCGCGTTCGCCGGGATGGCGCCGAGGCTCTGAACGCCGGCCGGCATCGTCGCAACCACGGTGTAGGGCTCGTCCTGGAGGCCGTCGAGGGCGGCTCGGACCAGCGCCTCGTCGGCCTGGTACTCGGACGACGTCGTGACGAGGACGATGGGGCCATCGATGTTGTCGAGCCAGTCCGGTCGCGCCGTGGGCGGATCCCAGGGCAGGGCGCCGATCATCCGGATGCGGTCGCCCCAGTCGGCGTGCGGGTACTCGAACGGCTCGGCGGTGGTGACGAGCAGCAACGGCGCGCGACGGAAATATTCGTCCGCGGAGGAGACCGGCGGCAGGCCGAGGCCGGCGCGCAGTGCGTTGATCCGCGGTGTCATCGTCTTCTCGGCAGCGCCCACGACCAGGGGCCTGACGATGCTGTCGCGAACGCGGCCGAGGAGGTCGGACCGCGGAAGCAGGCCGGGTCCGAACGGCGGCGACCCTTTCGAGCTGAGGGGCGGCGTGTAGGGACTGAACGCCAGCCACGGCCGGCCGAGCGACTCGGCGAGGTTGAACGCTCCCCACGTGTTGATGTCGACGATGAGCAGGTCCGGGTCCACCTCGTCCACGGCGCGCTGGAGGTCCGGGGCGTCCAGCTCGCCGCGGTCACAGAAGGTCCGGATGGCGCTCTCGAGCGCCCGGCGCGCGTTGGTGACCTCCCAGTCGGGGTGGGCGATCTCCGGGATCCTGGGGTCGATCGGTTCGGCGTGGAAGCCGAGGCTCCGCATCAGCTCGACCCGGGAGTCCAGGGTGCGCAGGTGAATCTCGTGTCCGCGTGACTGCAGCTCGAGCAGGAGCGGCGTCATCGGGAACAGATGCCCGATCGCCGGTGAGGTGTACGCGAGAATCGTTGCCATGACTAGCCTTTCGCGGTCAGAGGTTCGAGCATCTCGATGAGGGCGGTGGCGACCTGGCGCTGGTTGAGGCCGGCGTCCCGGCGCAGCAGCTTCCAGGTGTAGACGTCGCAGATCGCGACGAGCTGAGCGGCGCGGCGGGTGCGGTCGGCACCGCGGAGTCGCCCGAGGGTCGGAGCGAAGACCCGCGCACACCATTCGCGGTGCAGGCCCCGGCCCATCTCCGCGAGCTCGGCCAGCTGCGGGGCGGACTGCTCCTCGGAGAGCAACCGCAGCGCGAGGTCGCCCGCCTCCTCGTAGTGGGCGACGAGGATGTCGACGGCGCCCCCGAGGTCCCCGACCGGGGCGGCTGAGCGCTGGGCGACGATGTGCTTGCTCGACCGCGCCGCGGCGGCGGCGGTGAGCCCCTTCTTGTCGCCGAACCGACGGATCACGGTCTGCACCGTGACGTCGGCCCGGTCGGCGACTGCCCGGAGGGTCAGCTGGGCGTAGGGGAGCTCGGCGAAGAGCGCGATGGTCGCGTCGAGGATCCGCTCGCCAGTTTCTTGGGTCGAGCGGGCCCGCTCGGTCATGACGTACGCCCGCTCGGACTTCATGTTAACGACACTAACATGAACTCTCAGGAAATGGCGTGCCTCTTGCCGAGACGCGAGGACGCTGCGGTTGTCGGTGGACTCTGGGAGAGTGGCTCTATGCCACGTGCAATGTGGAAGGGCGCGGTGTCGTTCGGGCTGGTCAACGTGCCCACCAAGCTCTATGCGGCGACCGAGGACCACGACATCTCGTTCCGCCAGGTGCACCGTGAGGACGGCGGGCGGATCCACTACAAGCGGGTCTGCTCGATCGACGGTGAGGAGGTGTCGTACGACGACATCGCCAAGGGCTACGAGACCGAGGACGGCGAGATGGTCGTCATCACCGACGACGACCTGAAGAACCTGCCGAACCAGTCGAGCAAGGAGATCGCGGTCGAGAAGTTCGTCCCGGCCGACCAGATCGACCCGATGCTGCTGGACAGGTCGTATTACCTCGAGCCCGAGAAGGGCGCCGCCAAGGCCTACGCGCTGCTGCGCGACGCGCTCGAGGCTGCCGACCGGATGGCCTTGGTATCCGTGGCGATTCGCAACCGCAAGAACATGGCGGTGCTGCGCGTCAAGGACGGCATCATCGTGCTGCAGACGATGATCTGGCCCGACGAGATCCGGTCGGCCGACTTCGCCAACCTCGGCGACGTCGGCAGTGCGACCGAGCGGGAGCTGTCGATGGCGACGATGCTCATCGACTCGCTGTCCGGCGACTACGACCCCGGCGAGTTCCAGGACGACTACGCCGAGGCTGTCACCGAGATGGTGGAGACGAAGCTGTCCGGCGGCGAGGTCAAGCACGCGCCCGAGCCCAAGGACACCGGCGAGGTCGTCGACCTGCTCGAGGCCCTGCAGCGCTCGGTCGACCGGGCCAAGGCGTCGCGCGGCGAGCCGGTCGCCTCGACAAAGTCGGCGCCGGCCAAGAAAACCGCCGCGAAGTCGACGGCGAAGAAGACCACCGCAGCGAAGACCACCGCAGCGAAGAGCACGGCGGCCAAGAAGACCACGGCGGCGAAGAAGACCACCGCTGCCAAGAAGACGACGGCGGCCAAGAAGAAGGCCAGCTGAGTGCCCGAAGGCCACACCCTGCACCGGCTGGCGCAGTCGCTCGACCTTGCCTTCGCGGGCACGACGCCGTCCGTCTCGTCCCCGCAGGGGCCGTTCGCCGAGGGCGCTGCGCTCCTCAACGGGCGGCAGGTCACGGAAGCGACCGCATACGGAAAGCACCTGTTCGTCGAGTTCAGTGGTGAGCAGTGGCTGAACGTCCACCTCGGGCTCATCGGCAAGTTCTCGGTCGACCGCATCACGGGGTATGCGTCCGTGCCGCCGGTGTGGGGCCAGGTGCGGCTGCGGATGGTGAACGACGACTACCTCGCCGACCTGCGGGGCGCGACGATCGTCCAGGTGGTGACCCCGGACGAGGCTGCGGCGACGGTGGCGCGGCTGGGTCCCGACCCGTTGAGGGCCGACGCTGACCCGGGGCGGGCGTGGGCGAAGATCTCGCGGTCCGGGCGAACGATCGCCGAGTTGCTCATGGACCAGGCAGCGCTCGCGGGTGTCGGCAACGTCTACCGGTGCGAGGTGCTGTTCCGGCACCGGGTGAGCCCGTTCCGGCCGGGGCGGGAGATCCGCCGTCGGACCTGGGACCTGCTGTGGGCCGACCTCGTCCGGCTGATGCCGCTGGGCGTGGCGTTCAACCAGATCCTCACCATGGACGATCAGATCGAGGAGGCCGAGCGTCTGGTCGCGGACGGTGCAGTGCCGGAGCTGACCTCGACGTGGACCGACTCCGCTCGGTGGCTCGGGCGAGGTCCGGCGGGGGTCGTGGCGGAGGTCGCCGCGGAGTCCGGGGTGGTGGAGGACGTGGCTCGGGACGCCGACCTCGAGGAGGAGGGCGATGGCGGCGGGATGGAACGCCGGTTCTGGGTCTACCGGCGAGCCGGGGAGCCGTGCCGGGTATGCGGGTCGCGCATCCGTACGCAGGTCGTGGCCGGCCGCAACCCATTCTGGTGCGGCCGCTGCCAGCGCCGCCGCTGACCTCGACGTCGGTCCTACTCTGGATGGGTG
>DASTNV010000040.1:0-2117 GCA_035762725.1 Lapillicoccus sp. | reverse complement strand
GTTGCTCCTCGGCCGCCTTCGCGACTGTCGCGTTCACTTCCACAGAGTCGGTGGCCGCGTGGACCAGCCACGCCGGTTCCGGCTCCAGCACGTCCCGGGGCTGGAACCGCCGCTGACGCCATCGCAACCGCCCGGCCGCGGCGGCCTCTCGGATCTCGGGAGCCGCGTCCGGGGCGATGAGATCGACCACGGCACCGGCCTCCAGCAGCGTCCGTATGCGCCGGGTCGCCACCGCGCCGCCGCCGACGACCAGCACCCGCCGGCCGGTCAGTCGCAGCGTGGCGGGGTATCCCGGGGTGTCCGCCACCTCGGCCTCCTTCAGCGGTCGAGCTCGGCCATGCCCGCCGCGAGCGTGGTGCCGTCGGCCTCGTCGACGAGGAGAAAGGCGCCAGTCCGTCGCAGGTCAGCGTAGTCGTCGAGGGGTACCGGCTCGGCCAGCCGAACGCGTACCCGTCCGATCGCGTTGAGCGGCAACGTCTCCGGAGCCGGACCGCGTTGGAGTGATGCGACGTCGAGCTCGTCGACGAGGTCGGACACAAGACCACGAACGTTGCGGGTGCCCACTCGCACCAGAACGCGGTCGCGGGCCCGGAGCGGCCGCTCCGAGAGGACAGCGAGGGTTCCGACGATCTCCCGGACCACGTTCGGCTGGTCGTCGACCGAGGCGATGAGGTCACCGCGGGAGATGTCGAGCTGATCGGCGAGCCGGAGCACGACCGACTGAGGGGCGAAGGCCACGGCGTGCTCGTCGGGTCGCCCGGGCTCCCCCGGCGTCACCGAGCGGTCGATCCCGACCACCCGGGTCCGGGCACCGGCGGGGAGGACGACGACCTCGTCGCCGACGTGGACCACCCCCGAGGCAAGACGACCCGCATACCCCCGGTAGTCGCGGTGCTCGGGGCTCTGCGGGCGGATGACGTACTGCACCGGCATCCGCAACGGCTGCTCGGAGGGGTCGCTGCCGACCGGCACGGACTCGAGGTACTCGAGCAGGGTCGGACCGGCATACCAGGAAGCGCGGATGGAACGGTCGACGACGTTGTCGCCGAACAGCGCGGAGACCGGGACGGCCTGGACGTCGGAGATGCCGAATCCCCCTGCCAGCCGGACGAACTCGGCAACGTGTCGGTCGAAGACTCCCTCGTCCCAGTCGACGAGGTCCATCTTGTTGACCGCCAGTGCGACATGCCGCACGCCGAGCAGCCCGGTGACCGCGAGGTGACGGCGGGTCTGCTCGACGACGCCGTGGCGAGCGTCGATGAGGATGAGGGCGAGCTCGGCGGTCGACGCGCCGGTGACCATGTTGCGGGTGTACTGGACGTGCCCGGGCGTGTCGGCAAGGACGTAGGAGCGGGTGGCGGTCGAGAAGTACCGGTACGCGACGTCGATGGTGATGCCCTGCTCGCGCTCGGCGCGCAGACCGTCGGTGAGCAGCGCGAGGTCGGTGGTGTCGAGCCCGCGGTCGCGGCTGGCCCGCTCCACGGCCGCGAGCTGGTCGGCGAGGACCGAGCGGGTGTCGTGGAGCAGCCGGCCGACGAGGGTCGACTTGCCGTCGTCGACGCTGCCGGCCGTCGCGAGCCGGAGCAGGTCGTGACGAGCCGGGGCGGTCAAGCTCATCAGAAGTAGCCCTGCTTCTTCCTGTCCTCCATCGCGGCCTCGGACAGCCGGTCGTCGGCGCGGGTGGCACCCCGTTCGGTCAGCCGGGACGCGGCCAGCTCGACGATGACCTCGGCGGTGGTCGACGCCGTGGACTCGACGGCTCCAGTGCAGCTCATGTCGCCGACCGTGCGGTAACGGACCTTGCGGGTCTCGACCGGCTCGTTCGGGGTAGGACCGCCCCAGTCACCGGCCGTCAGCCACATGCCGTCGCGGCTGAACACGTCGCGCTCGTGGGCGTAGTAGAGGTCCGGCAGGACGATGCGCTCGCGCTCGATGTAGCGCCACACGTCGAGCTCGGTCCAGTTCGAGAGGGGGAAGACACGGACGTGCTCGCCCGGGGCGTGCCGGCCGTTGTAGAGGTCCCACAGCTCGGGCCGCTGGCGGCGCGGGTCCCAGGCGCCGAAGGCGTCCCGGAGGCTGAAGACGCGCTCCTTGGCGCGGGCCTTCTCCTCGTCGCG
>DASTNV010000039.1:0-2721 GCA_035762725.1 Lapillicoccus sp. | reverse complement strand
ATCATGAGGACCGCGTGCGGGAGGGACCGGCCCCCGAGGTGGAGCAGCTCGAGGACCTCGTCGAAGGAGGCCGAGTCGGAGGCCTCCGGGGTACAGATCGGGTACAGCCGCTCGAGGTCGCCGGGGATGATGTCCGACGTCAGCTGGCTCTCGCGGGCGCTCATCCAGTTGCGGTTGCCCTTCACCGTGTTGATCTCGCCGTTGTGCGCGATGAACCGGTACGGGTGCGACCGCGGCCAGGAGGGGAACGTGTTCGTCGAGAACCGGGAGTGGACCAGGGCCAGCTGCGTCTCGAAGGACCGGTGCGAGAGGTCGGGGAAGAACGGCTCCAGCTGCGCGGTCGTCAGCATCCCCTTGTAGACCAGGGTCCGCGACGACAGCGAGGCGAAGTAGACGTCGGTCTCGAGCTCGGCGCGTTTGCGGAGGCAGAACGCGAACCGGTCGAGGTTGAGGTAGGTCTGGCGGCCGACGGCTGCCGAGACGAAGACCTGGGCGAAGTGCGGCATACAGTCGCGGGCCGCTTCACCGATGATGTCGACGGTGACCGGCACGTCGCGCCAGCCGAGGACGGTGAGGGACTCCTCGGCGGCGATCCGCTCGATGGCCTCGACCGTGGCGGCTCGCTCCGCAGCGTCGACGGGGAGGAAGGCCAACCCGACCGCGTAGTGGCCGGCGAGGGGCAGCCGGAAGTCGACGACCTCGCGGAAGAATGCGTCGGGGACCTGGCTGAGGATGCCCGCGCCGTCGCCGACGAGCGGGTCGGCGCCGGTGGCGCCGCGGTGGTCGAGGTTGCGCAGCGCCGTCAGCGCGTGCTCGATGATGTCGTGCCCTGCACTGCCGCGCATCGTCGCGACCATGGCCACACCGCAGGCGTCGTGCTCGTTCGCCGCGCGGTAGAGGCCGATGTCATCCGGCTGGGCCGAGAAGCGGCGTGCGGGTGCGGTCATGTCACCGTCCTGTCGTTCGCTGTCGGCGCGGGACCGACCAGTGATCACCCCACGAAGTTCTCCGCTTCGCTTCGATACTTCGCGGGGACCCCGATCAACATCGGGCAGACGACGCCGACCGTCGGCGGCGCGTGGCCGGGCCGTTCGGCGTCAGGTGCGGCTGGGCGGCGTCGGCCAGTGCGGGGTCAGGATATCGGTCGCGTCAAGCGTCCTATATTTCGGAACAAGTCATTCCGAATGTTGAGACTCTGCCTCTGGTGCCGTCTCGGGCGCCGTCTCGGGCGCCGTCTCTGGAGCCGGCTCTGAACTCTCGTCGGGCGGCCGTCGGCCGAACCAGAAGAAGAGGAACACGCCGAGCAGGAAGACGAGGATCGACACCCACGAGTTGACCCGCAGCCCGAGGATGTGGTTCGCGTCGTCGGTCCGCATGAACTCGACGACGCCGCGCCCGATGGGGTACCCCGCGATGTAGAGGGCGAAGATCTGGCCGCGCCGGAAGTCGTAGCGCTTGTCCAGCCAGACCAGCAGCCAGGCGAGCAGGACGCAGAAGATCGCCTCGTAGAGGAAGGTCGGGTGGAAGACGCCGAGGACTACCGGGTTGCCGTTGGCGTCGAGGACCGCGTGGCCGGCGGCCTGGTCCCACTCGTAGACCCGGAGGCCCCACGGCAGGTCGGTCGGTGCTCCGTGGATCTCGTTGTTGAAGTAGTTGCCGAACCGGCCCAGGGCCTGCGCGACGAGGATCCCCGGCGCCGCGGAGTCGACGAAGTCGAGGAAGTTCACCTTCTGCCGTCGGCAGCCGATGTATGCGCCGAGCGCACCGAGGGCGATCGCGCCCCAGATGCCGAGGCCACCTTCCCAGACCTTGAAGGCGTTCCAGGGGTTGCCGCCCTCGCCGAAGTACGCCTGTGGCGACGTGATGAGGTGGTAGATCCGGCCGCCGATGATGCCGAACGGCACGGCCCACGCGGAGATGTCGAGCACCTGCCCGGGCTTGCCGCCGCGGGTGGCCAACCGTCGCTGGGTGATCCACATCGCGACGACGATCCCGAGCAGGATGCACATCGCGTAGGCCCGGACCGGCAGCGGGCCGAGGTTCCAGACCCCGGTCGACGGGCTGGGGATCTCGAGTGGGAGCGCGACGAGGGTCATGACGTCGCCACCCGGTCGCGGCTGCGACGGACGCCGGCGGCCAGCTCGGCGGTGAGCTCGCGCAGCCGCGCGATGCCCTCGTCGGCGTTGCGGGCCTCGACGAGGGTCCGGACCAGAGCGGACCCGACGATCACTCCGTCGGCGAACTCGCCCACGGCGGCGGCCTGCTCGCCGTTGGAGACGCCGATCCCGACGCATACCGGCATGTCGGTGACCTCGCGAGTGCGGGCGACCAGCGACTCGGCGGCCGACCCGACGCTCTCGCGGGTGCCGGTCACCCCCATGAGGGAGGCGGCGTAGACGAAGCCGCGGCTGGCGGCGGTCGCGTTGACCAGCCGCTCGGGCGTGGAGCTCGGTGCGACGAGGAAGACGCGGTCGAGCCCGTAGGCGTCGGAGGCGGCGATCCAGTCGTCCGCCTCGTCGGGGATCAGGTCGGGCGTGATCAGGCCGGAGGCGCCACTGGCGGCCAGGTCACGGGCGAACCGGTCGACACCGCGGCGCAGGACGGAGTTCCAGTAGGTCATGACCAAGGCGGGGGCGCCGGTGTCGGCGACCGCCCGCGCCGCGGTGAAGACGTCGTCGACACGGGTCCCGGCGGCGAGGGCGCCCTCGGCAGCACGCTGGA
>DASTNV010000038.1:0-16641 GCA_035762725.1 Lapillicoccus sp. | reverse complement strand
CGCCGACCACGATGAGCGCGATGCGCCCTCCGCCCCATCGCGGGCAGACGTGGTCGTCGTGTGGTGTCGTCGGTGTCGGGGTAGCGAGGGCGGTCATGGGAGGGACTCCTTCGGTCGGGCCGGAGCACGTCCCCGGCCCTACCGAATCTCCCGTCGCGGCGCCCGCCGCCCCAGCCGGTCGTCCCCCCGATGGGTGGGGCGGTTTTCCGGTATGCCGGCGGCCGGTATACCCACGCCTCGCTCAGACGCGGACGACCTCGATGCCCGCTCCGGCCTCCAACTCCCGTGCGTCGGAGACACTCAGTCCCTCGTCGGTGACGAGGACGTCGATCACGTCGAGGTCGGCGTACTTGAACACCGCGTCCCGGCCGAACTTCGTGTGATCGGCGAGGAGCACGGTGAGCCGCGCCGCATGCACCATCGCGTGCTTGAGGGCCGCCTCGGCCGAATCCGGTGTGCTGAGGCCGTGTTCCAGCGAGAAGGCGTTGGCTCCGACAAACGCGACGTCGGCCTGGACCTCGCCAAGGTCGCGCAGCGCCCAGGTGTCCACCGTCGCCATGGTGGCCGATCGGATCCGGCCACCGAGCAGGTGAACGGTCAGCTGCGGATGGGTCATCAGGGTCAGCGCAATGGGCAGCGCGTTGGTGATCGCGACCAGCGACGACGCGGGCGGCAGCTGCGCGGCGAACGCCTCGGTCGTCGTTCCGGAGTCGAGGACAATCGCCCCCGTCGGCGGCAGGAACTCGGCCGCTGCGGCGGCGATCCGCTGCTTCTCGTCCGCCATGCTCGTCCGCGCGCCGATCGCCGGCTCGAAGGACAGTGACTCCACGGAGACCGCGCCGCCATGGACCCGGCGCAGCAGCCCGTGTGACTCCAATGTCAGCAGGTCCTTGCGGATCGTCTCGTGGGTGACGCCGAGCTCCTCGGCCATCTTGATCGCCCGCACCTGGCCACGAGTCCGCAGGGTGCCGAGGATCGCCGACTGTCGGGTGCTCGCGGGCTGGAGGTCGCTGATGCCGTCGTCGCGTCTCATGGGTGCACCAGGACCTTGATGTGCTCGCCACTCGTCGACGCCGCGAAGGCCTCCTCGGTCTGCTCCAGCGGGAACTGCCCGGTGACGAAGTCCTCCGGACGTACCAGCCCGCTCCGGATGATCTCCATCGCCGTCGCGTAGTCCTGCGGGACGTAGGTCGCACTCCCCTGCAGCCGGATCTGCTGGTCCTGGACGATCCGGATCGGGATCTCGAAGTCAGCCGACGGCACCCCGACGATGACCACGGTGCCGCCCTTGAGAGCCATGTCGATGGCGGCCAGCGTCGTGGACTTCACGGCGACACAGTCGAAGACGACATCGGCACTCTCGCCGAGCGCCGCGCGCACCTGCTCCGCGACGTCGGGGGCAAGCGCGTCGACCACGGCGTCGGCGCCGAGCCTCGCGGCGATCTCGCGCTTGGCTGGCAGCGGGTCGGTGACGACGACCTTGGCCGCCCCGGACCAGCGCGCAACCGCGAGCATCAGCAGCCCGATCGTCCCCGCTCCGAGGATGGCGACCGCCTTACCCTGCAGCGGCCCGGCGATCCGCCCCGCGTGGACAGGTGTCGACAGCGGCTCGATGAGGGCCGCAGCGAGGTCGTCGATGTCGTCGGGGATGACATGCAAGCGGTCGGCGCGGACGACGAACCGGTCGGCCATGCCGCCCTGCGGGTAGCCGCAGCCGAAGAACTCGAGGTGCTCGCAGAGGTTCTCGTTGCCCGACCGGCACTGCTTGCACTGCCAGCACGGCAGCGTCGGCTCGACGACCACCCGCTGCCCCACGGAGACGGTGGTGACCCCGCTCCCCAGCTCCTCGACGACCCCCGTCGCCTCGTGGCCGGGCAGGTAGGGGATCGGGATGAACGGGTGACGGCCGTGGAAGGCGTGCGTGTCGGACCCGCATACCCCGATGAAGGTGGTGTGGACCCGGACCTCGCCGGCGGCGGGGGTGGGTACGGGCTCGTCGCGCAGCTCCATGGTCTCGACGGCGGTGACGACGATTCGGCGGTTGGTGGTCATGAGGGTGACCTTTCGGGTCGGCCGATGGGCAGCAGGTCGACGGTGACTCCGTCGGACGGATCGGGTTGCGGCAGAGGGGAAGCAACCGTAGTGGCGGAGAGGCACGCGGCTCGGCTCCACCGGATGGCGCGAGCCATCCGGTCGGCGAGCGGGCCCGACTCGGCGAGCCAGCCGGAGAGCAGCGCATCACCGGCGCCTGCGGTGTTGACCGGGGTCAGCGCGGGCCCGCAGCCGTGGACGACGACCTCGCCGTCGGTGAACAGGGCACCGTCCTCACCGAGACTGACGAGCAGGGTCGTCCCCGCGCCGCGGGCGATATCCGAGGCGGCTCGGGCAAGTTCCGAAACCGTATGCGCGCCCGCCGCGGTGGGATCGATGTCAGCCAGCTCCAACCGGTTCGGGGCGAGGAGGTCGGCGCCGGCCGACAGCGCCGCGGCTAGCGCCGGCCCGGACGCGTCGATCGCGCATCGAGCACCGTGCGAGTGGGCCAACGCGACGAAACCACCGACCGCTTGAGGATCAAGACCAGGGGGCAACGACCCGCATACGGCGAGCCACACCTCGTCACCAACGGCGTCGGTGAGGGCGGTCGCGACCTCTCGGGTGAGGCCGGTCAGGTCGTCGCCGGTGAGCCGGCCGCCAGGGCCGTTCACCTTCGCCGTATGCCCGCCACTCACCGCCATCGTCGTGTTCACCCGGGTGTCGGCGGACTGGGCGATCGTGCGGTGACGGACGCCGTCCAGATCGAGCAGCTCGGCGAGATGGTGGCCGGTGGGCCCGCCGATCGGGAGGACCGCAACAGTATCGATTCCGTTGGTGTGCAACGCTCGCGAGACGTTGACACCCTTGCCGCTGGCCTCCAGCGTTGCCGTCGTGGCGCGGTGGACGTCGACCTCGCCGACGGCCGACTCGGTCAGTGTGTAGGTGAGGTCCAAGCCGGGGTTGAGGGTCAGGGTGACGATCATGCCGGTCCTCCGATCACCGTGCTGAGCCTCGCCACGACATCGGCGACGGCGTCCCGGGCTGGGCGAAGATACTTCCTGGGGTCCACGACGTTCTCGTCGTCGAGGACCGACCGGACCGCCGACGTCCACGCGACGTTGAGGATCGTGCCGATGTTGATCTTGACCATGCCCGCCTGGACCGCGGCCGCGAGCTGGTCGTCGGAGACGCCGGACGACCCGTGCAGTACCAACGGGACGGGCAGCGCCTCGGTCAGGGCGCGGATCAGGTCGAGGTCGAGCGCGGCAGTGCGCTCCACCATGGCGTGTGAGCTGCCGACCGCGACCGCCAGGGCATCGACGCCGGTCGCCGCGACGAAGTCGGCCGCCTCGTTCGGGTCGGTGCGGACGCCGGGGGCGTGGGCGCCGTCCTTGCCGCCGACCTTGCCGAGCTCGGCCTCCAGCAGGATGCCGCGCGCGTGCGCCCACTCGACGGCCGCACGGGTCGCGGCGACGTTCGCGTCGTAGTCCAGGTGCGATGCGTCGAACATCGCCGAGCTGATCCCGAGACCGTCCGCCTGGCGGAGCAGGCGCTGGTCCTCGACGTGGTCCACGTGCACCGACAGCGGAACCATCGCCTGCCGGGCGACCGCCACCGTCGCGGCGGCGATCGGCTCCAGCCGGCCGCCGTGGAACTTCACGGCGTTCTCGCTGATCTGGAGGATGGCGGGGCGGCCGGCGCGCTCGGCGCCGGCGGCGATGGCCTCGGCGTGCTCGAGGGTGATGACGTTGAACGCCGGGACGCCCACGCCGCGAGATCGGGCCTGCGCGAGGAGGTCGGTAGTGGTGGCGAGAGTCATGCGCGGTCCTCCGGACGGGCACCGTTGGGAATGTCGTCGTATGCGGGGTAGGTCCCGTGGGCCAGTCCGGCGAGGAACGCCGCACCGCGCGCACCGGCCTCGGTCGTCGTGGCCCGGCGCAGGGGGCCGAACGCCTCGGTCTTGGCCGCCATCACGGCGGCGCTGTTGGTCCAGCCGCCGGCCACCACGAGATCGCGACGCGGACCGCCGGCCCGGTCGAGGTGGTCGCCCAGGTCGCGCGCCTGCTGGGTGACGGCCCGGGTGGCGGCCCGCCAGACCCGTCCGGGTTCAGCGCCGGGCGACACCGTGACATCGGCCGTCTCGCTGATCTGCAGCACGGCCGGGTCATCCGGGGCAGCGAGGGCGGCCGCGTCGAGCTCGGCCAGACCCTTCGCGTCGACGCCGAGCGAGTCCCGGACCCGTCCGAGGATCAGCCCGCCCTGGGTCGCGCCGAGAAGGCACCACCGGTCGCGGATGACATGCCAGCCCACGGTCACCCCGGCGCCGGTCAGGGCGAGCAGCGCCTCGGCGTTCAGACCTGGGTTGACGGTGCGGAGGATGGCCTCGGCCGTTCCGCAGGAGTCGAACTCGTCCCCCGCCCCGCTGCTGCCGACGCCGACGACCGCAGCCTGGTGGTCGTGCCCCGCGACGGTCACCGTTGCGCCGTCGAGGGCGGCCAACCGGCCCGACGCCTGGACCTTTCCGATCGGGGTACCGGCCGAGACGAGATCGCCCAGCAGCGCGGCCGGCGCGCCCGACCAGTCCATCGTCTCGGCCCAGGTCTCTCGGGACGCCAGGTCGAGCCAGCCGGTTCGGGACGCCAGCGAGAGCTCGGTGACGGGAGCGGCGCCGAGGTCGCGGGCCACCCACTCGGCGATGTTGTACCGGCGCACGGCGTTCCGGACGGCGGGGACGTTGTCGACCAGCCAGCGGTGCTTGGTCAGGCTCCACTGCGTCCATACCGGGAGGCCGGTCCGCACCGAGAACCATTCCGCCCCAAAGGTGTCGACCAGGTCGGCCAGCTGCGCCTCGTCGCGGTGGTCGTGCCAGGCGATGATCGGTGCCAGCGCCGAGTCGTCGGGTCCGACCAGCACTCCGGACTCGGCCATGGAGGCGACTCCGAGCGCCACCACGCGGTCACCGACGACCTGGTCGAGCGCGTCGGCGAGGGCCGACCGGGCCGCCTCGGTGATCGACGCGGGCGAGGTCTCCGCGCCGGATCGCGTTGTCGTCCACGTCGTCGGGGCCCGACCGAGGGCGACCTCGGTGCCGTCGGGCGCGACGAGCAGGGCCTTGACCGACGTCGTGCCGACGTCCAGGCCGGCCAGCAGCTCACGACCGGACAGTGTCCTCGCCTCCGCATCCTTGGATCTGGTTGGATTTCAGAGGAGATTATTGGATTCGAAGGGATCCCGTCAAGCCGAGTCGCGGAACGACGACTGAAGGCTGTTCTCCGCCAGCCGCCGAACCTCGTCGTCGGACAGCCCGAGCGCCCCCCGCACCGCGGCGACGTTGTCGTCGAGGTACCCGCCGAAGTACGCCGGATCGTCGGAGTGAACCGACACCAACACGCCGGCGCGGAGCATCCGCGCGAGCGGGTGCTCCTCGAGCGACGGCACCCCCTTGAGCCGGACGTTCGACAGCGGACACATGGTCAGCGGAATCTGCTCCGCGATCAGACGCTCCATCAGGGCTGGGTCCTCGATCGACCGGCGGCCGTGGTCGACGCGCTCGACCTCGAGGACGTCGAGGACCTCCCAGACGTAGCTGGGGTCGCCCTCCTCCCCCGCGTGCGCCACGGTGTGCCGACCGTCGGCGCGCGCCCGTGCGAAGACATCGGCGAACGGCGTCGCGGGGAACCCGACCTCGGACGAGCACAGGCCGATGCCGAGGAACGGAACGCCGGACGCGCATAGCTGCTCGTAGGCCTGCATCGCGGACTCCGCTGGCAGGTGCCGCAGCATCGTGACGATCAGGCCGCTCGTCAGGCCGAGCGCCTCGGACCGGCCCAGCGCGTCGGTCACGCCGGCCAGGGCGGTCTCGGCCGCGATGCCGCGCCCCGTGTGGGCCTGGAGGTCGAAGAACACCTCGGCGTGCCGGACCCCGGCTCGTCGGGCGCGCCGGAGGTAGGCCTCGGTGAGGTCGGCGAAGTCCTGCTCGGTGCGCAGCACCTGGTTGTTCGTGTACAGGAGGTCGAGGAAGCTCTGCAGGTCGGTGAAGGCGTACCGCGACCGCAGGTCATCGATGTCCCGGTAGGGCAGCTCCACGCCGTTCCGTTCGGCCAGCGTGAAGATCAGCTCGGGTTCCAACGTCCCTTCGAGGTGGACGTGCAGCTCGGCGAAGGCGATCTCGGGCTCCATGAAGGCAGCATGGCGTCATGGAGGCCGCCCTGTCGCTGTTCTGGATCGCCGTGGTCGCGGTGGTCGCGCCGCTCGTCGCGGGGCTCATCCCTCGCCGGCTGGTCCCGGAGGCGGTGCTGCTGCTGGCGCTGGGCGTGGTGATCGGCCCGCACGTCCTCGGGATCGCCTCCCGCGGCGAAGCGGTGGACGCGTTCCGGGAGCTCGGCCTCGGCATGCTGTTCCTCCTCGCCGGGTACGAGATCGAGCTCAAGGAACTGACCGGGCGCGGCGGTCGCCGGGCTCTCATCACCTGGGCCGCGTGCTTCGCGCTGGCCCTCGCGCTGGTCGGACTGCTGGGCCTGACCGGGTTGGTCAATGCCGAGGTCGCCGTCGCCATCGCGCTGGTCTCGACGGCCCTCGGCGTCCTCCTGCCGATCCTCCGCGACAACGGTCAGCTGGCCACGCCGTTCGGCGCCACGCTGCTCAACCACGGGGCGTTCGGAGAGCTCGGGCCGGTCATCGCGATGGCAGTCCTCCTCGGAACCCGCGGCGCGCTCAAGTCGATTGTCGTCCTCGTTCTCTTCGCTGCGCTGGCGGTCGCGGTGACGTATGCGACGACGCGCGTCCTCCCCGGCAGTCGCCTCCACTCGCTGATCACCGCCGGGCAGGAGACCACCGCGCAGCTCACGGTCCGGCTCGTCGTCCTGCTGCTCATCACGCTGAGCCTGCTGGCGGCCGCCTTCCAGTTCGACGTCGTCCTCGGGGCGTTCGCGGCGGGGTTCATCCTGCGGCGGATCATCCCCGGCGGCCATCAGTCGTTGGAGCACAAGCTCGACGGGCTGGCGTTCGGACTGCTCATCCCGGTGTTCTTCGTGACCTCCGGGATGACGATCGACCCGGCCGCCGTCGCGGCGAACCCGTGGGGACTGCTCGCGTTCGTCGTCGCCATCCTCGTCGTCCGGGGCGGCCCGATCCTGCTGGCAACAATGACTCAGCAACGCCGGGACGGCCGCGGTCCTGAGTTCTCGCGTCGCGACAGCGTGCGGCTCGCGTTGTACGGAGCCACCGGTCTGCCGATCATCGTGGCGGTGACCTCGGTCGCCGTCTCGGCCGGGCAGATGAGCGACGCGAACAGCTCGCTGCTCGTGGCCGGCGGCGCGGTGACGGTGCTCCTGCTGCCGATGGCCGCGACCCTGCTGCACCGTCCGGAGCCGGAGCTCGAGGAGGCCGAAGACGCCTAGGGCAGTTGCGAAGCTCGGGGTCCCCGCGAAGAATCGGAGCGAAGCGCAGAACTTCGTGGGGTGTCCTGAACCGACCACGCCCCCCGGGTCGCGGCCGGGTGGGCGTGGCCGGCGTCAAGGACGCCGCGCGGTCAGGCGGCGGGCAGGTGACCGCGCTTGATGGCGGCCTTCTTGACCACGGGCCGGACCCGCAGCTCGCTCGACAGGACGTTGACCACCTGGGCCGCATACCCGTCGACCGCGGCCTGGGTCTCCGCCGCCGAGCCACCGGCGCGGGCCAGCTGCGAGAGAGCGGCGTCGATCCGGTCGAGCTGGTGGCGGCCGTTCCCGGTCATCCGGGCGTTGCCGTCGAAGGCGAGGACGAACTGGTACGCGAAGGCGTCGGCCTCGCAGTCGGCGCACCCGGAGTTGTCGGCGTACGCGACGTTGCCGGCGTCGACCCCGCTCGGGCCCCGGTCGGCGATGACCACCTGGAACGAGATGGCCGTCGCGTGGCACCCGTCGCACGACGTGGTGGCGACCGCGAGGTTCCCGGCGATCACGCGGTTCTTACCGGTCAGGTGCAGCTCGAGGCCACCCTTTCCCTGCTGGGAGCCGACCTGGGTCAACTGGACCACCTGCCGGTCGTCGAAGGTCACCGCCCCGTGGCCGACCGTGGTCTTCGCGTCGGCGGGCAGCTGCCCAGCGACGAGGATCCCGGCCGCGGACGCCGCCGCGACTCCCCACCTGACGAGTGCGCGGTTCATCATGACGTCGCTCCGATCCGGTGATGTCCGTTGTTGATGAAGCCCTCGGCCACAGCACCCGCCAGCTCGAGGTAGGCGGCGCGGGTCGCGGGGCGCAGGTCGGCGAGCGCCGAGTGCGCGCCGGCCTCGAGTACCGGGTCCCAGGGGATCCGGTGCACGGAGGCACACCGGGCCTGGAAGTGCTCCTCGAGCCGGTCCAGCTCGAGCGGGCCGGAGCCGCGCACCGAGTTGACCACCGCGACGGCGCGGGAGACCAGCTCCTGGTGGCCGTGCTGGTCGAGCCAGTCGAGGGTCATCGCCGCGACCCGGCCGCCGTCGAGGGCGGGAGGCATGACGACGACGAGCTGGTCGGCCTCCTCGAGGATGCCCTGGATGGCGTCGTCGAGGATGCCGGTCCCGGTGTCGACGAGCACGAGGTTGTAGTGCCGGTCCAGGGTGTCGACGAGGTGGCGGTAGTCCTGCGACCCGAGGGCCAGGCTGATCCGTGGGTCGTCGTCGGAGGCGACGACCTCGAGCCGGCTCACCGGGTCCTGCGACGTGAACGCCCGGATCTGCGAGTACCGCTCGATCCAGGCCCGCTCGGCGAGCAGGTCGGTCGCGGAGTAGTCCGTCTCACGCGGCAGCCGCATGGCCAGGCTGCCCGCGTCGGGGTTCGCGTCGAGAGCGACGACGCGGTCGCCGCGGTGCGACGCGAAGGTGTGGCCGAGCATCAGCGTGGTCGTGGTCTTGCCGGCCCCGCCCTTGCGCGAGAGGACGACGATCCGGCGGGACCCGTCGAACCGGGTCCTCACCCGAGCGAGCAGGTCGTCCTCGCGGCGCTCGCGGCTGCTCGGACCGGGGTTGACGTGACCGCCGCTGACGGCGAACACGCCGCGCCGCCAGCCGTGCCGGGGGGTATGCGCCTGGGCTCGGAGCAGGGATCGCTCGGTGAGCTCGGCCGCGGTCCGCATCGGCGGGCCGAAGGGGTCCTCAGCGCCGTTCGCTGCAGTGTTGGTCGATGAGGTGGGGGCCGACGCTGACGGCGCCGGCGGGCTGGCCACCGCTCCCGGTGAGTGAGCGGTGGGATCCGATCCGGACATCGTGATCTCCTGGTGGTGGGTTCCCGCCGACGGCGGGGCAATGCGGTGGCGCCGGAGCGGGCGAACCGCGGCGGCGACGATGCGGCGCAGGATGCCGAGCACGAGGACGGCCAGCCCGAGCAGCGGAAGTGGTAACAACACGAGGGACAAGGCGGCCAGCGTGATACCCGCCGCGTCGCCGGCGGCGATCGACGACTGCAGCAGCGCCCACTGCTGGCGTATCGCGTCGACGACCTGATGGGTGAGCGACGGGGCGTTCCACAGCAGATAGCCGAGGATCGCCAGCATCACCGGCCCGGTCACGAGGACCCAGAGCGTCACGACGACGCGCGTGGAGCGGCGCAGCTCGGCCACCTTGGGGTGCGGCCGGCGGCCCGGGATCGCGCTGCGGAGGATGGGTCCGATCCGGCTGAACAGGTCCGGCACACCGACGAGGTCGGCGACGACGAAGTAGCCGTCCAGCCGGCCGAGCGGCATCAGCTGCTGCAGTGCCTCGACGTGGATGAAGACGATGGCCAGCAGGACGGCGGGAGAGCGCGTCTGTGCGTAGACACCGGTCAGCCCGACGATGGTGAGCGCGTTGAAGTAGACCCCGCCGAGGTCGGTCCGGACCCGACCACCGCGGCCCAGCCGGTACGACTGGGTGACGTCGGTGAAGAAGGCGGGGTAGACGACGTAGACGGCGACACCGATCTTGCCCGGCGTCGCGCCGCCGTAGCGGCAGGCGGCCGCATGGCCGAGCTCGTGGATCACGGTCGCGCCCAGGAGGATCCCGATGACCGAGAGCAGCAGCGGCGGGTCGACAAGGACCGAGTCGACGGCTCCGCCGAGGCTGGCCTGGCGCACCAGCCAGACGTCGGCGGCGATGAGGCCGAGGAGACCCAGGACGACGACGGGTCCGAAGAGGAGTGGGGTGAGCAGCCGGGCAAGGAGTCGGGTGACAGGCGCCGGCAGCAGCGTGGCGCGGAACCGCAACGCCAGCAAGGGGTTCGCGCGGGGCAGCGTTCGTTTGTTGGGCTGGCCAGAGGCCCCTGCGGGATCGGGGCCGGGGGCCGGAGTGGGGCTGGCCACGGGAACGAGGGCGGGGCGGGCAGGGGCCGGGGGTGCGGCCGGCGGAGCCGACGACGCGAGCCCGTACGACGCATACGCATCGAGCTCCTGCACCGAAGGTTCCTCGGCGGCGATACCCATCGGGCGGAGCTTCGCGGCCACCAGGAACTGGACGCCGTCGGCGTCGAGGGTCCGGCCGTACTCCTCGCTGACGCGCTCGGCGATCTCCTCGTGGGTGCTCGCCCCGTCGAGGTGCGAGGCGACGACGAACAGCAGCCGCGAGACGTGGAGGACCTGTTGGTCGGACCGGACGATGAGGTAGTGGGGCTCGGTGAACCCTGAGCCCTGGTACTCGCCGAGCAGGGCGACTCCGGGGGCGAGGGCGGGCGCCACGAGGGTGGGGCTGGTCATCGGGTGGTGTCCTTCGTCGTCGTGTAGTGCGCCGGCGGTACGGCATGAGCGGAGGCCGAGCCTTCTCCCGATCGACTCGGCCTCCGCCTGGGTGGTGCAGGTTGTGCACCGGGTCAGCTCTGGCTGACGCCGATCAGCTGGTTGGCCGACGCGTACGCGACGGAACCGAACGTGCCCGCGTTGACCGCGATCGCGAGGTTGACCGCGTTGATGTTGGCGATGTTGATCCACGCCAGGGTCTCGCGTGACGGCAGGAGCTCGACCGTGGTGGCCTCGAGCTCAGCGACGGAGATGGTGCCCATGTTTCCCTCCTTCCGAGGTGCTCAGATGGGCTGGTGACCGGCCCGCGAACGGGCGGTTGGTCAGGACTGGTAGACCAGAACGGCCTGGTTCGCCGAGGCGCTCGCGGCGCTGAGCAGGGTGTACGTGTTCTGCGCGACGGCGACGTTGGTGGCGGAGACGTTGGCCCAGTTGAAGAAGGCGAGCGTCTCGCGCGACGGCAGCAGCTCGACCTCCTCGCGAGCGAGCTCCTCACGGGTGACGAAGGTCATGGTGTTCACCTCCTTCCGAGACCTGGTGGGTCGGTCGTTGACGTGAACCATGGAACGGGAGCCCCGTCACCGGACCGTGGACGGCGACGCCACAGTTCCGCTGCGTTTCCGCTGCTCTGCCGTATGCGCAGCGACGCACCGTCGTCAGGCCGCCGTAGAGGGGTCGTCACCGGCGCGTGGATGCGGCGTGACATCTCCGTCACCGCCGCGTCGCGCTGTCGTCACCGCCGCGTGACCGTCGCGTCGCGACGAGCAGGAAATCTGCGGGCAACACCCAGCGGACACTCGTATCTCGGCGGCCCGCTGGGGCCTCCTGCATGACGTGTTCGACCGGGTCCACCACCACACTCCCCGAGCGGCCGCCGAGCGTGCCGTCCTCGCGGGCGGACACCGGCTGGACCAGCTCGCCAAACACGAGACCTGACCCACAAACGACTGGGCCAGACCCGTCGACCGGCGCGGAGGTCGGTGGCTGGCCCTCAGGGAGCGGCGTGGAGACCCACCGCTCGGGGACCCTGACGAGGAACGAGATGCCTGTAGCCGAATCAACCGCGAACACCCACCACCACTGGTCGATCCGCCTGCTCGGCGGGTTCGGCCTCGCCGGACCGAACGGCCGGGTCGAGGTACCTCCGGCCGGACAGCGCCTGGTCGCCTACCTCGCCATCGAGGGGCACCCGGTGCGCCGGTCGACCGTCGCCGCCGCGATCTGGCCGGACGTCGACGAGGCCCGCGCTCGGGCCAACCTCCGCTCGACGGTCTGCCGGCTCGGCGCGCTCACGCCGGTCGTCGACGCGACGGTCACGTCGCTGAGCCTGGGCCCCGATGTCGACCTCGACGTCCTCGACCTCCAGCACGCGGTCGCCGCCGCCCGTGCCGGGGTGGCCCAGGTGACGGCCCCCCGGCCCGGATTCGACCTCGAGCTGCTCCCCGGATGGGACGAGGAGTGGGTCGAGCTCGAACGCGAACGGGTCCGGCAGCTGGCGCTGCACCTTCTCGACGATGTCGTGAACCTCAGCGTCCAGGACGGTCGGCACGGCGACGGCGTCGACGCCGCTCTTCGGGCGATCCGGTTGGACCCGTGGCGAGAGTCGTCGCACGCCGGCCTGCTGCGCGCCCTGCTGGCGGGCGGCAACCGGGCCGCGGCGATCGCCCACTTCCGCCGTTTCGCCGCGCAGATGCGCGAGGAGCTGGGACTCTCGCCCTCGCGGGATCTCCTCGAGGTCGTCGGCGAGATCCTCCCGGCGCGCCCGGCCCGCCGCGCCTGACCCTCCCGCTCCACCCAATGGGAGCGCTCGAGATTCCGGGCGCTGCGCTCCTATGAGGTGAGAACGGCGGGGCCGCTAGAGTCCGGCGGGTGGGCTCGCCGGAGGGAACCGCACCGCTGGAACCGCTCGACGAGCTGCTCGCGGTCCTCGACCTGAAGCATCTCGGAGAGGCTCACGTCACCGTCGAGGGCGTCGAGGGCGACGAGGAGAGCGACCTCGGCGAGTCGGCCGCCGACGTCTTCGTGGGCGAGAGCCAGAAGATGCCGCACGGCCGCGTCTTCGGCGGCCAGGTCCTCGCCCAGGCGGTGATGGCGGCCGGCCGCACCGTGGCGCAGGTCGGCGAGGACGGGCCCCGGCCGATCCACTCCCTGCACGGCTACTTCGTGCGGCCCGGCGACGATGACCACCCGATCCGGTTCGCCGTGGACCAGATCCGTGACGGTCGGTCCTTCTCGACACGGCGGGTCCAGGCGATCCAGTACGGCCAGCCGATCCTGTCGATGATCGCCTCGTTCCAGGAGCCGGCCGGGGGTCTCGACCACCAGGAGTCGATGCCGGCTGCGCCCGACCCGGACGTGCTGCCGCCGGAGGACCTCGTCGACCTCGACGGCGTGGTGCCGCGTGGGTACCTGCGGCAGCGGCCGGTCGACCTGCGGCACGTCGAAGGGCCGATCAACATCACCCCCGGTCGCCAGCTCGCGTCCCGCCAGAGCGTCTGGCTGCGGACGATCGGACCGCTCCCGGACGACCCGCTCCTGCACGCCGCCGTGCTCGCGTATGCGTCGGACTACGCCCTGCTCGAACCGGTGATCCGTCGGCACGGCCTGGCCTGGTCCGACCCACGGCTGCGGCCGGCCAGCCTGGACCACGCGATGTGGTTCCACCGGCACGCCCGAGCCGACGAGTGGATCCTCTACACGCAGAGCTCGCCGTCCGCGCAGGGCGGCCGGGGACTGGCCTTCGGGCGGATGTTCGCCGCCGACGGTCGCCTGGTCGCTTCCGCCGCCCAGGAGGGCATGCTGCGGATCAAGGAGTCCTGACGTCGGCGCTCAGTCGGGGAGGACCGTCGCGCGGACCACGTCCACGAGAAACCGTTGGTACTGCGCGGTCGTCCAGCCCTGCTCCACCACGAGCCGACGGTAGATCGCGGGATCGCTCTGCATCCGGCAGATCTGAGCGGCCCGTTCTACGCTGAGTCCTCGGCGCAGCCCACCGTGGTCGCGCAGCCAGCGCACGAACATCCGTGCCCCGGTCAGTCGTTGCGTCTCGACGACCGACAGCAGCTGGGCGACTTCGGGATCCGCGTCGGCCGCGGCGACGAGGACCTGGGCCAGCGGGGCCACGCGCTCGCCCACCTCGCTGACCTGGCGTGCCCAGCCTCGCAGGCCGACCATCGGGTCGCTCTGGCGCATCAACCGCTGTACCTCGGGCCGCTGCGCCATCGGTACCGGCTCGTCGTCGCCGACGATCGCCCAGTCCCACGCCAGGCGAAGCAGCTGCGCCTTGCCGCCGTCGACCGAAGCGAACACCGTGCGCCGGCTCACGCCCGCACGCTCGGCGATCGCGTCGATCGTCGTGGCGACGTACCCGCGGTCGACGAACAGCTCGGCCGCGGCGTCGACGACCACGCGCCGGGTCGCGCGAGCCTGCTGCTCACGGAGGGCCGAGCGGTATGCGCGTCGGTCGCCGGTCGCGCTGGGGAGAGACATCGAAATCGCCTGTCATTTCGTCGCACCGTTGGTAAACTCAATGCACTACCAGGTTACCTGATCGGAGCGCTCTCCATGCGAACCTCGATCATCGGTGCCGGCCCGGCGGGACTACTCCTCGGCGCGGCACTGGCGACACGCGGGGCCGAGGTGACCCTCGTCGACCGGGACCCCGGCCCGCCTGCGGACGGCCGCTGGCCACGCAAGGGCGTCATGCAGTTCCACCACGCACACGCCATTCGCAGCCAGGTCATCGACACCCTCCGACGCGAGCTGCCGGCGGCCTACGACCGCCTCCTCGACGTGGGCGCCGAACCGGTCGACCTGCCGCTCCCGGACGGGACGACGGCCGTGGCGGGCCTGCGCTGCCAGCGGAGCACCTACGAGCAGGGCGTGCGCGCCGTCGTCGCCACCGTCCCCGGCCTGACCATCCGGACCGGGCACGTCGACCGCGTAGTCGAGTCGGACGGACCGGGACGTCGGGCCACCGGCATCGTCGTCGACGGCGAACCGCTCGAGGCCGACCTGGTCATCGACGCCTCCGGCCGGTCGGGGCGGGTCAACCGCGACCGGCGCGCCCCCGCGACCGCCGGCGGCGTCTGCGGCATCGCCTACGTCGACCGGATCTACCAGCTGCACCCGGGCGCCGAGCCCGGCCCGCTTGTCAACCCGATCGCCTGGCAGGCCAACCACGACGGCTACCAGTGCCTGCTGTTCCTCCACGAGCGGGGCATCTTCTCGGCGCTCGTCATCCGCTCCACCGACGCTCGCGACCTCGTCGGGTTGCGGCACAACGCGGCCTTCGACGCGGCCGTGGCCGCGATCCCCGGTCTCTCCGACTGGACCGACGCGCAGCGGGCTCGGCCGCTGACCGACGTGCTACCGGGCGGCACGCTGAAGAACGCCTACCGCAGCCAGCGCGGTCCCGACGGTGGCCTCGCTCTCCCCGGTCTGCTCTTCGCCGGCGACGCGGTGTGCACGACGACGCCGAACTTCGGCCGCGGCCTGGCGACCACCATGCTGCAGGTCGACGAGGTCCTGCGACTGGTCGACGCGACGGTCGACGTGGGCGGAACACCGACCCTGGACCAGCTGACCCACGTCGGCGAGGCGTTCGACGCCTGGACCGAGGCCAACATGCGGCCATGGGTCGAGGACCACGCGGTCATGGACGAGTCGCTCCGCCGCCGCTGGGCCGGTGACGACGTCGACCTGTCCGGGCCACGGCTGCCCTCCGATCTCGTGATGGAGGCCGCCAAGGTCGATGACCGGATCGCCCCGGCCATCGGCCCGTACGTCGCGATGGAGGCGCTGCCGGCGATTCTCGACCCGGTCGAGCCGTACGCCCGGGCCGTCTACGAGACCGGTTGGCGACCACGACTGGCCGATGGGCCGACTCGACGCGAGCTCGTCGAGATCGTCGACCGGGTCGCGGCCTGACCGTCGTCAAGGGTTCGCTCGTCAGCGCATCGGTAGCCGGACTCGGCACCTGCTGGTTGAGCCCACGGTCGGGGCACCCGGGGTCAACACCGCGGGCCCCTCGGTCGCCCCCGCTCCGGCCGACTCGACGCTGCGTCGAGCGGCGCGACGCCGGTTGGAACATGCGTCGCGTCGCTTGACGCAGCGTCAACTCACGCCGGTCGGGACAGGCCGAACCGTCGTCTGGCCGTAACCACCGCCCTCGTAGACTCGCCGGGGGAACCCGCCCCACGCATACCGGATCGTCGGTATGCGGCGCCGCCCGCCCCCCAGGAGTCGCTCGTGCCCGCACCCACCACTCCCCGTACCGCCATCGTCACCGGAGCCGCTCGCGGCATCGGCGCCGCGACCGCCAGGCGACTTGCCGCGGACGGCCACCGGGTGGGCGTGCTCGACCTCGACGCGGCGAGCTGTGCCGACACCGTTGCGGCGATCACCGACGCGGGTGGCCAGGCCATCGGCGTCGGCGTGGACGTCGCGGACGCGGACCAGGTGGCTGCGGCGGTGGGGCAGGTCGCCGAGGCGCTCGGGGCGCCGACCATCCTCGTCAACAACGCCGGCATCACCCGCGACAACCTCATCTTCAAGATGACCGAGCAGGACTGGGACTCCGTGATCGGCGTCCACCTGCGCGGCTCGTTCCTCATGACCCGCGCCGTGCAGGGGTTCATGACGCAGGAGAAGTTCGGCCGGATCGTCAACCTCTCGTCGACGTCGGCGCAGGGCAACCGGGGCCAGGTGAACTACTCGGCTGCCAAGGCGGGGCTGCAGGGGTTCACCAAGACCCTGGCCATCGAGCTGGGCAAGTTCGGGGTGACGGCCAACGCCGTCGCGCCCGGGTTCATCGAGACGGACATGACCCGCGCCACGGCCGAGCGCCTCGGGGTGTCGTTCGAGGACTTCATCGCGCACAGC
>DASTNV010000037.1:0-6118 GCA_035762725.1 Lapillicoccus sp. | reverse complement strand
CAGCGCGCGGGACCGTACCTGGTCGAGCGCCTGGCGGTTCAGCCGCACCGCCTGGCCGGCGACGAAGGCGCGGAACTCCTCCGGCCCGTCCGGCACGGCATCATGGACGGCGCGGGAGAGCACCTGGCGGATCCGCAGGCTGCCCTTGACCGCGGCCGCCGCCGGGGTGTCGAGGCGTTCGGTGCTGACGGCGTCGACGACGTCGCCCAGCGAGCGCAGCGTGACGGTGTCCTCGCCGAGGGAGGGGAGCACGCGCTCGATGTAGGAGGTGTATGCGGCGGACGGGCCGACGACGAGGATGCCGCCGGACTCGTAGCGCCGCCGGTCGCTGTAGAGCAGGTAGGCCGCGCGGTGGAGCGCGACAACGGTCTTGCCGGTACCCGGGCCGCCAGTGATCTCGGTGATGCCGCGCGCGCTGGCGCGGATCGCCTCGTCCTGGTGACGCTGGATGGTCGCGACGATGTCGCGCATCTGGGTGCCGCGGCTGCGGGTCAGGGCCGCCATCAGGGCGCCGTCCCCGACGACGACGAGGTCTGGCGGTGCCTCGGCGACCATGAGGTCGTCCTCGATCCCGACGACGTCGGAGCCCTTGCAGCGCAGCACCCGCCTTCTGAGCACACCCATGGGCTCGACGGGGGTGGCCCGGTAGAACGGTGACGCGGCCGGGGCCCGCCAGTCGATGACCAGCGGCTCGTACTCGTCGTCGCGGATGCCCAGCCGGCCGATGTAGCGGATCTCGCGCTCGGCGTCGCCGGTGGTTTCCGGCTTCGGCGGATGGTCGATGTCGAGGCGGCCGAAGACCAGTCCCTCGTACTGGCTCTCCAGGGCGTTACGCCGGCGGGCCGCGTGGAAGACCAGCGCGTCGCGTTCGAACAGCCCGGTCAGCTCCTCGTCGCGCGCGGTCCCGACGCGGTCGGTCCGGCCGCGGGCGAGCCCGTCGGCCTCGACCAGGCCGGCGCGCTCGCCAGCCTTGGCCAGCTCGGCGTAGACGAGGTCCACGTGGGCCTGTTCGACGGCGATCTCGTCAGCGACGAGGGCGGACGTCGAGTCCAGCCTCTGGTCCGATCCGGTCACACACTCCGCCTGGCGAGTCACGTGGTGGGCGGCTGGGTACGCGTCGGCCGCCACGATGGGAACGAGTGAGTCTAGTCCGCTCAGCGGGGAGTCTCCGTCAGGCGTCCGTCTGGTGGCGCCTCAGCCGAACGGCGCGACCTCGCATACCGGCTGGTGGGACGCCCGTCAGAGCCAGCCGCGATGAACCGCCTGGACCCCGGCCTGGAACCGGGTCTGCGCGCCGAGGCGCTCCATCACGTGCCGGACCCGGCGCTCCACGGTGCGCTGCGAGAACCCGGTCTGCCGGGCGATCGCCGCGTCGGTGACACCGGCCGCCATGAGCCGGAGGACCATCGCATCCCGGGCGTCCAGCTCGCCTCCGGCGTCATCACCGACTGGCGTGCCGAGCTGCCAGAACCGTTCGAAGGTGGCGAGCCCGGCCAGGACCGCGCCCCGCGCGTGGCCCTTGAGCCCCTGGGGGCCCTTGCCCTCGCCGCTCCACTCGACGATGCAGGTCGTGTCGTCGACGATGACCACGCTGAGCGGCAGGTTGGTCATCGACCGCTGGATCTCCCCGCCGTCGCGTCGCGCCGAGAGCGCGGTGAGGGCGCCGGGCATCTCGAGGACCTGGGTGTCCCACACGGTGAGCATCTGGACCCGGCGCCCACCGGCTCCGATGGTCGGTTCACGATGCGAGGGGAGCGGTGAGGCCATCAGCTCGAGGGTGCGAGCGGTCATGCCGCGCAGGCACCGAATGGTGTGCTCGGCGAGGGCGACCGCTTCGTTGGTGGCGCTGCCGACGTGCTCGAGGTCGGTGAGGATCTCGAGCCCGCCCTGGAGGTCACTGTCGGACGTGCGGCTGGCGTTGTAGATCCGCGACAGGCTGTCGGCCGCCGCCCGCGCCGCACTGGCTCGGCGCTCGAGCAGCAACGCGTGCTGAGTGAGTGCGGGGAGGGGTGGAGGCACCTCGATGACCCCGTTTGAGCGCAGAATGACGAGCCCGCGTTCGGCGAGGGTCTGTAGCGCGGGGTCGAGTCGAGCCGCAGGAATTCCTTGCGCGAGCAGCAGCTCTCGCGTCGGTCGCGGCATCCGGATCACCGAGAGGTAGACCCGCGTCCCGTCGTCGTTGGGAGACTCCAGCCAGGCGAACGAGGGCGTGTCGGATTCCGACTCGTGCGGTCCCGACACCGCGATCTCCGGCAGGTGTGGCACGGAGCTTCCCCTCCCGCTCGACCCCGTAGCCCCCGAGTTCATGGCGGAATTCCGCCACTGACTCTACCCCGCCAGTTGACCTCTTTACTAAGCCGCGCTTGTTTGCCATTGTGGGCCGTGTCGGTTGCGATCGACACTGCTCCGTGGCCGCGGGTCCCCCTCCCAGCGGCTCGGTGCGAGAAGCGCGGTGTTCCCGGGTGATTGTCCCCCCTGCCTCCCGGGAGCACCGCGCCCCGCATTTGGGGCGCGATGTGGCCGTCTCTTCCCATTCGACTTGACGCAGCGTCGAGCGACGTGACGCCCGCTGGAACGTGCGTCGAGTCGCTTGACGCTGCGTCGCGTGCGACACCCGGACCCGTCTGGCCGGGCAGCCGGCATACGGACTTGACGCTGCGTCGCGTGCGACACCCGGACCCGTCTGGCCGGGCAGCCGGCATACGGACCTGACGCTGCGTCGAGTGGGCGACACCTGGACGGTCCCGCCTCCTCGATCGGGTTCCCCCTAGGCTGGTCGCGTGGCCGGCTGGGTTGTCCTCGTCCTCGGCTCCGGAGCTCGCGAACATGCCCTCGTGCGAGGACTGGCCGCCGACGATGCGGTCGCCGCGGTCGTCGCCGCACCCGGTAACCCGGGCATCGACGCCGTCGCCCGATGCGAACCGCTCGCCGACCTGACCGACTCCGTCGCCGTCCTGGCCCTGGCGAACCAGCTCAAGCCGGATCTCGTCGTCGTCGGTCCCGAGGCGCCCCTCGTCGCCGGCGTCGCCGACGTCCTCCGCGACCACGGCCACCTCGTCTTCGGGCCGTCCGCCGCGGCCGCCCAGCTCGAGGGCAGCAAGTCGTTCGCCAAGGAGGTCATGGCCGCAGCGAACGTCCCCACCGCCCGCGCCCACGTCTGCTCGACGCCCGAGGAGGTCGAGGACGCCCTCGACGATCTCGGCTCGCCCCACGTCGTCAAGGACGACGGCCTGGCAGCCGGCAAGGGCGTCGTCGTCACCGACGACCTCGAGGCCGCCCGAGAGCACGCCCTGGCCTGCTTGGCCAAGCCCGGGGGACGCGTGGTCGTCGAGGAGTTCCTCGACGGACCCGAAGCCTCCGTCTTTTGCGTCACCGACGGCACCACCGTCCTCGCGCTCCCGCCGGCCCAGGACTTCAAGCGCGTCGGCGACGGCGACGAGGGCCCCAACACCGGCGGCATGGGCGCCTACTCGCCCCTCGACTGGGCTCCCGCCGACCTGACCCGAACCGTTCTGGACCGGATCGCCCAGCCCACCATCGATGAGATGCGCCACCGCGGAACCCCCTTCGTCGGCGCCCTCTACGTCGGCCTGGCCCTGACCAGCCGCGGCCCCCGCGTCGTCGAGTTCAACGCCCGGTTCGGCGACCCCGACGGCCAGGTCTCGCTGGCCAAGCTCAAGACGCCCCTCGGAACCCTCCTCCACGCCGCCGCCGAGGGCCGCCTCGACGAGCTCGGCCCGCTGCGGATCGACCCCGCGCACGCCGTGACCGTCGTCGTCGCCTCGCCCGGATACCCCGGCACACCGCAGACCGGCCGCGCGCTCGAGGGACTCGACGCCGCCGAGGCGACCTCCCCGGACGTCTACCTCCTCCACGCCGGCACCGCGCGCGACGCCGAGGGACAGCTGGTCTCCTCGGGTGGCCGCGTCGTCGACGTCGTCGCCACCGGCCCAACGCTGGAAGCCGCGCGCGACGCCGCATACCGGGCCGTCGACGAGATCCGCCTCGATGGCGGCCACCACCGCACCGACATCGCCCTCGCCGCCGCCCGAGGAAAGGTCACCTTCGGATGAGCCCAGTCAGCATCCCCGGCTACACCCCCGTCTACTCCGGCAAGGTCCGCGACCTGTATGCGCCGGACGGCAACCCCGAGCTGCTGCTCCTCGTCGCCTCCGACCGCATCTCCGCCTTCGACTACGTGCTCGAGACCCCGATCCCGGACAAGGGGGCCGTCCTCACGCAGCTCAGCCTGTGGTGGTTCGAGCGGCTCGCCGACGTCGTCCCGAACCACCTCGTGTCCGCCGACGTCCCCGTCGAGGTCGCCGGCCGGGCCGTGCTCTGCCGGCGGCTGGAGATGGTGCCGGTCGAGTGCATCGCCCGCGCCTACCTCACCGGCGGCGGCCTCGTTGAGTATGCGCGCGAGGGCTCGGTCTCCGGCGTCCCCCTCCCACCGGGGCTCGTCGACGGCGACCGGCTGCCGGAACCGATCTTCACGCCCACGACCAAGGCGCCAGTAGGCCAGCACGACCTGCCGATGACCGCCGCGGAGGTCGCCGAGCTCGTCGGACCGGGGATCGGCAAGGAAGCCGACGACCTCACTCGTCGAATCCTGGCTCGTGGCAACGAGATCGCCACCGAGCGGGGCATCATCATCGCCGACACCAAAGTCGAGTTCGGGATCGAGGACGGCTCCCTGATCCTCGCCGACGAGGTGCTCACTCCGGACTCGTCCCGGTTCTGGCCGGCCGAGGCGTGGGAGCCGGGGCACCCGCAGCCGTCCTTCGACAAGCAGTACGTCCGCGACTGGCTCACCTCGCCGGCCAGCGGCTGGGACCGTCACTCGGGCGAGGCGCCGCCGCCACTGCCCGAGGACGTCATCGAGCGGACCCGCGCGAAGTACGTCGAGGCCTACGAACGCCTGACCGGCCGTCGGTTCGGCTGACCCGGCTGGATAGCCTTTCCGCCCATGGGACGCATCGTCGTCGACGTCATGCTCAAACCCGAGATCCTCGACCCCCAGGGGCAGGCCGTCGCCGGCGCCCTGCCGCGCCTGGGCTTCGACGGGATCACCGACGTCCGGCAGGGGAAGCGGTTCGTCCTCACCGTCGACGGCGAGGTCACAGCCGAACAGCTGGCCCGAGCCCGCGAGGCGGCCGTGACACTCCTGTCGAACCCGGTCATCGAGGACGTCGTCTCGGTGGCCGCGGAGGCTGACGCGTGAGGATCGGCGTCGTCACCTTCCCCGGTTCGCTCGACGACCGCGACGCGGCCCGGGCAGTTCGCGCCGCGGGCGCTGAGGCTGTTCCGCTCTGGCACGCCGACCGCACCCTCAACGGCGTCGACGCGGTGATCCTCCCTGGCGGGTTCTCCTACGGCGACTACCTGCGCTGCGGCGCGATCGCCCGGTTCGCGCCGGTCATGGACGAGCTGGTTCCCGCGGCGCAGGGCGGCCTGCCGGTGCTGGGCATCTGCAACGGGTTCCAGATCCTCTGCGAGTCCCACCTGCTGCCCGGCGCGTTGATCCGCAACGACCACCGCCGGTTCATCTGCGTCGACCAGAAGCTCACGGTCGAGAACGCCTCCACCGCCTGGACATCCGACCTCGAGGTCGGCAGCCACATCCGCATCCCGCTGAAGAACGGCGAGGGCGGGTACGTCGCCGATGTCGCCACCCTCGAACGGCTCGAGGGGGAAGGCCGGGTCGTCTTCCGGTATGCCGGCAAGAACCCCAACGGCTCCTACCGTGACATCGCCGGCATCACCAACGAGCGCGGAAACGTCGTGGGGCTGATGCCTCACCCGGAGCACGCCATCGAGGAGGGGTTCGGGCCATCGACCGACGGGCTCGCCTTCTTCACCTCGGTCCTCAGCCGGGTCGCCGCGTGAGCGCCGACACCGTCGAGGCGGCCGCGACCGACGCCACCGCCGTCCAGCCGTGGCAGGAGCTCGGCCTCAAGGAGGACGAGTACGACAACATCCGCGAGATCCTCGGCCGCCGACCGACGTCGGCCGAGCTCGCCATGTACTCCGTGATGTGGTCCGAGCACTGCTCGTACAAGTCGTCGAAGATCCACTTCTCGCTCTGGGGCGAGAACACCACCGACGAGATGCGCGAGAA
>DASTNV010000036.1:0-26058 GCA_035762725.1 Lapillicoccus sp. | reverse complement strand
AACTCGTCGTAGGTGACGACGACCAGGGTGTCCTTGGCCTGCGGGCCGGACGTGATGGTCTTGAGCAGGTCGACGAGGTGGTCGCTGCCGTCCGGCTCGCTGGCATACCCGGGGTGCTCGTTCTCCGCGCCGTAGGGCTTGACGAACGAGACCTGCGGGAGCGTGCCGTTATTCGCGGCGGCGATGAAAGTCGTCTCGTCCTGCAGGTGCGAGCGGCCCGGCTGGCCCGGGGCGTAGTTCGCGAAGTAGTTGAACGGCTGGTGGTGGTACTGGAAGAGCGGGCCGGGGTGACCGGCCGCCGCGTCGTCCCAGCCGCCGGCATACCAATTCCACGAGATGCCGCGCGCGGTCATCCGGTCGCCGATGTTCGGGTACCGGTTGTCGTCGATGAGCGGCATCCGGGCGCCCCCGCCGAACGGTGCGCTCGCCGGCTGGATCGTGTTGACGGCGAAATCGCCACAGGCGGCGTCGGCGTGGTTGGAGCCGTCGGAGCACTTCTGGGTGAGCTGCCCGTCGACCACCGTGCCCGTGGGCGTGTACAGCGGGTACTTGACGGGCATGGCGTTGCTGTCGAGCACCGAGTTCGTCGCCGTGACCGCAGGGTTGAACGTCGGGTTGGTGTCCAGCGGCGCCCGCGCGGCGATCAGCCACTGATGGTTGAGGAACGAGCCGCCGAAGGCGCCCTGGAAGAAGTCATCGGCGACGACGTAGTTGGGCGCGCCCTTCGCGTGCAGGTACTGGTAGATCGGCAGCGTCGTGGTCTCGTACCGACCCATGGTCAGGCCCACCGCGTCCGAACCCGTGACGTAGCGGTCCTGTTTGCCCCCGTCGATCTGGTACTGCTCCTGGTAGAAGCGGTGCACGAGGTCGCGGGTGCACCCGCCGGGTTCGCCCTGCCCGTTGAGGACACCGTTCGGGGCGAAGACCCCCGGGGCCGGGCACGTGGTGTCCGTGGGTGTGATGTAGTCGTCGATGGTGAACCAGGAGTTGCCGAAGTGGCTGGCCCCGATCCCGTGGGCCGGGTCCTGGCAGTCGTTGGACAGCGGCGGCGAGGTGAGGTTCACGTCGTCCTGGAGCAGGCACGCGTATGCCGTGCCGTCCTGCGCGACCTGGGTCGTGTGCGCAGAGTTTGCGTTCGCCAGCCCGTTGACCACCTGGCCGCCGACCCGGCCCCAGTCGCCATAGAGGTTGTCGAAGGAGTGGTTCTCCTCGTAGATGACGACGAGGTTTGTGTAGCCGCCGGGCAGTGGTCCGGTCGCCTGTCCCGCCGCGGCGGTGCCGGCTGGGAAGGCCGCCGCGAGCAGCAGCCCGCAGACGCCGGCGACCAGCCCGGCGACGAGCGCCCGTGAGGGGATTCTCCTGAAAGGTGCGGTCATGGTGCCCTCTTCCGTCCGGCGCTCGGGGCGCGTTCGGCCCCGGTTCGGGGTTGCCGAGGCCATCGCCGACCCTTCCACCGGAAACCGACGAATCGGACGCTCACCGGAGACTCTGGGCGAACTCCCAGAGTCGCGGCGGCCGTCACTGAACGCGCACGGCGCAGATCGCCTGGAGTTGCGGGCTCCGCAGCCGTCGGTACGTTGAGAGACGGCCTCTGTCCGCGCGCGCTGCGCGTCACCGCCGAGGAGTGGTGATGAACCCGATCATCCGACGTCCCCGTATGCCGCTCCTGGCGGCCGCCACAGCGACGGCCCTGGCGGCCGCGCTGGTCGGCGTCACGGCCCCTTCCGCTGATGCCGCCCCACCGGACGCCCCAGGCGCACCAGGAGCGGCCGCGACCTGGACGACGGGAGACAAGGAGGGGCTGGGCACCTCCCGCACGACGGCCTCCAAGGTCTGGTACACGCTGACCGGCGGGACGATGAGCGAGGTCTACTACCCCAGCGGCGTGACCCCGAACGTCCGTGAGCTCCAGTTCGCGGTGACCGATGGCTCGACGTGGACCCAGCTGGAGTCCGATCCCACCGTGACCCGCGCGGTCACGCTGGCCGACCGGTCGTCGCTGACCTACCGACAGACCAGCGTCGACCAGCAGGGCCGGTGGCGCCTCACCAAGACCTACGTCACCGACCCGGCGCGGCCGACCGTTCTCGTCGACGTGAAGTTCGAGCGGCTGAAGCCGGGAACGCTGCAACTGTATGCGCTGTATGACCCTTCGCTGGCCGGGGACTCCGGCAACGACTCCGGCGTCTCGTCCGGCTCGTCGTTGACGTCAAGCGACACGCACGTCGCCAATGGCTCAGTCGGTTCGGCGCTGGTGTCGTCCGCCCCGTTCGTCGCGACCTCTACGGGGTACGTCGGCACCTCCGACGGCACCACGACACTGCGCGCGAACCACACGCTCAACCCGACGTATGCGTCGGCCGGGCCGGGCAACATCGCGCAGGCGGGCCAGGTGCCGATCAAGGACGACGCGACGTCGTTCACCCTGGCGCTCGGCTTCGGAACGGACGCCGGAGGAGCCCTCGCCACCGCGAACGCCAGTCTGCGGCAACCGTTCTCGCGGACGCAGGCTGACTACCAGAAGGGCTGGAAGGACTATCTCGGTACTCTCAACAAGGCGCCCAAGGGCCTCGACGACCAGCTGACCACCCAGTACTGGGCGTCGGTCATGACCGTGAAGGCGCACGAAGACAAGACCTTCCCCGGCGCGTTCATCGCCTCGCTCACCATCCCCTGGGGCCAGGCCGTCAACGCGTCCGGTGCTGGAGGCGCCGGCAACGGCTACCACTTCGTCTGGGCTCGAGACGCATACGAGCAGGTCACCGGTCTGCTTGCTGCCGGCGACCGGCAGGCGGCGCGAGACGCGGTGACGTGGCTGTTCACCCGTCAGCAGCAGCCGGACGGCCACTTCCCGCAGAACTCCGCACCCGATGGAACTCCCGACCAGACCAACGTCCAGCTGGACGAGACCGCATACCCGATCGTCCTCGCCCAGCAGGTCGGTGGAGTCACGAAGGCGATGTACACCGACCACATCGCCAAGGCGGCCGACTACCTCGTGTCGCGTGGACCGACGACGCCGCAGGAGCGATGGGAGGAGACCGGCGGTTACTCGCCCTCGACCATTGCCGACATGATCGCCGCCCTCACCGCCGCGGCCGACCTCGCCACCAAGGCGGGCGACACGGCTGGAGCGGCGGTCTACCAGGCCACCGCCGACGAGTGGCAGCGCAACGTCGAGAAGTGGACGTACACGACGAACGGCAACCTGTCCGACGGCAAGTACTACATCCGGATCAGCGGCAGCGGGAACCCCAACGACGGGGCAATCCGCAACTGGGCCAACGGAGCCGGCGCTCACCCGGAGAACGCCCTCACCGACGCCGGGTTCCTCGAGCTGACGCGGCTCGGCGTCAAGGCGCCCTCCGACCCCTACGTCGCCCACTCGCTGATCGCCGTCGACCAGTCGCTGAAGGTGTCCACGCCCAGCGGCGACCTCTTCAAGCGCTACACCTTCGACGGCTACGGCGAGACGGCGGACGGTGCGCCCTGGACCGGAGTGGGTGTCGGGCGACCCTGGCCGCTGCTCTCTGGAGAACGCGGTGAGTACGTGCTCGGTCTGGGGGGCAACGCCCTGCCCTATCTGCGCACCATGGCCAACACGGCCAATGCCGGATACATGATCCCCGAACAGGCCTGGGACCAGGCCGATCCCACGTCCTACGGGCACGTCTTCGGCAAGGGCACCGGCTCCGCCGCGCCACTGTCGTGGGCGATGTCCCAGTACGTCCGGCTCGCGCAAGGCATCGGCGCCGGGAAGGTCGTCGAGACCCCGGACGTCGTCGCCAACCGGTATGCGCGTCAGGCGCCTCCCGCCGCCCCGCAGCTCTCGGTGACCAGCCCGGCCGACCTCACCACCGCGAGCACCCGGACCATCACGGTCAGCGGCACGACCACGGCTACCTCGGTCTATCTGTCGGTCAACGGCGTCAAGCAGCCGGTCCCGGTCAGCGGAGGCGCCTTCTCCGTCCAGGTGACGCTGCCGTCGATCAGCAACCAGCTCGTCGTCGCCGCGGTCGGCGCCGACGGCGGCACGGCGCAGGTGGTCCGCACCGTCACGGCCTTCGGATCAATCGTTGGAGGCATTGACGATCCGAGCGGCGACGACCACGGACCCGGCAGTTATGTCTACCCGACCGACGGGGCCTTCAACCCCGGCAGCTTCGACCTGACGAAGTTCGACGTCTACCAGGACGGCGGCGACGTCCGGCTGGTCACCACCATGCAGGGGGCGATCAACAACCCCTGGGGCGGCAACGGGATGAGCACACAGCGGCTCAACATCTACGTCAAGGGCGGAGCCGACACCACATCGACGCCGCTCCTCCCCGGCACGAACATGAACGCGGCCGGCGCGTGGTCTCGCGCGATCGTCGTCGACGGTCGGCACGAGACGAGTACCTATGGCGAAGGGATCTACGGTCCCGACCTGACGAGGATCGGCGCGGCCGAGCTGCAGGTGCTGCCGACCACGCGCCAGATCGTCGTCACCATCCCCGCATCGTCGTTCGGCGGCGTTGACCTCGCGGCCGCCGGCTACCAGGTGTCCATGTTCAGTGACGCCGACGACGGTGAGGGGATCGGCAACGTCCGGCCGGTCTACAGCCTCGACTGCTGGAACGGGACCGGTTGTCCGGACTTCATCAAGCCGTTCCGGTTCGGCGGTGGTGCGGGGATCTGGGACCCCAGTCTGCCCACCGTGGACAGCGACACGAAGGACCCCAACGCCATCGACGTGTTCAGCGGCGCGGCTCCGCAGTCCGAGGTCCTGGACTGGAACCGGGCCGCGCCGGTCGTCGTGCCGTACGTCGGGCTGACGCCCTAGGTGGCGGTGGCAAGGAACTGCGTGGTGGCCAGCTCCCGGTAGAGGCCGTCCTCGCCCAGCAGCTCGGTATGCGTGCCCACGGCCCGCACCCGACCGGCGTCCATGACGACGATCCGGTCGGCGAGCGTCACGGTCGAGAGCCGGTGGGCGACGACGAGAACGGTGGCGCTCCGCGCGACGTCCGCGATGGTGTCGCGTAGCGCCGCCTCGTTCACGGCGTCGAGCTGTGAGGTTGCCTCGTCGAGCAAGAGCAGGCGGGGCCGGCGCAGCAGGGCCCGCGCGATGGCCACCCGTTGGCGCTCGCCGCCGGAGAGCTTCATGCCACGGTGACCGACGGTGGTGGCCAGCCCCTCCGGCAGGCCGTCGACGAGGGCAGTCAGCCGGGTGGTGCGCAGGACCTGCTCGACCTCCTCGTCGGTCGCGTCCGGCGCCCCGAAGACGAGGTTCTCGTGGAGCGTGCCGGAGAGGACCGGCGCGTCCTGCTCGACGTACCCGATGGCCGCGCGCAGGTCGGCGACCGGCCAGTCGCGGACGTCGCGCCCGTCGACGAGCACGCGCCCGTCCTCCGGCTCGTAGAACCGCTCGACCAACGAGAGCACGGAGGTCTTTCCCGCTCCGGAGGGACCCACGAAGGCCGTCATTCCGCCCGGCGGGATGACGAAGCTGACCTCGTCGTGGACGAGGGGCAGGTCCGGCGCATACCGAAAGACCACGCGATCGAAGGTGATCGAGGCCGGCGGGCTTCCCACCGTAGGCAGCTGTGCAGGCGGGTCGGCTGGCTCGACGGGCAGCGCCTCGGCCTCGACGATCCGTGACACAGCGGCCGCCCCGACGTTGTACTCAGTGATGGCGCCGGCCAGCTGGTTCACCGGCGAGATGAGGAAGAACACGTAGAGGAGGAAGGCGACCAACGTCCCGATGGTGATGCTGCCGGAGGCGACCCGCAGGCCGCCCACGCTGAGCACGGCGATGAACGCCACCTGGATGGCCAGCCCCGCGGCGTTGCCGGCGATCGAGCTCCAGGTGGCGGCGTGGATGCTGGCTCGCCAGGCCTCCTCGGCGGCGGCATCGAGGCGGTCGCCCTCCCGCTGCTCGGCGCCGGAGGCCTTGACCGTGCGAAACGCCCCGAACATCCGCTCCAGCGAGGCGCCCATCTGGCCGACCGACTCCTGGGCCCGGCGCGAGGCCTTCTGGATCCGCGGCATCACCAGCGAGATCACGACGATTGCCAGCCCGAGGGCGGCCAGCGTCACGGCGAGCATGACGACGTCCAGCAGGGCCATCAGGGCGATGGTCGCGACGAGGGTGAGGAGGCCGGTGACACCGCCGACCAGCGTCCCGATGATCACCTGCCGCAACAGCGTGGTGTCCGCTGTGACCCGTGACATCAGGTCGCCCGGCTCATGTTTCTCCACGGCCGACAGACGCAGCCGAAGCAGCCGCGCGAGCAGCCCGCGACGGGCGGCGAGGACGACCGTCTCCGCAGTCCGGCGGAGCACATAGCCGCCGAGGGCCCCGATCGCGGCGTTGGCGACCACGAGCGCCGTCATGAGGGCGACCAGCGGCGCCACCGGCCGGTCGGTGCCCAGGTTGCTGATCAGCTCACGGACGACCAGAGGTAGGGCGAGGCCGCTGGCGGCTGTGGCCAGGCTGAGGAGCCCGCCGAGGACGAGCATGCCCCAGTGCGGACGCGCATACGCGACGAGCACCCGCCAGGTCGACATCCCGTCAGCCTAAGCACCGCTGAGCGACGCTGGGTTCAGGTCAGCGGTTGTGCTGCCGGCCCGGACTGAGGGGAGGCCTGGGCGAGGTGCAGCACTGCTGCCGCTCGATCCGGCGGACGACCTCGCCCACGCCGGTGGCGACCTGGCGAGATGCCGATCGGGGAAGTGCTCGAGGATCCGGGCGCGCACCGTCGAGTCGCGCCGCCCTCCGCCGGGATCGTGGGAACCTTCCCGCGTTCTGGCCCGGGAGAGTTCCCACGATCGGCCCGCGCACCCGGCGGGACGTCGGACCCACGATCGTGCGGAGTTTCTGCCCCTCTGGGGTGGGAAAGTCCACTCGATCAGCGCTCACCGACCGCGCGCGACGTCACCCACCGGGATCGTGGGAAACTCTCTCGGTGCCCCTGCGCCTCTACGACACGGCCGCGCGCGCCCTGCGCGACTTCGAACCCCTCGAACCGGGACGCGTGGGCATCTACATCTGTGGTCTCACCACCCAGGCGGCCCCGCACATCGGGCACGTCCGGTTCGCCGTCGCGTTCGACGTACTGCGGCGTTGGCTCGAGATCGGCCACGGCTACGAGGTCACCGTCGTCCGCAATGTCACCGACATCGACGACAAGATCCTCCGCAAGAGCGCCGAGGCCGGCGAGCCCTGGTATGCGTTGTCCTACCGCAACGAGCGCCTCACCTCGGCGGCGCTGGACTCCCTCGGCGTCCTGCCGGTCAGCTACGAACCCCGCGCCACCGGCCACATCCCCGAGATGGTCGAGCTGATGGACACTCTCGTCGAACGCGGTCACGCCTACCCCTCCCCGGACGACTCGGGCGACGTCTACTTCGACGTCATGTCGTGGCCGGAGTACGGCTCGCTGAGCCACCAGTCGCCGGACGACATGGCGGCCGCCGAGGACGCCGACCCGCGAGGCAAGAAGGACGTCCGCGACTTCGCGCTCTGGAAGGGCCACAAGGAGGACGAGCCGCTGACCGCCTCCTGGGCGACGCCCTACGGTTCCGGTCGGCCCGGCTGGCACCTCGAGTGCTCGGCGATGGCCCGGCGCTACCTCGGCGACACCTTCGACATCCATGGCGGCGGCATCGACCTCCGGTTCCCGCACCACGAGAACGAGCAGGCGCAGTCGCACGCCGCCGGCCTCGGGTTCGCCCGGTACTGGCTCCACAACGCCTGGGTCACCGTCAAGGGCCAGAAGATGGGCAAGTCGCTCGGTAACGCCCTCGAGGTGAGCCGCGTCGTGTCCGTCGCGACTCCGCTGGCCGTCCGTTACTACCTCACCGCCGCGCACTACCGCTCGACAATCGAGTACCACGAGGGTTCGCTCATCGAGGCCCGTGCCACCGTCGAGCGGATCGCGGGGTTCCTCGAGCGCGCCGACCGAATGCGGCCCCTCGATGGCGTGAACGGCGTTCTCCCGCAAGCCTTTCGGGATGCGATGGACGACGACCTCAACGTCTCCGGAGCCCTCGCGGTCGTGCACGACACGGTGCGCGCCGGGAACACCGCCCTGGACGACGGCGACGACGACGCGGCCCACGAGGCGGCGACCGCGGTCGTGGCGATGACCGAGGTGCTCGGCGTCAACCCGCTGTCGCCGGTGTGGGACACCGCGGGTTCGGGTGGCTCGGACGACGCGGTCTCGGCCCTCGACTCGCTGGTGTCCGACCAGCTGGCGGCGCGCCAGGCAGCCCGGGCGGCGCGCGAGTTCGACGCCGCCGACGCGATTCGCGACCGGCTCGCCGCGGCCGGGATCGCCATCGAGGACACTCCGTCCGGCGCTCGCTGGTCGCTCGCCCGACGGGATGGAGCCTGACATGGCTGGCAACTCACAACGCCGCGGCGCTGTCCGCAAGTCCGGCAAGGGAGCGACCGTCGGATCCGGTGGTCAGCGCCGAAAAGGCTTGGAGGGCAAGGGACCTACACCCAAGGCCGCCGAGCGCGAGTACCACCCGGCCGCCCGCAAGGCCCGGGCCGCCGCCAAGCGGGGCAGCGCCAAGCCGGGGTATGCGTCGGGCTCGCGCCCGGCGGGCCGCGCCGGTTCCGGGCGGAGTGCGAGCAAGGCGAGCTCCGAGATGGTCGCGGGCCGCAACGCGGTGGTCGAGGCGCTACGGGCCGACGTCCCGGTCACGACTATGTATGTCGCCGGGCGGATCGACGCCGACGACCGGGTCCGCGAGGCTCTCAAGACGGCGAGCGAGCGGGGGATCCCAGTCCTGGAGACGCCCCGCGGCGAGCTGGACCGACTCACCGACGGCGCGGTCCACCAGGGTCTGGCCCTCCAGGTGCCGCCCTACTCCTACGTCGAGGCCGCCGACCTCGTCGACCCGGAAACCCCCGGGATCCCGTTGGTCGTGGCGCTCGACGGGGTCACCGACCCGCGGAACCTCGGCGCGGTGGTCCGGTCGGTGGCGGCGTTCGGCGGTCACGGCGTCGTGCTGCCCGAGCGGCGCTCGGCCGGGATGACCGCCAGCGCGTGGAAGACGTCGGCCGGTGCCGCTGCGAGGGTGCCAGTGGCGCGCGTGCCGAACCTCACTCGCGCGCTGGAGACGTTCCAGAAGGCCGGGTTCTTCGTGCTCGGGCTCGACATGGACGGCGACGTCGAGCTGCCCGGCTTGGCCCTGGCCACCGAGCCGGTGGTCGTCGTCGTGGGATCCGAGGGCAAGGGCCTGTCCCGGCTGGTGCGCGAAACCTGTGACCAGGTGGTCTCGATCCCGATGTCGTCCGCGGTCGAGTCGCTCAACGCGGGTGTGGCCGCGGGCGTGACCCTCTACGAGATCGCCCGGCAGCGCGCAGCGGCGCGCTGACCCGCATACCGATTGGGACGCGTCGGCCGCCGACCCGCTGACCGACCACAGCCCGACCGGTTACCGTTGCGCCGTGGCGAAGAGCGCACGGACCAGCAACGTCCGACTGAACCAGCTCCGGGCACAGCAGCAGGCGGCGGAGCGCCGCCGTCGCCTGACCATCGCCATCGCCGCCGTGGCCGCGATCGTCGTCGTCGTCGCCGTGCTCGTCGGGGTGGCCCTCTTCGGCCCGAAGCAGGAGGCCGCGGCGACCGGCCCGCTGGACGCCAGCACGTACACGACGCTGAGCACCATCCCGGTGGCCACCTTCGACCAGGTCGGCCTCGGGGTGGGCGTGTCGAACCCGCCCACGACGATCTCGGCGCCGCCGCTGACCACCGACGGCAAGCCCGGTGTGCTTTACGTCGGCGCGGAGTACTGCCCGTTCTGCGCGGCTGAACGCTGGCCGTTCGTGGTGGCGATGACCCGGTTCGGCCAGTTCACCAACCTCCAGGCGGCCTCGAGCGGGGCGCCGCCCGAGGCATACCCGAACACCGCCACGTTGAGCTTCCACGGGTCGAGCTACACGAGCCAGTACCTCGGCTTCAGCGGTGTGGAGACCCAGACCAACACGAACCAGCCGCTCGACAAGCTCACCGCCGACCAGCAGAAGATCTTCGACACCTACAACCCGGGCGGCTCGATCCCGTTCATCGACTACGGCGGCAAGGCGACCGCCAACGGTGCCTCGGTCGACCCGGCGATCTTCAAGGACAAGACGCAGGCCCAGATCGCCACCGAGATCGCCGACCCGTCGACGACCATCAGCAAGGCCGTCCTCGGCAGTGCGAACGTCATCTCCGCGCGGCTCTGCCAGCTGACCAACAACCAGCCGGCCAACGTGTGCACGTCCCCGGGCGTCACCGCCGCGGCGGCTCAGCAGAAGTGACCGGTGCGGCGGCGACCCGCCGGCCACAGCGGGTCATCCCGCGGTGGCTGGCTCCGCTGTCGCTTACCTGGTGCATCCTCGGGCTGGCCATCTCGATCTACCTGACCTACGAGCACTACACCGGCAGCACCACGCTGGCCTGTCCGGCGAACGGCGCGGTCGACTGCGCGAAGGTGACCTCGTCGGAGTGGTCGACCATCCTCGGCATCCCGGTGGCGCCGCTGGGCCTGCTCTTCTTCGCCGTGATGCTCGTGCTCTGCCTGCCCGGCATGCTGCGTCGGCAGTCGACCACGCTCGATGTCGTCCGGCTCGGGTTCTGCGGAATCGGGCTGCTGATGGCGCTCTACCTGTTGTGGGCCGAACTGTTCCAGATCCACGCAATCTGCTTGTGGTGCACCGGCGTTCACATCCTCACGTTCCTGCTCTTCGTGACTCTCCTGTTCGGTCTCGTCCTCAGCGAACCCGAGTCGTAGGTGATGGAGGCGCCGCGGCCGCCGGGTCCGTTCGCCTCGCCCGCCGAGCTCGCTCCGCCGGTCATCGATCCGGTCTCCGGTGGTACGCGCTACGCCGAGATCGAGTACGCCAGGGTGTGGGGCTACCGGCCGTTACGGATGGACCTGGTGCTCCCACGGGGCGCCGGGCCGGTCCCGGTCGTCCTCTGGGTGCACGGCGGGATGTGGTTGTTCGGATCGCGGCGCGACGGGCCCCGTGCTTCTTCGGTATGCCGCGCCCTACTCGAACGGGGCGTCGCCGTTGCGCAGGTGGAGTACCGGTTCAGTGGCGAGATCCTGTTCCCCGGCTGCCTCCACGACGTCAAGGCCGCCGTGCGATGGCTGCGCCGGTTCGGCCCGCAGCTCGGTGTTGATGGCGAGGTGATCGGGATCTGGGGTGAGTCGTCGGGAGGGCACCTTGCGGCGTTGGTGGCGATGAACGCTGCTGAGGTCGACGGCACGGTCGGCGTCCCGGACGGTTCCTCGACCGTCGGTGCGGCTGTGGCTTGGTGCCCGGTGACCGACATCCTCGCCCTCGGGTCGCAACGCGCCGGGTCGGATGACCCGTCGTCGCCGGAGGCGCTGCTCATCGGTGGTCCCACCGGACAGCTCCCTGAGGCCGCCGTCGCCGCCCAGCCCGATCAGCTACGTGAGTGCGGAGGCAGCGCCACTCCTTCTCGTGCACGGACTCGACGACCAGCTCGTGCCGCCGCAGCAGAGCGTCCTGCTGCACGAGGCCCTGCGGAGGGTCGGTGCAGTGAGCGAGCTGGACCAGGTTGAAAGCGCCGGGCATGTCCTGTACGGGGTGGACGTCGACCCGATCGCCGACCGCTCGGCCGACTTCCTCGTCCGTCATCTCCACTGAGCCGCGTTCGAATTCCCGGGGCCGCCCTGTCGATCCGGGGCGGCGGGCGGCGTTGTACGAGTGACGGAGCCGAGGGGCTCCGCTCTGGTACCGACGACAAGGAGAGTCGCCATGTCCCACCCCGTGATCCACGCCGAGATCCGCTCTGCTGACCCGGACGCCACCCGCCAGTTCCTCGCCGACCTGTTCGACTGGAAGGTGGCCTCCGAAGGCGCCTTCCCGGGCTACACCTTCATCGACACCGGCGCTGAGGGCGGCACCTACGTCGCCATCAGTCCGCGGCAGACCACCGAGGACGAGGTGCTGTTCTTCGTCGCCGTCCAGGATGTCGCCGCAACGCTGGAGAAGGCCCAAAGCCTCGGCGGCACGATCGTCCAGCCGGCCCAGCAGGTGCCCGGCACCAGTTTCGGCGTCTTCGCGGACGCCCAGGGTCACCGCATCGGCGTCGCGGCCAACGGCTGAACCGCGAATGGGCTAAGGGGGAGCGGAGTTGGTGTGATGACGCCGGCTTTGCTCCCCATAAGGCGTTCGGGTCGCTCCTCATCGACGACGGTTGGCGGCCCAGGCGAAGCAGTAGAAGCCGAATAGCGCGAGCCCGATCGCCTTGAGGATCAACAGGATCCCGCCGGACGGCGACAGATTGACCAACCGGAAGAGGGTCTGCATATCCGGCGAGCCGATCCGGTTCCCGAAGGCCGTCCAGATCATCAGCCCGCCGATGATGCCGAACGTCACGCCCTTGCCGACGAGACCGCCCTGACCGAGGCGGACGATCATCGTCGGCGTCCCGTCCTTGAGGTCCGTCACGAACAGCCGCCGGGCGCCGCGGTAGATCGAGTTGACCGCAAGGCCGAGCAGGACGAGGCCCGCGATGACCACGGCGATGCGCAGGGCCCACTCCGCCCACGGGCTCGTCTCCGCGGCCACTGGCCGCCGGCCCTCCCGGAACGCGCGCCCGGCCGCGGCCACCCGCACCGCGCTGATCGCCAGGGTCAGGTAGCCGAGTGCGCTGAAGATCGAACCGGTTCGCCCGAACGCCCGGTTGAGCGGGTTCTCCAGCGGGTTCCGCCGCCAGACCGTCTCGAAGACCTGCCACAGGGTGAGTGCAAGAAGCCCGAACGCGGTGATCCATAGGAGAACCTCGCCGACGACCGTCGCCGCCATCTCGTCGAGGGCCGCGTACGGCGTGTCGGCGCCGCGCTGCCCGGTCACGGCAATACGGACCGCGATCGCCGCGACGAGGAGGTAGACCAGCCCGTAGGTCACCAGCCCCACGCCGACGATGACGTCGAACACCGTGCCCTGGTGCAACTTTCGACTCCACCGCCCGAAGCCGTTGCGCGGAGCAAGCCCGTGCCGCTCCGGCGCCTCGGTCATGCGCCCACTCTGCCAGCCGAGGCTCTCAGTGCGGCCGGGCGAGAACGATGGTCGAGCAGATCTTGTCGGCGAAGGTCTGCCGCTTGGGGTCCCAGAGTGGCCAGAGGTAGCCGAGGTAGAGGAACCCGTCGACGATGTGGGCCAGGTCGCGGACAAGGCCATGCCCGCTCCGATCGGCCGACCGTCCGACTCACGCACCAGACGGATTCCGACCACTTTCTTCCCCCACGACTGACCGGTACGCCCGGCCCGCACGTAGCGGTTCCAGATGGTGATCCCGATCATCAGCCCGTAGCCCACCAGGGTGAGAACCACGCCGATCGTCGTCGCGGACGACGAACCGGGTAGGCCGTTGGCGGTGCGTAGGCCCCGGCCGCGGGACCCCGATCCCGGAATGGCCGGCCGGGTCGGCGCCTACCTGCTCGGCGAGACGGGTGGGCCGGCATACGGGCTGTCCTGCGGTCCCGGCCCGGGCGGCGGTGGCTGGTACGTCACGACGGTCCCCTTAGTCGTCGAACATGGCCACGACCGGCATCTCGACGGTGTCGACGCCGAGCACCGCCTTCTCGTCGGGCTTGGCCGGCAGCACCTGGTCGATGTAGTCACGGACGGCGAGGCGGATCGGAACGTCGGTGCCGGCCCGCTCGGACATGTACCACCGGTGCTCGAGCACCTCGTGGAACAGCTCGGCCGGCTCGAGCTTCCCGGCCAGCTCGCGCGGCACGGCGCGGACCGTCGGCTCGTAAACCGACACGAGCCACTCGTGCGCGACCAGCTCCTCGTCCTCGTTCTGGCGGTCGGTCGCGGCGCGGTACGAGTCGAGGTCGTTGAGCAGCCGGCGGGCCTGGTTCTCCTCCACGTCCAGTCCGGTGAGACGCAGCAGCCGACGCGAATGATGGCCTGCATCAACGACTTTCGGCTGAATCTGGATCGACGTACCGTCGAAGTCGGTCGACATGGCCAGCTCGTCGATGTCGAACCCGAGGTCGTTGAGCCGCCGGATCCGCTCCTCGACGCGCCACCGGTCACCGGTCTCGAAGCGCTCCGACTCGGTCAGTGCGGACCACAGCGAGCGGTACCGGTCGACGATCCGCTGCGATACCTCGAGCGGGTCGGCCACCTCCTCGAGCAGACCCCCCGCCTCGAGGTCCATCAGCTCGCCGGCGATGTTGACGCGGGCGATCTCGAGGTCGTGTTCGCGCTGGCCGTCGCTGAGGCTCGGCTGCAGCTCACCGGTCTCCGCGTCGACGAGGTATGCGGCGAAGGCGCCGGCGTCGCGCCGGAACAGGGTGTTGGAGAGCGAGACGTCGCCCCAGAAGAACCCGGCCAGGTGCAGCCGGACGAGGAGGACCGCGAGGGCGTCGATGAGCCGCTGTGCCGTGTCGGGGCGGAGCGCCTGGCTGTAGAGCGCGCGATAGGGCAGCGAGTACTGCAGGTGCCGGGTGATGAGGCAGGCGTCCAGCGGCAACCCCTCCGGCGTGACCCGGCCGCTGACCACCCCGAACGGCTCGACGCAGGGCAGGTCCATCCGCTCGAGGTTGCGCAGCATCGAGTACTCGCGCCGGGCCAGGTCGACCTTGATCTCCTTGATCGCCAGCACCCGGTTGGACACTCGGACGAACCGGACGGTATGCCGCGAGATCCCTCGGGGGAGAGCGGCGAGCCGATCGGCCGGCCAGTCCTCCAGCGGGACGGACCAGGGGAGGTCGAGCAGAGCCGGGTCCGGCCGGGCTGCGGTCAGCTCCAGGGGCACGTCGTCATGCTCCCATCATCGGGAGAAGGGCTCGAAAGACGACCGAGGGGCGGCACCGGATGGTGCCGCCCCTCCGCCATGACCTGGGTCAATCGCCCATGCGCTCGCCGCTGTCGGCGTTGAACATGTGCAGGTGGCCCTGACGCGGCTTGAGGTAAACCGTCTGGCCCTTCTCGGGGGGACGACGACCGTCGACCCGGGCGATGAACGGCTTGGCCTGCGCCTCGCTCTCGTCGAGATCCGCATCCACCAGGTGAGCCTTGGCCTGGCCGTAAATGTACGCGTCGGCGCCCAGCTCCTCGACGACGTCGACCGTGACCGCCAGGCCCTGGCCGCTGTCGGTGAGGTCCAGGTCCTCCGGCCGCACACCAACCGTGACGTGGGATCCGAGGTCCTTGGCGTCCTCACGGGAGATCGGCAGCACCGCGTCGCCGAACTGCACGCCACCGTCCTTGACCGGCAGGTCGAGGAGGTTCATCGCGGGCGAGCCGATGAACCCGGCCACGAAGACGTTGTTCGGGTGGTCGTACATCCGGCGAGGGCTGTCGCACTGCTGGAGCAGGCCGTCCTTCAGCACCGCCACGCGGTCGCCCATGGTCATGGCCTCGACCTGGTCGTGGGTGACGTAGACGGTCGTGACGCCGAGACGGCGCTGCAGCGAGGCGATCTGGGTGCGCGTCTGCACGCGGAGCTTGGCGTCGAGGTTCGACAGCGGCTCGTCCATAAGGAACACCTGCGGGCTGCGGACGATCGCCCGGCCCATCGCGACACGCTGACGCTGACCACCGGAGAGAGCCTTCGGCTTGCGCTCGAGGTAAGGGTCGAGGTCGAGGATCTTCGCGGCTTCCTTGACCCGCTTGCTGATCTCGTCCTTGGAGACGCCGGCGATCTTCAGGGCGAAGCCCATGTTGTCGGCCACCGTCATGTGCGGGTAGAGCGCGTAGTTCTGGAACACCATCGCCACGTCGCGGTCCTTGGGCGACAGGTGGGTCACGTCCCGGTCACCGATGAGGATGCGGCCGCCGTTGACCTCCTCGAGGCCGGCGAGCATGCGCAGGGACGTGGACTTGCCACATCCGGAGGGACCGACGAGGACGAGGAACTCGCCGTCGGCGATGTCGATGTTGAGCTTGTCGACGCTCGGTACGGGGTTGCCCGGGTACTGCCGGGTGGCCTCGTCGAAGGTCACGGTAGCCATATTCAGGACTCCTTCACCGGCAGGAACGTGCCGGACGATCCGTTGTAAAGGGTGCAACGACACCGAGCACGTCCTCGATGACCATCGCATCATGGCTCACCGGACCGACCTGCGCCAGAGGCGCGACGTATGCCGGGACTGGCCGGGCGCCTACAGTGGCGGCGTGGGCGAGCTCGACTCCCCGGACGAGGACGGTACGAAGGGCTTCGCGCCGTCGGCCGGCGTGCGGGTGCTCAAGGCGGTGCGGGTGCCCGGAGCGCTTCTGCTTCTCGGCATCGTCCTGCTCTTCGTCGGGCCGGTTCCCGGCCTGGCTGCCTTCCTCGTGATCGGGGCGGGGCTGGCGACCTTCGTCATGGGGATGACGGCGCTGATCGGCCTATAGGCGACCCCGCGGCGCCGGCGTGCGGTGGTCACCGACGCCCGCCGAGTGGACGCCGCCCGTCGCGATACGGTGATGCGTCCCAGTCGACCGACCATCGAGGATGGGCGTATGCCTCGCTTGGCCGACATCGCCAAGTACGCCGACGTGAGCGAAGCGACCGTGAGCCGGGTCCTCAACGGGCGTCCAGGTGTGGCCGAGTCGACGCGGCAGTCGGTCCTCACCGCCCTTGACGTCCTGGGCTACGACCGGCCCAGCCGGCTGCGTCGGGCCAGCGCGGGACTGGTCGGTCTGATCCTGCCCGAGCTGACCAACCCGATCTTTCCCGCCTTCGCGCAAGTCATCGAGGGTGCCCTGGTGCGACACGGGTTCACGCCGGTGCTCTGCACCCAGTCACCCGGCGGGGTTCATGAGGACGACTACGTCCAGATGCTGCTCGACCGAGGCGTCGCTGGCATCATCTACGTGTCGGGACAGCATGCCGACACGACGACCGGCTCGAACCGTTACGTCCGCCTGCGCGAGCGCGGGCTCCCGATCGTCCTCGTCAACGGATACATGAGCGGAGTCGACGCCCCGTTCGTCTCCAACGACGACGAGGCCGCGATGGAGCTCTCACTAAGTCATCTGATTCACCTGGGGCACAGCATGATCGGGCTCGCGGTCGGCCCCAGGCGCTACGTGCCGACGATCCGCAAGATCGCGGGGTATCGGCGGTACATGTCGGTTCTCGTCGGTGAGGAGGCGGTCGACGACCTCATCGAGACCGAGATGTACACCGTCGAAGGTGGGCAGGCTGCCGCGGTGCGTCTCGTCGAGAAGGGCTGCACGGCCATCGTCTGCGGCTCGGACCTGATGGCGCTCGGTGCCGTCCGCGCTGTGCGCAGCCTGGGAATGCAGGTGCCGCTGGACATCTCGATCATCGGGTACGACGACTCGACCCTGATCGCCTTCACCGACCCACCCCTGACGACCGTCCGGCAACGGGTGGTCGCCATGGGAGAGGCAACGGTTCAGGCCCTCGTCGACGAGATCGCCGGGGTGCCCGCCTCGCGGACCGAGTACGTCTTCCGGCCCGAGCTGGTCGTGCGCGGGTCGACCGGAGCGTGCCACTCGCGCTGAGGTCAGGACTCGCCGGTGGCCTGTACGCGCAATTCCCGCAGCTGCCGCAGCGTCTCGACGACGTCGGTGACGGACCCGACCCGGTATGCGGCGTGCGTCGGCCCCCGCCCGACCTTCACCGGCACGTCGCCCACCTCGGCGTCGAGCGCCTGGAAGGCGTCCTCGTCGGTGACGTCGTCACCGCTGTAGAAGACCGCGTCGCTGCCGACCTCGCGGGCCAGCGCCGAGATGGCGCGGCCCTTGTCGGCGTGCGAGACCGAGAGCTCGACGACCGACTTGCCCTCGAGCATCCGCACGTCCCGGCGATCCCGGCCGAGAGCGACGGCCTCGCGCAGGGCGACCTCGGCATCGGCCGCAGGCAGGCCGCGCGTGTGCAGGGCCACGGCCGCCCGCTTGCGTTCCAGCCGCGCGCCGGGATGCCGGTCGATGAGCTCGGCAACCTGCGCGGTCAGCTCGTCGAGGAGGGCTCGCTGATCGTCGTCGAGCCGGCCTTCGGTCGCGACACCGGGCCGGGTGGCCTCGGCGCCGTGGCTGCCGATCAGGGTGATCGACTCGGCGGACCCGACGCCCGTCAGGTCGCGCAGGGTCCGGACGTCGCGGCCGGACGCGACGGCCACGTAGGTATCAGGGAGGGCCGCCAGCCCGCGCAGCGCCTCCATCGCGCCGGGCGCGGGGGACGAGGCATCGGGATCGACGGTGAACTCGGCCAGCGCGCCGTCGAAGTCGGACGCCACGAGGAGGGTCGGCGCCACGGCCGCCTTCTCCAGGGCCGCCCGTAGGTCCTCATCCGACGGCTGTGGGTCCTCGTCGGGCCGGCCGCTGGTCATCCGTGGCTCGGCTCGAGGGGACGATGGTGGGCCCGCGGGGGCAGCTCCGGCCGGTGCGGGGCGACCGCCAAGGCGTCGAGGAAGCGGTTCGCCCACCGGCCGACGTCGTGGTCCGCTACCCGTCGCCGGAGTGCCTTCATGATTCGTGCCTTGTCGTGGGCCGGGGTGTTGATCGCCTTGAGGATGGTCTGCTTCAGGCCCTCGATATCGTGCGGGTTGCAGACGAACGCCTGGTGCAGCTCGTGGTACGCGCCGGTGAACTCGGAGAGGACGAGCGCGCCGCCGAGGTCGTGACGGCAGGTGACGTACTCCTTGGCGACGAGGTTCATCCCGTCACGCAACGGGGTGACCAGCATGACGTCGGCTGCGAGGAACAGCGCCGCCATCTCCTCCTGCGGGTAGGAGTGGTGAAGGTAGTGGACCGCTGGGGAGCCGATCGGCGCATACTCGCCGTTGATCCGCCCGACCGTCGTCTCGACCTGCTGGCGCAGCTCGCGGTAGGCGTCGACCCGTTCGCGGCTCGGTGTGGCTACCTGGACGAAGGTGACGTCGGGAGGGGCGATCACCTTGTCCTGCAACAGCTCTTCGTACGCCTTGAGCCGATGCCGGATGCCCTTGGTGTAGTCGAGCCGGTCGACGCCGAGCATGAGGACCCGCGGGTCGCCGAGCTGGTGGCGCAGCTCTCGCGCGCGGTCGATGACGGCCTGGGTCTTGGCCAGCGCCTCGAGCGACCGGTAGTCGATCGAGATGGGTATCGCGCTGGCCCGGGTGGTGTGCGACGAGCCGTCGCGCTGGAGCATCGTCACGAGGTCCTTGCGGGTCGTCACCTGCAGCAGCCGGCGACAGGCTCGGACGAAGTTCTGGGCGTCGGCGACCCGCTGGAACCCGAGGAAGTCGGCGCCCAGCAGGCCCTCGAGGATGGCCCGCCGCCAGGGGATCTGGGCGAACAGCTCGACGGCCGGGAACGGGATGTGGTTGAACCAGCCGATCCGGAGGTCGGGCCGCTGATCGCGGACCATCCGGGGGACCAGCTGCAGCTGGTAGTCCTGCACCCAGACCGTCGCACCTTTGTCGGCCACCTCGGCGACGGCATCGGCGAACCGCTGGTTCACCTCGACGTAGGAGCGCCACCAGTCGCGGTGGAAGGACGGCTGGACGATGACGTCGTGGTAGACCGGCCAGAGCGTGTCGTTGCTGAACCCCTCGTAGTAGTCCTCCATCTCGTCGAGCGAGAGCCCGACCGGCCGCAGGAAGATGCCGTCGTTGGTGAACGGCGCTGGCGGCCGACCCGCCTCGCCGTCCCAGCCGACCCACGCTCCGCCGCGGTCCTTCATCACCGAGTCCATGGCGGTGACGAGGCCTCCGGGCGACCGTCCCCAGCTCACCGAGCCGTCCGGCGAGGTCATCCGGTCCACCGGCAGCCGGTTCGCCGCGATGACGAGGTCGTGGCGGCGGCGGGTGGCAGTCATCGGGTGGAAGCTCCTGGTCGTCGACTCCGTCCAGCCTAGGCGTTCCCGGTGGACCGGGCCTCCCAGCGCCGTGCGGGCTGGTGTCCGCGGGCTGTTTCCGCGTCTGGCGCGCCGTCGCGCGGTTCCACTAACGTCTTTCCATGAAGATTGCCGACGTGTTGCGCAACAAGGGTGAGGGTGTCGTCACCATCAGCCCGGACGACACGGTCGCGCACCTCCTCGAGGTCCTGAACGAGCGCGGCATCGGGGCCGTCGTCGTGAGCAAGGACGGCACCGACGTCGCCGGCATCGTCAGTGAACGAGATGTCGTGCGTCACCTGCATCGCACCGGGACGGACATCGTGGCCGGCCCGGTCAGCGCCATCATGACCAGCGACGTCACCACCGCTGGAAAGGACGACGACCTCGAGAACATCGCCCGCACGATGACCGAGAAACGGATCCGGCACATGCCGGTGGTGGTCGACGGCACCCTCCACTCGATCGTCAGTATCGGCGACGTCGTGAAGCTCCGGATCGACACGCTCCAGGTCGAACGTGACCAACTCGTTGGGTACATCCAACAGTGAGCGGTCGCTGCTGAGCCGAAGCACGGCTTACCGTGGTGGGCATGGCGCTCGACCACGGGCCCACCCGCGCGCGTCCGGCGGGTGAGAGGGGGGTCACGCCCGAGGCGGATCGTCTCGGGCCGTACCGGCTCGTCTCGCGCCTCGGCGAGGGTGGCATGGGCGTCGTCCACCTCGGCCTGGACCACCACGGCCGGGCGGTCGCCATCAAGGTCCTCCGCCCGCACATCGCGTACGACCCGGAGGCCCGCTGGCGCCTCGAGCGCGAGGTCGACACCCTCACTCGGATTCGCAGCTCCCGAGTGGCCGCGGTCATCGACTCCGACATCACCGGCGACCGGCCCTACCTCGTCACGCGCTACGTCGCGGGCCCGTCGCTCGACGACGTCGTCACCGACGAAGGGCCGCTGCGCCCCGGCGAGCTGGTCCGCCTCGGCCGCGGCCTCGTGGAGGCGCTCGAGGCGATCCACTCGGTGGGCGTGGTCCACCGGGACCTCAAGCCCGGCAACGTCCTCCTCGAGGACGGCGAGCCGGTCGTCATCGACTTCGGGATCGCCCACATCGCCGACGACGTCCGGCTGACCAGCAGTGGCCTGGTCATGGGGACGCCGGGCTACCTCTCGCCCGAGGTGATCGGCGGCTCCCCGGTCACCCAGGCCACCGACTGGTGGGGGTGGGCCGCCACGCTCGCCTTCGCGGCGTCGGGGCGGCCGCCGTTCGGCCGCGGCCCCATGGACGTGGTCCTCGGCCGGGTCAGCCGGGGCGAGGCCGACCTCACCGGCGTCGACGCACGGCTCAGCCCCCTGCTGGCCGCTGCCCTCTCCCCGGACCCCGCTCGCCGGCCCCCGACCGCCGAGGTGGTCGCCGCCCTCGAGCGGTATGCGTCGGGCGGCCCAGCGACGACGAACCTCACCACCCTGCGGAGCGCGCAGCCGTATGCGCCGGCCTGGGCCGACCCGGACGGCGCCAACGGAGCTGACCCCGCCGCATACGGGATCGACCCCGTGCCCCCTCGGTCCGGCTCGACCTCCGCGCTGCCGGCGGAGGCGCCGGAGGACCCGGACTGGGACGAGGAGGATGACGACCTCGAGCAGTCCGACTGGCAGGCGGCCTGGGAGGCCGACCCCGGCGAGCCGGACCCGCGGATCAACCGACCGAAGCGGACCGGGACACTCCTCGCCCTCGCCGCGGCGTTCACCGCGACGGCGGCGACGTACCCCGGAGTCGCGGTCCTGCTGGCCGTGCTGTGGTGCTGGCTGGCCCGGTTCAGCGACCGGTCGGTGACCGCGTTGATCCTGCGGCGCTACCGGTACGGCCGGCGGCGGGCCGACGTCCCGATGGCCGTCGCCCTCAGCCCATGGCACCTCGTCGTCGCCGCCGGGCTCACCCTGGTCGGGCTGCTGGTTCCCGTACTGGTGGCGGTCTCCGCCGCATTCTGCGCCACACTCGGCATCTCGGCACTGACCTCGACCAACGTCGGACCGGCGCTCGCGCCGTCCGCCGCGGCCGGCTTCGCGGCCGGGATCCTCATCGGGTGGTGGGGTCCGGGAGGCGCGTCGCTGCGGCGCGGTTCGCGGTCGCTGGTGCGCGGGGTGGCTCGCGGCCAGCTGGTCACGATGGTGGTCGTGGGGGTGCTGGTTCTCGCGACGCTGGTGCTCACCGGGCTGGCGTTTGCACGGCACGGCGAGCTGACCTGGTGGCCGTTTCCTTATTCGTGACCGGGCCTGAGGTCACACACAGGAGACGGAAAGGTCACGGAAAGGTCTCGGTTCGGCTTTGAAAACGCCAATTCATGACTTACCGTCATGGCGTCGCCATTGCTGGACGAAACGGTTCGGACGTGGCGACGGATAGGTGAATAGACCCAATTTCGGTGCGTGCTCGCTGCGCTGAGCCTCGTCAGGCGAGCACCTCCCCGGATCGTCCGGGGCCATGACGAGGATGGGGGACCCAACGCAAGGCCGCCTTCTGGCGCGGTCTCTGGGGTGAGAGCCGGTCCCATCCGGCAGGGCACCTGACAGCCCGATCCCGACAGCTAACCCCGTATGCGCACGTCAGGAGAGGACACAGCACACCCATGCACTATCGCGGAAAGCACGCTGCCCAAAAGCTGCGCAGCATGAAGACCCGGCTCGCGGGCGTCGGCATCGCCGGCGCGGCGACCATGGCGGCCGGCGTCGCCACGGCCAACGAGGCCAAGGCGGCCTCCGTCTGGGACGCGGTGGCCCAGTGCGAGAGCGGCGGCAACTGGTCGATCAACACTGGAAACGGCTTCTACGGCGGCCTGCAGTTCACCGCGCAGACCTGGCGGGCGTACGGCGGCACCGCCTACGCGGCATACGCCAACCAGGCGACCCGCGACCAGCAGATCGCCATCGCCCAGAAGGTCCTGGCTGACGCCGGTCCGGGCGCCTGGCCGGTCTGTAGTCAGCGTGCCGGCCTGACCAGGGCCAACGGCGGCGCGGCCAGCACGGCGGCTCCGACCACGACCTCGCGGTCGACGACCCGCACGGCGCCGTCGACCACCACCAAGAAGGCCACCACGCCCAAGGCGGCTCCGAAGGCGGCTCCCAAGGCCACCAACACGGCGCCGGCCGCGTCGGGCAAGACGGTCACGGTCACACTCGGCGACACCCTCAGTGAGCTCGCGCAGCAGCTGGGCGTCAAGGGTGGCTGGCAGGCCCTGTACCAGGCCAACACCTCGATCGTGAAGGACCCGAACCTCATCTATGTCGGTCAGGTGCTCAGCATCCCCGCGTGAGGTGAACCTCGCTCCACCACGCTGTCGGGCGTGAGGGACGGCCCCGAGGCACCCGCCTCGGGGCCGTTCCGGCTCTCCGGGCGCATTAGGCTGGCGCCCGGTTTTCCGGCCGGCGTGGCGCAATTGGCAGCGCACTTGTCTTGTAAACAAGTGGTTAGGGGTTCGAGTCCCCTCGCCGGCTCTCCTTCGTCCTACGCCGCGGACCGATCGACAGGAACGGGGCCCGGATCACGTCCTGAGGGCCGTTTCGACCGGCTCGTTCCTGTCGTTCGGACCGTTCGTCTTGAGTACCTTGACGGTTACGTAACTGAATGGGTACGTTAACCATCATGACCGACCTCCTCGGAACCCTGCGTAGCGCCGACGGAGCCGGCGTCGTCCGTATCGAGCGCCGCTACGACACCGCACCCGCCGACCTCTGGTCGGCGTTGACCGATCCCGAGCGCCTGGCCCGTTGGTACGGACAGGTGGCGGGCGACCTGCGCCAGGCCGGGGAGATCAGGCTGCACATCCCCGGCGCCGACCTCGACAGCGTCGGTCGCATCGAGGACTGCGAGGCGCCGCATCGTCTCGTCGTCACCACCCGCGAGACCGACGAGTCCCGGCAACGCGGCCGCGGCGGCGAACCGTTCGTCCAGACCAACGAGGCGACGCTGTACGCCGACGGTGACGGCACCCTCCTCGTCCTCGAGGTCCGTGGGCTACCCCTGTCGGCCATCGGCGCATACGGAGCGGGGTGGCAGATCCACGCCGAGTCGCTGGCGGCCTACCTCACCGGCGACGACGCACTCGACGTCCGCTCCCGCTGGGCCGAGCTGCTCGCTCCGTATGAGGCGATGGCCACCGCCCTGCGCTGACCCTCCACTAGAGTCGGCCCGCGGTAGGGCCGGACGTCGCGGAGGGGGCGAGCATTGGGGGCGAGCCTCGCCTGGGGAGCGGTCTCCGCCTCGTCGTTGCTGATCGGGGCGGTACTCGGCGTCCTGCGGCCCTGGAACCCCAAGGCGCTCGGCCTCGTGCTGGGGTTCGGCGCCGGTGCGCTGATCGCGGGCATCTCGTTCCAGCTGGCGCGCGGTGGGTACCAGGCCGGCGGCCCCTGGCCGTTGGTGATCGGCCTGGCGGCTGGAGCGCTGGTCTTCTACTTCGCCGACCGAGCCGTCGAGAAGTGGGCCATCCGGACCGGCGGGGTCGCCGGCCTCTCGTTGGCCCTCGGCGGGCTGCTCGACGGCATTCCCGAGCAGGCGGTCCTCGGCATCCAGATCTCGCACGGGTCCGGGGTCTCGCTCGCGCTGCTCATGGCCATCTTCGTGTCCAACCTGCCGGAGTCGATCGGCTCGTCGACGGCGATGTTCCGCGACGGCAAGAGTGCGCGCTTCGTCCTGCTGCTCTGGGTGGCCGTGGCACTGGTATGCGTCGTGTCCACCGTGCTCGGGTACGTCATCGCCAATGTCACGCGGGGTCCGTTCGAGGGACTGGTCGACGGGTTCGCGGCCGGCGCACTGCTGGTCATGCTCGTGGGGGCGATGATCCCCGAGGCGGAGAAGCAGGCCGGGCGGATCGCCGGACTGGCCGCCGTTCTCGGGTTTGCCGTGGCCGCCGGTCTCAGCGTCACCACCTGAGAGCACGCTCGCGGGACGTACGCTCGGGCGGTGACCGCCGTGTACTACGACCTCGGTGACTTCACCCGGCCGGTGGCGACTGCCTCGCCGACGGCGCAGATCTGGTTCGACCGCGGCCTGGTGTGGGCCTACGCCTTCAACCACGAGGAGGCGGTCACCTGCTTCGAGCGGGCCGCCGCCGAGGACCCGGACCTGTGGGCCGCGCACTGGGGGATCGCCTACTCCGTCGGCCCGAACTACAACAAGGGGTGGGAGGCGTTCGACCCGGTCGACCGGACCGCCAGCCTGGACCGGGCGCGCGCCGAGCTGGATCTCGCCCGCGAGGCGCTCGCCGGTGCCCACGCGGACGGTCCCGGGCCGGGGCTCGTGGCTGCCCTCACCCAGCGGTACGACGGGATCTTGGCGGAGGATGAGAGCACCTGGCCGGCGGGCCATGCGGCATACGCCGACGCCATGGCCGAGCTGGCCGAGGCGTTCCCGGGTGACCTCGACGTCCTCGCCCTGGCCGCGGACGCTCTGGTGAACGTCACCGCGTGGGCGCTCTGGGATCCGCTGACCGGGGCGCCCGCTCCCGGCTCGCGCGCCATCGAGGCCGAGCGGCTGCTCGATGCGGCCCTGGCCATGCCCGGCGGTGACCGGCACCCAATGGTCCTGCACCTGCACATCCACCTGCTCGAGATGTCGGAGCGACCGGAGGCGGCGCTGCCGAGCGCCGATGCCTTGCGCGGCCTGGTCCCTGATGCCGGCCACCTGCAGCACATGGCCAGCCACCTCGACGTCCTCTGCGGCGACTACAACGCGTCGATCACCGCGAACCGTCTGGCGGTCGCGGCTGACCGTCGTTTCGTCGAACGCACCGGCCCGCTGAACTTCTACTCCCTGTACCGCGCCCACGACCTGCACTTCATCGTCTACTCGGCGATGTTCCTCGGCCGGTACCGCGACGCCATGGCCGCCGCCGACGAGCTGGCCGAGCAGCTGACTCCGGAGCTGCTGCGGATCGAGAGCCCGCCGATGGCCGACTGGCTCGAGGCGTTCGTCCCGCTCCGGACCCACGTCCTGGTCCGCTTCGGACGCTGGGCCGACCTCGTTGCCCAGCAGCTGCCCGAGGACCGCGAGCTGTATTGCACGACAACGGCGATGACCCTCTACGGTCGGGGGGTCGCGCAGGCCGCGTTGGGTGACGTTGCCGGAGCCGCTGCCACACGGGAGGAGTTCGTCGCTGCCGTGGCCCGGGTGCCCGAGACGCGGTACCTCTTCAACAACACCGCCCTCGACATCCTCGCCGTGGCCGGCGCCATGCTCGACGGCGAGATCGCGTACCGCGAGGGCCGGGT
>DASTNV010000035.1:0-13514 GCA_035762725.1 Lapillicoccus sp. | reverse complement strand
GTCAGCGGCAGCTTCGGCTACCGGGAGGAGCTCAAGGGCCGGTCCCGGACGTTGTGGCGGCTGGGGCCGCTGTCCTTCCTCGGTTCCATCGTCGGGGCGTCGCTGCTGCTCGTCCTGCCGCCAGAGGCGTTCAAGGCCATCGTCCCGGTGCTCATCGCGCTGGCCCTGGTCCTCGTCCTCATCGGCCCCTGGCTGCAGCGCCGGGCCGCCGCCCGCTCCGAGGACGAGGCGCAACCGTCGTGGCATCCCTGGGCGCTGGGCATCGGCATCTTCGTCGCCGGGGCGTACGGCGGCTACTTCGGTGCCGCGCAGGGCGTCCTGCTCATGGGGATCTTCAGTGCGCTCAGCGCCGAGCCCCTGCAGCGGCTCAACGCCTACAAGAACGTCCTCAGCTCGATCGTCAACGCCGTCGCCGCCGTCACTTTCATCCTCTTCGCCCGCCAGTCGATCGACTGGTGGGTGGTGCTCTACATCGCCATCGGGTCGTTCCTCGGCGGGGTCGTCGGTGCGCGAGTGGGGCGGCGCATCCCGCCAAACGCGCTGCGCGCCCTCATCGTCCTCATCGGGACGGTGGCCATCGTCAAACTAGTGTTCTTCCCCTGATGCCGGTCCGGGTCACTGCTGAGCAGGTATGCGCCGCGCGCGGTCCCGGGACCGCTGACCTTCCGCTGTTGGCCGACTACGTCGGACTCACCGACGTCGCGTTGCGCCGCCGGACCGAGCCGGAGCGCGGCCTCTACATCGCTGAGTCGGAGAAGGTCATCCGCCGGGCGTTGGCGGCGGGGCACCGGCCTCGGTCCTACCTCATGGCCGAGCGCTGGCTCACCGACCTCGCCGACGTGGTGGCCGACGCAGAGCGGGACGGGGTACCGGTGTTCGTCGGCGAGTACGACGTCATGGAGGAGCTGACCGGGTTCCACCTGCATCGCGGGGCACTCGCGGCGATGCAGCGACCCGCGCTGCCGTCGGTGGCGTCGGTGCTCTCCGACGCGCGGCGGGTGCTCGTCCTCGAGGACATCGTGGACCACACCAACGTCGGTGCGGCGTTCCGCAGCGGCGCGGCGCTCGGGATCGACGCGATCCTCGTGACCCCGCGGTGCGCGGACCCGTTCTACCGGCGGGCGATTCGGGTCTCGATGGGCACCGTGTTCCAGGTGCCGTGGACCCGGATCGAACCGTGGCCGCAGGAGATGTCGGCACTGCGCACGGCGGGCTTCACCGTCGCGGCGCTCGCCCTCGAGGAGGACGCGGTCCCGCTCGACGACCTGGCCGACGACCCGCCGGAGCGGTTGGCTCTGGTCCTCGGGACGGAGGGCGACGGCCTGGCCCGGCGGACCGTCCGCGACGCCGACCTCACCATCCGCATCCCGATGGCCGGCGGAGTCGACTCACTCAACGTCGCCGCCGCGGCGGCCGTCGCGATGTGGGCGCTACGTCGCTGACGCCGGTGCCGGTGTGGTCGACCTAGCCGGCGCACCCGGCTTGACGAAGAACAGCGCGGCGAGGAGGCCGAGGAGCAGCACGCACGCTGGCAGCAGCATGGCCTGCGACATCGCCGTGGCGAAGCCGGACGCGACCTCTGGCGGAAGCGCCTGGCCGATCGCGGCGCTGCTGGCCCCCCCGGCCTGCCCGGGGTGGAAGCCGGGCACGTTCGCGGCCAGGCGAGCCTCGATGAGGGCGGCGATCGCCGCACTACCGAGCACCGCCCCCACCTGCCGCGTGGTGTTGTAGATCCCCGCGCCGGCGCCGGCTGACTGAGGCGGCAGGTTACGCGTGGCGCTGGCCGCCAACGGCGACCAGACGAACGCGCTGCCCACGCCGAGCAGCGCCACGGGCAGCAGCAGCTGCCACATCGCGGCATCGGGCGTCATGGCCCGGCTCACCCAGAACAGGGATGCCGAGAACAGCAGCAGACCGAACGCGGTGATGGTCCGCGGGTGGACGGTATCCACGAGGCGGCCGACGACCGGCGCCAGCACCCCGGCGAGGACGGCCATGGGGATGAAGAGCAGCGCGGACTTGGTCGGCGTGTAACCGAGCACGGTCTGGGTGAACAGCATGAAGGGAAAGGCCATTGCGGTGACGGCGAACCCGACCGTGGTGATCGCCGCATTGGACAGCGAGAAGTTGCGGTCGCGGAAAAGACGCAGCGGCACCAGGGGTTCGGTCCGGATCCGGCTCTGCCACCAGATGAAGATGCCCAGCACGATGACGCCGACGGCAATGAGTAGCGGGACCGAGATGGGACCGACGATCGTGCCCCAGTCATAGGTCTCGCCCTCCTGGATGCCGAAGACCAGGCAGAACATGCCGACCGACGACAGGACGACGCCGAGGATGTCGAACGAGTGCACGTGCGTCGCGAGCCGCGGGACGAGCAACAGAGCCAACACGAAGCCGATCACGCCGATCGGGACGTTGACGAAGAAGATCCACTCCCAGCCCGGGCCGTCGACGAGGACGCCGCCCAGGAGAGGGCCGACCAGGGTGGCCACGCCGGCCGTGGCGCCCCAGAGCGAGAGGGCCCGCCCGCGGCTGTCGGCCGGGAAGGTCCGCGTGATCACGGCCATGGTCTGCGGCGTCATCATCGATGCCCCCAGGCCCTGGAAGATCCGGGCGACGATGAGCATGGTCACGCTGCCCGACAACCCGCACCACAGGGATGACCCGGTGAACAGGGCGAGACCGGTCAGGTAGAGGTACTTCGGGCCGAACCGGTCACCGAGCCGTCCGGTGATGAGCAGGGGTACGGCGTAGGCCAGAAGGTAGGCGCTGGTCACCCACAGCACCGCGTTGACGTCGGCACCGAGGTCACGGATGATCGCCGGCGTCGCGATGGAGACGATCGTCGAGTCGACGAGGATCATGAAGAAGCCCAGGACGAGGGCCCAGAGCGCCGGCCACGGCCCGCGGTCGCGGACCCCCTCGTGCCGTCCGACGGCAGCGCTCGCCGCCTGCTGATCCTCGATGGCCATCCGGCGCTCCAGTCGGTCGTGGTGGTGTCTCAGCACATCATCAGCCCCCGACACTTCGGCATCCAGGCCGTTTGTCACCAGCCGAGATGCGGCCCCCACACGCCGAGAGGCCGACTTCTGTCCTCATCCAGGCGGAATGAAGACAGAAGCTGGCCTCTCGGCGGGTGACAGCGAGCGAGGTCGGCGTTCCGAGGTCAGGGCTTGACGAGCAGAGTCATCAACCGCTCCAGCTCGGCGGCCGGGTCGGCGCAGAGCCCGCCGTGCCGCGGACTGGGCTGGACGATGGTCGACCGCGGCGCCGTCAGCCAGCCGAACCGGCGGCCCAGTCCCTCGAGGTGAGGCAGGCCCTTCCCGCTGTCGCCGCGGCATACCGCCTGCACCGTGCAGAGCAGCTCCTCGACCGTGCCCAGGTCGAGTTCGGGCGCCAGCGCCCGCAACCGCGCCTCGTCGACGTGATGGGCCGACTCCAGGAAGTCGACGCTCTGCGCATACAGGACGACCCCGACGTTGACGAACTCCTCGCGCTCGACGCGGGGCACGCAGCGGAGGGTGACGTACTGGTACCCGATCACGAGGCCACCGCCGGGACCCACGGGTCCGGGTTGGCCAGGCGCGCCAGGAGCATCTCGAGATAGGCCGACCGGACCGCCGTGGCATCGGGCAGCCACGGCGTCGTCTCCAGCCACTCCACGGGGACCAGCTCCACGACCGACGCGAGAGCCGCCGGGGTCAGCGTGCCGGCCAGCTCGTCGTGCTGGGCCCGCGGGTCGCCGGCCACCTCGCGCAGCACGTGGGTTGAGACGTCGAAGGTCTGCCCGGCGAACCGCACCGGGTCGGGTTCGCGACTGGGCCAGCCGTGGTGGAAGTACAGCGCGGCACCGTGGTCGATCGCCCACGTGCGACGGTGCCACAGCAGCAGGTTCGGGTTGTTCCAGGTGCGGTCGACGTTGGCGGTGAGGGCGTCCAGCCAGACGATCCGGGCGGCAGCGTCCTCCGGTGGCGGTACCGAGCCGTCGTAGCCGAACGACCCGGGAAGGAAGTCGACGCCGAGGTTGAGCCCGATGCTGGCGTTGAGGAGGTCCTGGACCTCCTCGTCGGCCTCGTACTTGGCGATCTGCTCGTCCAGGGTCACCAACGCGAGCCGCGGGACCGCGATCCCGAGCAGCCGCGCGATCTCCGTCACGAGGATCTCCGCGACGAGCACCTTGACCCCCTGGCCGGCGCCCCGGAACTTGAGGACGTAGATCCCGTCGTCGTCGGCCTCGACGAGCCCCGGCAGGGAACCGCCCTCCCGCAGCGGCGTCACATAACGCGTGGCCGTGACGCGCTCGAGCGGCGGGACGGCGACCACGAGCAAACCCTAGTGAACCCGCTCTGTTACGAGGCGGTCCGCCGGCCGTGGCCAGTACCGCACCACGACGACGGCGATGAGGAGGTACCAGATGGAGGCGCCGACGAGGATCGCATACGAGCGACCGTCCGGCGGCATCACCAGGGCCGCGATGACCGTTGCGACGACGAGGGCGACGTTGAGCAGGACGTCGTAGATCGAGAAGACCCGGCCGAGGAACACGTCGCCGACGATCCGCTGGAGCGTGGTGTCGACGCAGATCTTGATGCCCTGCGTGGTGAGGCCGAGCCCGAACGCCGAGATCGCGATCGCCCAGTGCGTGAACAGCGACACCGGGAAGACCTGCATGACCATCCCCAGCAGGGCCAACGCCGCGAGGTAGCGCCGCAGCCCGAACAGCTGGGTGAGCGAGGGAGTGGCGATCGCCGCGACGCCGAAGCCCAGCCCCGATGCGCCGACCGCGAGCCCGGCCCCGGCCATCCCGCCGCCGAGATTGCCCGGAGCCACGTTGCTCCGAGAGAGGAGGACCAGCCCGACGACCATCATCCCGTAGGGGAGCCGGGCGGCGGTGACGATGGTGAGGGCGAGACGGCCCAGCCGCGGCAGGTGTCGGGTGGCGTCGACCAGTCCGCGGACGACGTTGCCCAGCGCCGCGCGGACGTCCTCACCGACGTTGTCGAGATCGGGCCCGAGAAACGGCAGGAGGTATGCGACGCCGGCGGCCAGCAGGTACAGCCCCGCCGCTGTGAGGATCACGGTCGGGTCCGAGTCTGTAGCCGTGTGGAGGACACCGCCCATGCCGAGACCGAGGAGGTAGGCGAGCGAGCCGCAGGTGGGGACGACCGAGTTCGCCGTGACGAGCAGATCACGGTCGACGACGTGGGGGAGCGACGCCGAGAGTCCGGCGAGGAAGAACCGGTTTACCGAGAAGGCGGCGAGGACCAGGACGAAGAACAGCGGGCCGACGTTGTCCTGGCTGACCAGCAGCGCAACAAGGATAAGGAGGCCGGCCCGGATGAGGTTGCTGACCATGAGCGTCCTCCGACGCGACCAGCGGTCGAGAAAGACGCCGACGAACGGGCCGAGTACCGAGAACGGCAGCAGGATCGTCGCGAACCCGGCCGCGATGGCGCTGGCGTTCGGCGCGCGCTCGGGCGAGAAGAGCACCGACGACACGAGCGCGACCTGGAAGACACCGTCCGAGAACTGGGACAGGAGTCTCACCGAGAAGAGACGCCGGAACCCGCCGTAGCGCAGCAGCGTGCGCAGGTCCCGGAAGAAGGTCACTCGCGCAGGATAGGTGAGCAGCGTCACCCGAACCTGAGCCTTTACGCGACTGGTTGACCCGGGCGGCAATCCGGCCGGGGCTTAGTCCCGAACCCCTCGGGTGAGGACGCTCGTCCCAGGAACGAGGGCGCCGGACTTCCACCTCCCCGACCAGGACGGCAAGGTGCAGCAGCTGAGCCAGCTGCTGCTCCGTGGGCCGGTCGTCCTCTTCTTCTTCCCGACGCCTGGGTCCGGTGGTTGCACTCGCGAGGTGGTCCACTTCCGGGACCTGGTGACGCGGTTCGCGGCGGCCGGTGCGCACCGCGTGGGGGTCTCGATCGCCGACATCGTCGAGCTCGAGCGGTTCGCGGAGGACCAGCTGCTGGACTTCCCGCTGCTGGCCGATGTCGACGGCGTGGTGGCCCGGGCCTACGGGGTGCGGCGCCGGTTCCCGACGCCGGTTCGGCGGGCCACCTTCGTCATCGGCGAGGACCAGCGGATCGCCGAAGTGATCCGCTCAGAGTTCAGCATGACCGTGCACGCGGACCGCTCCCTGGAGGCGTTGGCCCGGCTCGCCTGACCCCGAGAACCGGGGCTACGGTGCGGATATGCCCGAGGACATCTATGACCCGTATGCGGCGCTGCCCCAGGTGCCGTCGTTCACCCTCACGTCGACCGACGTCACCGACGGCGACCAGCTCCCCAACCCGCACGTCAGCGGAATCATGGACGCCGGCGGTGACGACGTGTCGCCACAGCTGGAGTGGTCTGGCTTCCCCGAGGGCACGAAGAGCTTCGTGGTCACCGTCTACGACCCTGACGCCCCGACTGCTTCGGGGTTCTGGCACTGGGCGGTCGCCAACATCCCGGTGACGACAACCTCACTCCCGAGCGGCGCCGGCGACGACACGGGCTCGGGCCTGCCCGATGGCGCCGTGCAGCTGCGGAACGACTCGGGTCAGCGCCGGTTCGTCGGTGCCGCGCCGCCGGAGGGCCACATCCCGCACCGCTACTTCGTCGTCGTCCACGCGGTCGATGTCGAGACGCTAGACGTCGCCGACGCGTCACCCGCGGTGCTCGGGTTCAACCTGTTTTTCCATACCGTGGGTCGCGCCCGGTTGGTGCCCTGGTACCAGCGCTGAACCGGCATCCCGGCTGAGCTCCGCGCGACGGCGGCGCCGGTAGCGCTGCTCCGGCTCGGTCGCCGGTTCGGAGAGGGATCGATCGAGGGCGGCCACCGCCTCGTCCGGTCGACCGGCCCGGCTGAGGAGCTCGGCCCGGACCGCGTCCAGCCGGGCCGATGAGGGCAGGTCATCCAGCGCTGTGAGCCCCGCCTCGGGACCGTCGCGCTCCGCGACCGCCACCGCGCGGGCCAGCGCCGCCGCGAACGACGGAGCCACGGAGAGCAGGAGGTCGTAGAGGCGGACGATCTCGGTCCAGTCGGTCGTCTCATAGCTCTCGGCCCGGTCGTGTTCCAGGGCGATCGCCGCCTGTAGCTGGTACGCGTCCGCCCAGCCCGCGGTTCGGCGCAGGCTCCCGTCCAGCAGCCGTGCGCCCTCGGCGATCTTCTCGTGGTCCCACCGGCTCCGGTCCTGGTCGGCCAGTACGACGACCTCGCCCTCGGTGTCGACACGAGCCAGACGCCGGGCCTCGGTGAGGAGCAGCAGGGCGAGGAGCGTGACGGGGAGGTTCTCGTCCGGCAGCAGCGTCGTGAGCAGCCGGGCCAGCCGGACGCCCTCGTCGCACAGGTCCACGCGGACGACGTCCATCCCGTCGCGCGGGGCGTGCCCGGCTGTGTAGAGCGCGTGGATCACCGCGCAGACCACCGGGAGCCGGTCGGGCAGCTCGGCGTCGTCCGGCACGCGGTAGGGGATCTGCGCGACCGTGATCTTCTGCTTGGTCCGGGTGATCCGTCTGGCGACGGCCGCCTCGCTGGTCAGCTGCACGGCCGCGATCTCGGGCATCGAGAGGCCGCAGAGGGTGCGCAGAGCGAGGCTCAGCTGCGCCTCGGGGGCCAGACTCGGGTGGGCGCAGGTGAAGAGCAGCCGGAGGAGGTCGTCGGCGAGCACGGAGTCGTCGAGTGGGTCAGGTCGGTGAAGGTCCATCAGCTCCACTCCCTCCCGCTCCTTGTCGCGACGGGCCCCCTCGCGGCGCACCAGGTCGACCGCCTTCCGCCGCGCAGCCGTGATGAGCCACGCCCGGGGAGACACCGGCACGCCGGACCGGGGCCAGTCCCGAAGCGCGGCGAGCGAGGCCTCCTGGAGCGCCTCCTCGGCCACGGAGATGTCCCCGGTCCAGCGGATGAGGGTGGCCAGTACCGCGGCACCCTCGGTGCGAACCGTCTCGGCGAGCGACTGCTCGACGTCCATGCGGGCTTCGGCTACCCCTGCGCCGGCACGAGTGGACGGATCTCCACCGCGCCGTTCCAGGCCGCCGGCATCTGCGCGGCGATGCGCACCGCGTGGTCGAGGTCGTCGGCCTCCAGCACGTAGTAGCCGGTCAGCGCCTCCTTGGTCTCGGCGTAAGGACCATCCGTCGTCACGACATCGCCGCCGCGGGCGCCCTTGACGCGGACCACGGTGGCGGTGCTCGTCGGGTACAGCGCCGCGCCACTGCTGATGACCGATCGGTTCTCGGCGCCGAACCGCAGGTATTCCTGCATCTCGGCGGCCTGCTCGGGCGCGGTCCAGTCCACGTCCGGCGTGTAGGTCAAAGCCAGGTACTGGGTCATCGTGACTCTCCTCGTCCGGCGGACCGGGTGCCCGCCCTCACCTACTAGACGAACGAGCGGCACCCCGTTCGGACAGGTCGGACCCCACAAGTTCGGCGGACTGGCGGGCGATCTCCAGCTCCTCGTTGGTCGGGACGACCAGAACGTCGACCCGGCTGGCCGCGCTGGAGATTCGCCGGTCGCCGCCTCCCGAGGCGAGGTTCGCCTCGTCGTCGAGCTCGATCCCGAGGATGCCGAGCCCATGCGCGACCGCGGCGCGCAGCCGCGGAGCGTGCTCGCCGATGCCCGCCGTGAAGACGAGTGCATCGAGTCGGCCGAGCGCGGCCGCATACGCTCCGACGTACTTGCGCAGCCGGTATGTGGTGACGTCGAAGGCGAGCCTGCCGTCCGGGTCGTTGGCCGCGACGAGCTCGTCGACCTCGCGGAAGTCGTTGGTCCCACTCAGTCCCTTGAGCCCGCTCTCGCGGTTGAGAGCGGCATCCACGTCGTCCGCGGACATGCCGGTGCGCACCATGAACGTGAACAGACCCGGGTCGATGTCGCCGGAGCGGGTACCCATGACCAGGCCCTCCAGCGGGGTCAGGCCCATCGACGTGTCGACACTCCGACCGCCGGCAACGGCGGCCGCACTGGCCCCGTTGCCGAGGTGGAGGATGACGAGGTTGACGTCCTCGGCCGGGCAGCCGAGAAACTCGGCGGTGCGGCGGGTGACGTAGGCGAACGACGTCCCGTGGAAGCCGTACCTCCGGACCTGGTGCCCGTCCCGCCAGGACCTCGGGACGGCGTAGGTGTAGGCGTGCGTCGGCATGCCGTGGTGGAACGCGGTGTCGAAGACGGCGACCTGCGGGACGCCGGGGAACCGCTCGGCGGCGACCCGGATGCCCTCGAGGTTCGCCGGGTTGTGAAGCGGCGCAAGGGGTTCCAGCTCCTTGATTGCCGCCATCACGTCGTCGGTGACGATCACCGGGTCGCTGAACCGGTCGCCGCCGTGGACGACCCGGTGACCGACCGCGAGCAGCCCGATTTCGTCGTAGGACGGGCCGTAGTCTCGGAACGCATCAGCGACAGCGGCCAGCGCGTCACGGTGGGACGCGATCGGCCCTTCGACGGTATGCGCGTCACCGCCGTTCTCGTGGGTGGCCTTCGAGGTGCGCTCGCCGATGCGCTCCACGCTGCCCTTCGCCATCGCCGTGCCCGAGTCCACGTCGACCAGCTGGTACTTCAGCGACGATGATCCCGCGTTGACGACGAGCACCGGTGTGGTCACGACGTCCCCTCGGCCTGGATGGCGGTGATGGCCACGGTGTTGACGATGTCCTGGACCAGGGCGCCCCGGGACAGGTCGTTCACCGGCTTGCGCAGCCCCTGGAGGACCGGGCCGACCGCGACCGCGCCGGCACTGCGCTGTACGGCCTTGTAGGTGTTGTTGCCCGTGTTGAGATCGGGGAAGACCAGCACGGTGGCCCGGCCGGCGACGGGGGAGTCCTTGAGCTTGGTCGCGGCGACCGCCATGTCGACGGCGGCGTCGTACTGGATCGGCCCCTCGACCGACAGCTCCGGTGCTCGGGTTCGGACCAGTTCCGTCGCGGTGCGCACCTTGTCGACGTCTGCGCCGCTGCCTGAGCCTCCGGTCGAGTAGGAGAGCATCGCGACGCGGGGTTCGATCCCGAACTGGGCGGCCGTCGCCGCGGACGACACGGCGATGTCGGCCAGCTGCTCGGCGGTCGGGTCGGGGTTGACCGCGCAGTCCGCATAGACGAGGACCCGGTCAGCGAGGCACATGAGGAACACCGACGACACGATGGCCACGCCCGGCGTGGTCTTCACGACCTCGAGGGCCGGTCGGATCGTGTGCGCGGTGGTGTGGATGGCCCCGGAGACCATCCCGTCGGCGAGTCCCTCGAGGACCATCATCGTGCCGAAGTAGCTGCCGTCTAGGACGAGGTCGCGGGCCTGGTCGGCCGTGACCCCCTTGTGGCCACGCAGTGCCGCATACCGCTCGGCGAAACGGGTTCGCAGTGGCTCGTCGTGCGGGTCGACGAGCTCGGCCGCGGAGATGTCGAGCCCGAGCAGCGTGGCCTTGGCCGCGATGGCGGAGCGACTGCCGAGCAGGGTCAGCCGGACGACACCCCGGCGCAGGAGCTGGTCGGCGGCTTCGAGGATCCGCGGTTCCTCGCCCTCTGGGAGGACGATGTGTTTGTCCGCTGCTCGCGCGCGGTCCATCAGCTGGTGCTCGAACATCAGCGGGGTCACGACACTCGTGGGGCTGACGTCGAGCCGGTCCAGCAGAGCGGGCCCGTCGACGTGCTCGTCGAAGATCCGCAACGAGGTCTCGACCTTGCGGATCGAGTTCCGCGTGAGGCGGGGGGCCACCGCGTAGAGGTCGGCGGCTGTGCGCATCGTCCCCGCGGTCGTCGTGATGATCGGGACGTGGACGTCGAGACCGTTGACCAAGCGCTCGACCGAGTACGGCAGATCCAAGCCGCCGTTGAGGACGATCCCCGCCGGCGACGGGAACGTCTGGGCCCGGTGCGCCAGGAGAAGGGCGAGCAGGACGTCGGCGCGGTCGGCGGGGGAGATGACCACGCATCCCTCGAACAGCCGGTCGAGGACGTTCGGCATGGTCATTGCGGCCACGAGGAGACCGGACGACTCGTGGTCGAGCCGCGATTCGTCGCCGTAGAGGAGCGTGCCGCGGGATGCGGCGAGGAGCTGCCGCACGGTGGGCGAGTCGAGGACGGGGTCGCTGGGGATGGCGTATGCGGGTACGCCGCCGGCGACCCCCGAGAGCGCCGCGACCGTCGCCGGGACGTGTTCGGGGTCGACGCGGTTCGCGATGACGGCCAGGACGGACGCGTGGTGGTGACGGGCGTCGTCGACGGCGATGTCGGCGGCCGTGCGCGCCTGGTCGGGCGTCTTGTCGCGCGCGGAGACCACGAGGATCATCGGGCAGTTGAGGTTGGCCGCGACCCGGGCGTTGAAGGAGAACTCCGTGGGGGAGGCGACGTCGGTGTAGTCCGAGCCCACGACGAGGACGGCGTCGAACCGGTGCGCGACCGCGTGGTAGCGGTCGACGATGGTCGCCATTGCGGCTTCGGGGTCGTGGTGGACGTCGTCGTAGAAGACGCCCGCCGCCTCCTCGGCGGTCAGCGGAGCGGGAGCGTCCCCGGATGGCTCCACGCGAGAGAGGAGCAGGTCGAGGACGTGGTCGTCGTCCGCGTCGGCCGTGCGCACCACCGGCCGAAACACGCCGACGCGGCCGACCCGGCGGCTCAGCTGGTCGATGATCCCGACCGCGACGGCCGACTTCCCGGACTGACCCTCGGACGAGGCGAGGTAGACGCTGGTGACCACGGTCAGCCGCGCCAGGTCCAGTCGCGCACCTCGGGCATGTCGACGAGGTTCTCCCGGATGTACGGCGTGTGCCGGGCGAGCATGTCGTTGCAATGGGCCGTCAGCTCGTGCCAGCGGGGCGGTCGCTTGAGGCTGCGGCGCAGCGCCTCGATCGCGAGGTGGTACCGAGACACCCGGTTGAGGACGACCATGTCGAACGGCGTGGTGGTCGTGCCCTGCTCGGTGAACCCACGGACGTGGAAGCGTCCCGGGTTGCTCCGGCCGTGCACCAGCTGGTGGACCGCGCGCGGGTAGCCGTGGAACGCGAAGATCACCGGCCGGTCGGGAGTGAAGAGGTCGTCGAACACCGAGTCGACGTAGCCGTGCGGGTGGTCCTCCTCGGGTAGCAGCGCCATGAGGTCGACGACGTTGACGAACCGCACGGAGAGCTCCGGCGTCCACTCCCGCAGCAGCTCGACCGCGGCCAGCGCCTCCTGTGTGGGGACGTCGCCCGAGGAGGCGATGACGAGGTCGGGCTCCTCGCCCGCGGGGACGTTCGAGGCCCACTCCCAGATCCCGGCACCTTGAGCGCACAGCTCGTTGGCCTCGTCCATCGAGAGGTACTGCAGGTGCGGCTGCTTGTCGAGGACGATGAGGTTGACGTGGTCCTTGCTGCGCAGACAGTGGTCCATGATCGACAGTCCGGAGTTGGCGTCCGGCGGCAGCCACACGCGGACAACTCCCGGCGCCAGCGACAGCAGCGAGTCGATGAGTCCAGGCCCCTGGTGGGAGAACCCGTTGTGGTCGTTCCGCCAGCAGGTGCTGGTCAGCAGGATGTTGAGCGAGGACACGGGTTCGCGCCAGGCCAGCTCCTGCGCGTGCTGGAGCCACTTGACGTGCTGGATGGTCATCGACGCGGACACCATGGCGAACGCCTCGTAGGTCGCGAACACGCCGTGCCGGCCGGAGAGCAGGTACCCCTCCAGCCAGCCCGAGCACAGGTGTTCGGACAGGACCTCCATGACCCGGCCGTCGGCGGAGATCTGCTGGTCGGTCGGGCGGAGCAGCGCCTGGAAGCAGCGATCGGTGGTCTCGAACACCGCCTGCAGCCGGTTACTGGCCGTCTCGTCCGGGCAGAACAGCCGGAACGTGCCGCCGCCCGCCTCGGTGACGTCGGCCGCGTACACGTCCCGCATGAGCTCGCCAAGCGGGCGGGTGCTCTCGTGCGAGGTCCGGCCTCGGTCGACATCGAGGGCGTAGGTGTGCAGGTCCTTGATGGGTAGGTCGGTGAGGAGCCGGCCGCCGTTGGCGAAGGGGGTGGCCGACATCCGCTTGTCGCCCTGGGGAGCGAGGGCGCGCAGCTCTTTGACGAGTCGCCCACTTTCGTCGAACAGCTCGTCGGGCCGGTACTTCCGGAGCCAGTCCTCGAGCAGCCGCAGGTGCTCGGGGTTGTCCTTGATGCCGGAGAGCGGGACCTGGTGGCTGAGGTTGGTGTCCTCGACCTGTGTGCCGTCGACCTCGTGCGGCCCGGTCCAGCCCTTCGGGGTGCGCAGGACGATGGCCGGCCAGGTGTGCCGGACCTGCTCGCTGGCCTTGCCGTCGCGGGTGGCCGCTCGCAGCTCGAGGATCTGCTCGTGGCTACGGGTCAGCGCGGCCCACAGGTCCCGGAACACCTGCTCGGGATCGTTCCCCTCGACGACGATGGGGTCCCAGCCCTGGCTCCTGAGGTAGGCGACGACGTCCTCGTCGCTGGTCCGGCCGAGCACCGTCGGGCCGGCGATCTTGTACCCGTTGAGGTGGACGATCGGCAGCACCGCACCGTCGCGCCGCGGGTTGAGGAAGTAGGGGAGCTTCCAGG
>DASTNV010000034.1:0-3702 GCA_035762725.1 Lapillicoccus sp. | reverse complement strand
GACAGCCGGTCCTGCAGCGCCCGGTGGGTCGTCTCCGCCGCCTCGGCCTGCTCGTCGAGCGTGCCGGACTCGGCGCGCTCGTGGAGCCGCTCGAGCGCGGCGTCAACCGCCTCGTCGCCCGTCGCCGGTGGCGTTTCCACGGTCCCCGGCCGGGATTCGATGTCCCCCGAGCGTGCGTCGTCCTCCTCCGGCGGTGTCACCTGGGAGTCGTCGACCGTCACGCGCTGCTCCCGCTGGTGCCGCTGCCAGTCCTGCCGGACCTGGGGGCCCGCTTCGCTGTGGCCTTCTTCGCGGTCGTCTTCTTCGTGGTCGTCTTCGTGGCCGCGGCTTTCTTCGCCGCCGTCTTCTGGGCCGCGGTCTTCTGGGCCGCCGTCTTGGTGGCCGCAGTCTTCTTACGTGCGGACTTCTTCGCCGCCTGTGTCGTGGTGGCCGTCTTCTTCGCCGCGGTCTTCCTTGCCGCGGTCTTCCTTGCCGCGGTCCTCTTCGAGGCAGTGCGCTTGGTGGCAGCGGCCTTGGTCGTCGCCGGGGTGGTCGAGGCGCCGGTCTCGGTACGCGGCTCCGCCGCGGCCTGGGTCGCGTCCGTGGTGGCGTCGGACGTAACCGGACGGGTGGCGGCCTGATCGGCGATCTGCTTGCGCGGCGGACGGCGGCGCGGCGGTGCCGGCGACGGCGGCTCGGCGGCTGCGGTGAAGGCGGGCTCGGTGAACGCGACGTCGACGACGACGCCGTCATCGTCGCCGGCGAACGGGTCGGCCGGGCGGCTGACGGTGCGGCCGGCCAGACCTAGCTTCGCCGCGACCTCGCCGACCGCGGGGTTGGCCATCACCTGGGCGCGCAGCTCCTCGACGTCAGCCGAGAGCTTGGCCACGGCGGCGCGTGCCCGGTCCAATTCGTCCGGCGGGATCGGGGCCATCGCCATCGCGCGCTCGACCTCGCTGCGGATCAGGGCGATGAGGCTGCGCCGGTTCGCAGCGGCGGCGGCGAGGAGCTCCTCGGCGAGGTCTTGGACCTGCACCTGGACGTCCTTGCCCGACCGGGCGCTCGACAGGCCACCGGTCAATGTGAGCAGGGCCGAGGCCGCTTCGGTGGCCCTGGCCTTCGACATCTCGGCCAACCCCGATGCGAGCTGGAGGTACCCGCGGAATCCATCCATCGCCATGACTCATATCCCCTTCGCCGCTGCGCCGAGGGTCCCGGCGCCGTTGCCGGTCCACGCTACGGCTCAGCCCAGTCGGCTCGCCACCGCGCCGGCGACGCGGGTCAGCGCGTCGTGAGGGACCCCGGCCTGATCCCGCCCGAAGGCCAGCGCGGCGGCCCCCGCCGCGACCAGGGCGTCCAGGTCGTCGGCGGCACCGTCGACCCGGACGTCACCCGACTCCCACTGCACTATCAGGCGCACCGAGCCGCATACCCAGTCGTCGCCGTCCCGCACCGGAACCAACGGCGGTGCGGCGAGGGCACGGAGGTCGCGCGCCGCATACATCGGGGTCGGCCGACCCGGCGCCCGGGCGAACGAGACGAGGTCGTCGACGCCGGTCAGCACCCACAGCGAGTCGAGGCCGGCGTTCATGGCGCCGAGGATGTCGGTGTCGAGCCGGTCGCCGATGGCCAGGACCTGCGGCTTCGGGACGCCCAGACGGGTCACCGCGAGGTTGTAGAGCGGCGGCTCCGGCTTGCCGGTGGCCACCGCGGGTTGGACGCCGGTCGCGGTCGCTACGGCGCCGAGGAGCGCGCCGTTGCCGGGTGCGATGCCGCGGTGGGTCGGCAGCGTGGCGTCGCGGTTGGTCGCGACCCAGGTCGCGCCGCCCTCGATGGCGTAGGCCGCCTCCGCGAGGTCGGTCGCGGTGACGTTGGGGCCGTAGCCCTGGAGGACCGCCACCACGCCGGCTTCGGCTGTCGTCACCGGAGTCATCCCCGCCTCGGCCAGTGCGGCCGCCACTCCTGGCCCGCCGACGGCAAGGACCGACGCGCCCGCAGCGAACCGGTCGGCCACGTGAGCCGCGCCGGCCTGCGAGCTGGTGACGACGTGCTCGGGTCCAGCCGGCAGGCCCAGCCCGGCGAGCTGGTCAGCGACATCCTGGGGAGTGAGTGACGCGTTGTTGGTGGCGTAGACCACCGGGGCAGTGAGGGCGGTGAGCTGCTCGACGGCGTACGGGACGGCCGCGGATCCACGGCGCACGACGCCGTCCAGGTCGCACACCACGCCGGTGTAGCGCGCGGCGAGCGAGTCAGCCACGGTCGTCGGCGTCGGTCTCGTCGTCGTCCTCCAGGAGATCGACCTGCGCGACGCCGTCGAGCTCGTCCACCCGCTCCGCGGCGTCGGTCTCGACGTTCTCGTCGGCGTCGACCGCGTAGCCGAACCACTCACGGGCCCCGGCGCGGTCACCGAGGGCCAGGAGCGCCTCGGCGTACGCGTAGAACAGCCGCGCGCTCCAGGCCTTGCGGCGGCGTGGGTCCAGCTCGGGCAACCGCAGGCCAGCGGCCGCGGCGTCGAGCTGGCCCTGGTCGCGCCGGATCCCCGAGACGACGATGGCCAGCTCCACCTTCTCGTCGCGCGCCAGGGTCCGGGCCTCGGGGGTGGAGGCGAGCTCGAGGGCCCGGTCGGGCCGGCCCAGCGCGCGCTCGGCGTCGACCATGAGCGGCAACAGGTGCGAGGAACCGGAGAGCCGCCGAACGGTGCGGAACTCGGCCAGCGCCTTGGCCCAGTCGCCCTGGCGGTAGGCGACGAGCCCGAGCGCCTCTCGGGCGGCCGGAACGCGGCCGGCCCGACGCACCGCCGTCTCGGCGTGGGCCTGGGCGGCGTCCAGATCGGTGTCGAGGAGGAGCGCGACCATGACGAGGTGCTGGGCGACGCCCTCGGCGTTCTCCTTGCTCAGCGTGCGCAGCTGGGTCCAGACCGACCGGTCCAGCTCCTTACCGGTCACTCCCTCGGCGATCGCCGGCTCCGGCTTGCGGGGGGCCTTCGGGGTGAGCCGTTGGCCGCCGCGGTTCTCGTCCGTCCTCGGCCCGCGCGGAGTGTCGCCACCGGGCCGGCCCTTTCGCGGGGCTCCGGGGCGACCCGCTCGCGGCGCTCCCGGGCGACCTTCCCGCCGGCGGTCCGGTCGACCGCCGGACCGGTCCTGTTGACTCATGGCGCAAACCCTAGTCGGCTCGTATGCAGGCCGAGTGACGGCGTCCGGATATGACCAGCGGACATGACAAAGCGCCCCGCCTGAATTCGCAAATTCAGGCGGGGCGCTCATCAAAGTATGTCCGGCTGCGTCCTACTCTCCCACACCGTCACCAGTGCAGTACCATCGGCGCTGAAGGGCTTAGCTTCCGGGTTCGGAATGGAGCCGGGCGTTTCCCCTTCGCTATGACAGCCGAAACTCTATGGAGATATGAGGGTCGGGCTACCGACCGTATCTCGGGAACAACACAGTGGACGCGAGCAATCAAAAAGATTGTGGTGTAGTCAAGTTATCGGCTTATTAGTACCGGTCAGCTTCATGCATTACTGCACTTCCACATCCGGCCTATCAACCCAGTCGTCTGGCTGGGAGCCTCTCGGGGCAAGCCCCATGGAAACCTCATCTTGAAACGTGCTTCCCGCTTAGATGCTTTCAGCGGTTATCACTTCCGAACGTAGCTAATCAGCGGTGCCCTTGGCAGGACAACTGACACACCAGAGGTTCGTCCATCCCGGTCCTCTCGTACTAGGGA
>DASTNV010000033.1:0-20057 GCA_035762725.1 Lapillicoccus sp. | reverse complement strand
GAAACCCGTGCAGGCCACCGGGCGGCACGTGGGCGAAGTCGCCGGGCCGGGTCGTGACCCAGCCGCGCCCGTCGTAGATCTCGACCTCGCCGGTGAGGATGTAGAACGACTCGGCCATGGTCCGGTGGAAGTGCGGGTCGGGACCGCCGACGCCGGGGCCGAACTCCCAGCGGTAGAGCCCGAACAGGCCGTCGGTGCCGGCGACGGTCGCCAGGTGATGAACGCGCGTTCCCTTGGGGTAGACGAGCTCCGGCTCGTGATCGCTGGGCCGAATGGTCGCGGTGACCTCGCCGGTGTCGCCGGTGTAGCGGACAGGCGGGTATGCGGGCTGCTCGGGAAGGCTCATCCGTCCTGCTTACACCCGATCCCGGTCCGTATCGGTCAGGTGAGGTCAGTGGGGTACGGGCGGTCGAGGACGATGTTCTTCATCACCAGGGTCGAGTTGAGCCGGCGGACGCCGGGAAGGGTGGACAGGACGTCGTCCTCGAGCCGGGCGTAGGCGTCGAGATCGGTGGTGCGGACCCGCAGCAGGTAGTCGGGGTCGCCGAACAGGCGCTGGGCCTGGAGCACGTTGGGGACGGCGGCGACGGCCTCCTCGAAGCCGAGCAAGGTGGCGCGGTCCTCCTGGTTCATCGTCACGAAGACGAGCGCCTCGAAGCCGAGGCCCAGCGCCCTGGGGTCGACGACGGCGCGGTACCCGACGATGGCTCCGGACTGCTCCAAGTCGCGGACCCGGCGGTGGGCCGGCGACACGGTGAGGCCGACGCGGCTGGCCAGATCGGTGAGGCTGAGTCGGCCCTCGGACTGCAGCTCCGCAAGGATCCTCCGGTCGAGGCGGTCCACAGCGTTGATCCTTCCACTGCTGTACTTCCACGTGGAAGAAGTCGCAAGCACTTTCGGGCTGGTTCTCTCTATCGTTCCGGCCATGGAGCTGTCGGCAGTGTTGGGGTTCGCGGCGATCGCGGTCACGTTGGTCGTGGTGCCGGGACCGGACTGGGCGTACGTGTTGGCCGCGGGGACACGCGACCATGTCGTGCTACCTGTCGTGGCGGGGATCCTGCTGGGCTACGCGTTGGTCACCGCCGCTGTGGCGGCCGGGGTCGGTCCGCTGGTCGCCAGCGCGCCCGCGGCGCTGACGGCCCTGACCCTGGCCGGGGCCGCCTACCTCACCTACCTCGGCGTGCGCACCCTGCGCGCGCCGGCCCGGGTCGACGCTGGTCCGACGGAAGCCCTGGCCTCATCGCGGCTGCGGTACCTCGTCCGCGGTGTCGGGGTCAGCTCGATGAACCCCAAGGGGCTGCTGATCTTCCTGTCGGTCCTGCCTCAGTTCACCCGCACCGTCGGGTGGCCCGCCCCGCTGCAGCTGGCGACGCTGGGTGGGGTGTTCATCGCCATCTGCGCGCTGTTCTACCTGCCGCTGGGCCTCGCGGCTGATCGCGCTCTCGGCTCCCGTCCGGGAGTCGCATGGGTGACATCACGGGTCGCCGGCGCGGCGATGGTCGTCGTCGGTCTGGCCCTGCTGGTCGAGCGGGTCGTCCACCTGCGCGGCTGAACAGGACCTCAGAACGGTGGCGCGACCTGGTCGGCGGCCTGAATCTCGTCGGCGCTGACCGGTGTGGTGAGTGGATCCTCGTAGACGTATCGCTGGGTGAGGTACTCGCGGCCACCGACCGTGACCCACTGGGTTCCGCCGTCAGCCGTCGACTCGGTCCGCCAGGTGCCGCGCGTCTTGTGGTTGTGGTGTCGGCGGTGCCGCAGTCGCAGATTCCGGACCTCGGTTTCGCCCTGGGGCCAAGGCCGCTGGTGGTCGATGTCGCATCGGTCGGCGGGCACTGTGCACCCCGGCGCCTGGCACATCGCGTCGAGCGCGGCGACCTGCTCAGCCATCTGCGCGGTCGGCCGGTACCGCCCGGTGGACAGCTCGAGCGCCGTCCCGTCGAGCGGATCGGTGACCAGTCGTCGCCAGACGGACCCGGCGCTCAGAGCGATGTTCCGGGCCATCGCGGCGGGGACGAAGCCGTGTCCGGGGATCTCGCCCGGTTGCTCGTCGAGACCCAACAGTGTCGTCAACCCGACGACGAGGTTCACCCGGGCCGGCGGTGCCTGGCTTACGAACGTGCCTGCTCCGCTCTCGGCGTCCGCCCAGCCGTACAGCAACAGGTCCAATGCCACGTCGGACCGCAGTTGGGCCAACGTCCGCTGATCACCGGCCGCCCGCAGGTGACGGGCGAGCCCGTCGACGCGGTCCAGCGCCGCGGTGATCCGAGCGCCGTCGCCGGTCACGGTGAGCCGGCCGGTGCCGTCGGCCTCCAGCCATCCGTATGCGCAGCGTTGGCTCAGCGCCTCCGCTCGCGCGGCGCGCGGGTCGGGGGTGTGGACCGCGACCTGGCGGCGCAGCTCCCGGGTGAAGGACCGGTGAGAACGGACCGAACCGTCGCTGTTTCGCGCCAGCAGACGGAGGGCCACCGCGCGAGCCACCTCGGGGTCGAGCTCGCGGGTCGCGTGCTGGATCCGGAGCGCCCGGGCCAGCGTCACCTCGCCTCGGCTCAGGGCGTCCAGCAGCGGGGTGGCACGCTGCTCCTCGTCCAAGGCGAGCGTGAGGCGGTCGGCGACCCGTCCTTCGGGCAGTCCGGTCGCCAGCGCGACCTCGTCCACGCTCGCTGTCATCGTCTCGCCCTGAACCGTCGCGAACGACGCGATGTCACCGTCGGACTGCGCCATCCAGTCGGCGTTCTCCTGAACCACCATCCCGACCGCCTCATGCAGTCGGCGCAGAGCGGCAAGGCCACGAGCATCGGCCCAGGCCTTGACTACCTCGACGGCTTCGATCACTCGGAGCTCCTCCGCCACCCAGTCCCCAGCCAGCGTTGACACCGGCTGGTCGTGGAAGGACGCCTCAACGGCGGCCCACCTGGCCTGTTCGGCTGCCGGGATCAGGTCGGCGGCGTCAGATGCCGAGTCCTCCGTAAGCCCCAACAGCGCGAATGCCTCGCCGATTCGGTCGGGCAGAGTGGCTGCCTCCAGATCTGTCACCGCACCGTCCCCCCGTTCGAACTGATGTTCGAAGTCTACCTTGCACCGCCGCTCCGCGCAAGAGCCTGGGCGATCGATTCGCTTCTGGGACAGCGTAATTGGGCCAAGCACCGGCGCGCGCGAGGCGAGGCTGTCCGGGGTCCCAGCGCCCCACCCGGTGCCCGCGTCGTCGCCATGCGATGCCCCGCGTCGTCGCCGTGCGCCGCTGCTTAGGGTGAGTAGGTGGACTACGGGCAGGAGCTGAGGTTCGGGCTGTTCCCGACGCCCAACGCCGCGAACCTCGACCACGTGCTCCTGCTCGCCGAGGTCGCCGAGGTGAGCGGACTCGACCTCGTCACCGTCCAGGACCATCCGTATCAGGCCCGCCACGTCGACGCCTGGACCCTGCTCAGCGTGATCGCCGCGCGCAGTGCCAGCCTGCGCGTCGCCCTCAACGTCGCGAACCTGCCGCTCCGCCCGCCCGTCGTCCTCGCCAAGAGCGTGGCCACCCTCGACCTGGTGACCGGCGGCCGCGTCGACCTGGGCCTCGGCGCCGGCGCGTTCTCGGATGCGATCGTTGCCGCGGGTGGCACTCGGCTCTCCGCCAAGCAGAGCGTTGACGCCCTCGAGGAGGGCATCGAGGTCATTCGCGGTGTGTGGCAGGCGGATTCGCGCTCGGTCCACGTCGAGGGTCGCCACCACCGCGTCTCCGGCCTCCACCCCGGACCGGCTCCCGCGCACCCCGTGGAGATCTGGCTCGGGGCCTACAAGCCACGCATGCTGAGACTCACCGGCCGGTATGCGGACGGCTGGCTTCCGAGCATGGGCTACGCCGACCCCGACGTCCTCGGAGGCATGAACGACACCATCGACACTGCTGCCCGGAGCGCTGGACGCGACCCGGCGTCGGTCCGCCGCCTCTACAACGTGTCGGGTTCCTTTGGCGCACGACGAAGTGGTCGTGGACTCCAGGGCACCCCGGAGGACTGGGCGGACCAGCTCGCCGCCCTCACCCTGGAGCACGGCATGAGCACCTTCATCCTCGGCACCGACGACGTCGACGACGTCCGCCGGTTCGGTGAGGAGGTCGCTCCCCTCGTCCGCGACCTCGTCGACCAGGGCCGTCGCGGCGCCGCGTCCACGCCCTCACCAGCACCGATCGCTACGACGAGCGCGCCTGCGTCGCAACCCGATTCGCGTCTGGACGTCCACCCCACGCCGGACGACGGCACGCGGTTCAGTGACCAGGCCGCGTGGGACGAGAGCACGCGCCCGACCTTCCCGGTCCCGTCCGAGTTCGCCTACTCCGCCGTGCAACAGGCTGCGCCGCAGCACCTCATCGACGTCCACGACGCCCTGCGGTCCGAGCTGGCGCGGTTGCGCGACATCGTCGACCAGGTCGCCCAGGGCCGGACGTCCGTCGGCGACGCGCGCTCGGCGATCAACCGGATGACGTTGCGCCAGAACAACTGGACGCTCGGGGCCTACTGCGAGCAGTACTGCCGCATCGTCACCGGGCACCACACTCTCGAGGACGTCAGCGTTTTCCCGCACCTGCGTCGCGTCGAGGGCACCGGCGCGGTTCTCGACCGGCTACATGAGGAGCACGAGGTCATCGCCGACCTGTTGGACCACCTGGACCGCGCCCTGGTGGTGTTGGTCGCCGATGAGGAAGCCGGGACCGTGCAGCTGCAGGAGGTCCTGGACCTCGTCACGGACGCGTTGCTCTCACACTTGTCCTACGAGGAGCGCGAGCTCCTGCATCCGTTGGCCCAAGCCGGTTTTCAGTGACCCTTGTGTATGCGGACCATCGCCTCGCGCACGGCTGAAGCACCCAAGTCGGCTGAGTCGACCAGCCCGTCGACGACCCCCGCCTGGTCCTCGGCGGACCGGTTCTGGCTCAGCTTGGCCTTGGCCTCCACGTGCGTGACAGCGAGGGACACCCCGATGATCGCGCGCAGCTGCCCGGAGACGAACCGCTCGGGCGCGTCGCCCACGTGCCAGGGCTCGCCGTCGGCGCTCCGTCCCTCGTGCCGCGTGGTGAGCCGGGTGACCGCCTCACGCAGCCAGTCGACGTCGTCGTGCACGGTGACCGGCCCGGACAGCTGGACGACCGAGTAGTTCCACGTCGGCACCACGCGCCCGTGCTCGCGCTTCGACGCATACCAGCGCGGGGTGATGTACGCGTCGGGTCCGGTGACGACCACCAGTCCGGGTGAGCCGTCGGCGATCCGCCGCCAGTGCTCGTTCGCGCGGGCCAGGTGGACGACCACCTCGTCGTCCTCCCACAGGACCGGCAGCAGCGTCGCATCCGGCACGCCGTCGGGCCCGACGGTGACCAGCTGGCCCACGTGCACGTCGCGGACCAGGGACCGGATCTCGTCGAGGTCCTCGAGGGCGAAGTGGTGTGGCACGTACACGACAGATCTCAGGGGTTGGCGGCGAGGAAGACGTAGGCGGCGAGCAGGACGATGTGGACGCCACCCTGGAGCCGGGTGGCTCGACCCGGTACCACGGTGAGCATGCCGACCACGACCGTGATGGCCAACAGCACCATCTGGGTCGCTCCCAGTCCGAGCAGCAACGGGCTGTCCAGCCAGATCGTCGCGACGGCGAGCGCCGGGATGGTCAGCCCGATGCTCGCCATCGCCGAGCCGAGGGCCAGGTTGAGGCTGATCTGCATCCGGTTGCGCCGCGCCGAGTTGACCGCGGCAAGGGTCTCGGGGGCCAGCACCAGCACCGCGATGACGACGCCGACGAAGGACGGTGGCAGCCCCACCGCGGCGACCGCGGAGTCGATTGCCGGCGACAGCGTCTTGGCCTCGCCCACGACCGCGACGAGGGAGGCGAGGAGGAGGACCAGGCTCAGTTTCCACGAGCTTCCGGGCGGCGGCGCGTGGCCCCCGTCGTCGTCGATGAGGTCGCCGTGCCGGTCGAGCGGGAGGAAGAAGTCGCGGTGCCGACGCGTCTGGGTGAGGACGAACAGGACGTAGAGGAGGATCGACGCGACCGCCGCGAAGGCCAGCTGCGGCGTCGAGAACTCCGGCCCGGGATGGCTCGTCGTGAACGTCGGCAGCACGAGACAGACGGTGGCCAGGGTGGCGACCGTTGCCAGGGCCCCACCGGTGCCCTCCTTGTTGAAGACGACCATCCCGTGGCGCAGGGACCCCGCGAGCAGACAGATGCCGACGATGCCGTTGCAGGTGATCATCACCGCGGCGAACACCGTGTCGCGCGCGAGGGTCGAGGTGTCGCCCTTGCCGGAGACCATCAGGGTGACGATGAGGCCGACCTCGATGATCGTCACCGCCACCGCGAGCACCAGTGAGCCGTAGGGCTCGCCCACGCGGTGCGCCACGATCTCGGCGTGCTGCACCGCGGCCATCACTGCGACACCGAGCAGCACCGCGAGGAGCACCACGCCCACGGGCCCGGGCTCGCGGCCCCACGAGACGACGAGGGCGACGACAGCGAGGACCGGGCCGATGGTGGTCCACCGCAGGTAGGCCGGACGGGGCCGCGGCTCCGCGCCGGCTGGCCCCTCCTCGACCACCTCGTCGACCCCCGGCTGCTCCGTCATGGCCTAATCCTGTCAGGAGGTCGCCGCACGAGCCGCCTCGGGAACCAGCGTCCCGCTCCCCGTCGACACCATCCGGCAGGGTCGTCGGAGCCGAACTACGCACGTGACCGACGTCCGCCGTCCCCCGCGACCTGGGCGACACGGTCACGCCCAGGACCGGCACCGACGAGGCGCAACGGTCCCCGACCCAGCAGAATGCTCGTCATGGCTGAGCTCCGGCCCGTTCCGACCGGCGATGAGTCGCCGACCGGGGCTGACCCAAGCGCTCGCCTCGCGAGCCTGCTCCAGCAGTCGTCGTGGGGCGACGAGGCTGCGTTCGCGCAGCTCTACGACGCCGTCGCCCCACGGCTCTACGGACTGGTGCTCCGCGTGGTCCGCGACCCGGCCCAGTCCGAGGAGGTCACTCAGGAGACCTTCCTCGAGATCTGGCGCACCGCAACGCGGTTCGACCCAGATCGCGGCAGCGCGCTCGGCTGGATGATGACGATCGCGCACCGCAAAGCTGTCGACCGGGTTCGGTCGGCCGCCGCCGCCGGCCGTCGGGACCAGGGTTACCACGACGCCAACCAGGACGTCGACTACGACTCGACCGCCGAGGCCGCCCAGGCGTCCCTCGAGGCCGAGCGGGTCCGCAAGGCGCTGGAGTCACTCACGCCGGCTCAGCGCGGAGCACTCGAGCTGGCCTTCTTCGGCGGGTACACGCATACCGAGGTCGCCCAGATGCTCGACCTGCCCCTGGGCACCGCGAAGACACGCATCCGAGACGGCCTGATCCGGCTGCGCGACACGCTGGGACTGCGCTCATGAGCAACCACGAGTTCGACGACCTCCACGCCCTGGCCGGGGCGTACGCCCTCGACGCCGTGGACGACGCCGAGCGGGCCGAGTTCGAGCGCCACCTCGCCGACTGTGCGGAGTGCCGCGCGGAGGTCGCCGGGTTCCGCGCCGCCGCGGCCGAGCTCTCGACGTTGATGAGCGAGACCCCGCCGGAGCGGCTGCGCGAGCAGGTCCTGCGCGACATCTCCTCGGTCCGGCCGCTGCCGCCGGAGATGCGGGCGGAGGCCGGCCAGCGGATCGAGGACACCAGCCGCGAGCTCGCCGCCGTGCAGGCCGAGGAAGCCGCGTCGGACGAGGAACCCCCGTCGCGAGTGGCCCGACTCGACACGGCTCGACGCCGCCGGAACCGCTGGCTCGCCGCCGCGGCGGCCGTCATCGTCCTCGGTGGCGGCGGGGCGCTGGCGGTCACCCAGCCGTGGAAGACCGCGCAGACGCAGAACGACATCGCCGCCCAGGTGCAGCAGGCGCCCGACGCCCAGCGCTACGAGCAGACCCTGCCCGACGGGAGCACGGTGACCATCGTGAGGTCCCCATCGGTCGGCCGGGCCGTGCTCGTCACGCAGAACCTTGCGGCGCCGCCGTCCGGCCAGACCTACCAGATGTGGCTCCAGGCGTCCGGCGGCAACTTCGCCTCCGCGGGTCTGGTACCGCCCGGCGCGAACCAGACCGTGGTCCTCGAGGGCGACGCCGCCACGGCGAAGGGCGCGGGGGTGTCGGTGGAGCCGAGCGGCGGCTCGCAGCAGCCCACGACGACGCCGATCGCCCTATTCGCCTTCACCTGACGCATCCATCGGGCGGTTCGCCACGAACTAGCAGGTGTGGCCGACCTCCTCAGCGTGTCCCCGCGACCGCGCCGGGTGGCCGTGGTCGGTTCGGGCGTCGCCGGCCTGACCGCGGCGCACGTCCTGCGGTCGGGCGGCACTCACGTGACGCTCTACGAGGCGGCCTCCCGGCTCGGTGGCCATGCGGACACGCACCTCGTCGACGTCGCAGGGCGAACGGTCGCCGTCGACACCGGGTTCCTCGTCCACAACGACCGCACCTACCCGACCTTGCTGCGGCTCTTCGCCGAGCTCGGCGTCGAGACCCGGGCCAGCGAGATGAGCATGTCGATGCGCTTCGACGGGTCCGAACGCGAGCGCGGGATCGAGTATGCGGGTGCACTCGGCCTGCGCGGGCTGTTTCCCTCGGTCGACAACCTCCGATCTCCGCAGCACTTGCGGATGCTGTGGGAGGTCAAGCGTTTTCATCGCCAGGCGACCGCCTTGCTCGCGAGTCCTGAGGACGACGAGACCCTCGATGGTTCGTCGAGATTCCGGCCCGGACGTCAGGCGGAACGGTGGGTGGGTCGCGACGGCCTCGTGCCCCGCGACGGTTCGCGCCGACATTCGTCGCAGGCCTCGATGACGACGGTGTGGGTGCCGGACCCGTGCTCGTCGGCGAGGGCCAGGCAGGACGGACAGCGGCCGCCCCAGCCGTCGCGCAGGTCGAACAGCTCGCCGCACCACGGGTTGTCGCACCATGCCAGCCCGACCGCGACATCGTCCTTCGTCATGGCCACCTCCGGTTCCTCCTGCCCAAGTCTCCCGCCGCCCGGGCGGAAGGCCCGGTAGGACACGCGACCCACGAGTATCACGGCGGGACGACACGCTCTCTGCTTCGATGGGTCACCCAGCACCGGCGTGACAGGCGAGCGGGCGAAGGGAACGACGATGGCCGGACCCGTGGCACCACCCGTACCGGTGCCGACCGTGACTCCGCTGATGGGCGTCGGCAAGGGCATCGTCGCCAGCCTCGTCGTCGCGCTGTTCGTCGCGCTCGGCGAGCTCAACCGGCTGTCCGGCCAGGTCCTCGACGTCAATGCCCGCTCGTGGTCGTTCACCGCACTGATGGGACCCGGGGCCCTCGGCTCGATCGACGGCTGGACGGCGACCTTCCCCGCATACGGGCCGGAGCGGGCCCAGTGGCTGGGGCTCTACGTCCTTCTCGACCTGGCCCTCATCGCCTTGTACGGCCTGGTCATCGCCCGGTGGGTGGCGATCCAAGGAGCAACGGGGTTGTCCTGGGTGCTGCGGATCCTGGCGTTCGTCGACATTGCGGAGGACGTCCTCGCGCTCGTCACGGTGCGGACCGGCTCCTCGGCGCTCGGCACGGTCACGGCGGTCGCCTCGACGGTGAAGTGGATTGTGGTTCTCGCCCTGCTGGCCATCGTGGCGTACAAGGCGTTTCAGGCGACGGCCCTGATCCACTCGTGGGCGCGGGGCGTCTACACCCACCGGTTCTCGGTCATCGCGATCCTGCCCATCGCCCTGCTGACCATTCCTCCTGGCGCGAACCTGCTCGACCAGCTGCCTGATGTGGAGCGCCGCTGGTTCGAGAGCAGCTGGTACGGCGACGCGCACTTCCTGGCCGCCGTGGTCGCTGTCCTCCTCACGGCCGTCGGACTGCTCGTGCTCGGCCGGCTGCGGACCGGCGTCTTCTGGCAGCGCACCGATGCCTCGGTCGTCAACGAGGAAGACGCCGACCTGCGGCTGGGGGCCGTCGTCCCCGTCGTGCTCGGGATCGGGCTGGTCGGCGTCGCGGTGGCGTTCCACCGGTGGCCCTGGTCGGTCCCCGGCCTCGACCTTTGGCGGCTGCTCGCCTTCCTCCTGGTCCCGGTTGGAATCGTCCTGGCGTCGCTGCTGATTCGCCGCGGTCGCCAGCAGAGCTGGGAATGGGCCACGGCGTGGTTCAGCCCGAAGAACCACGCGGTCCGGTCGCCCGACGACAAGCGGCGCATCGCCCTCGTCGGGGATGTCCTGGTGGCGGTCGCCGTGGTGATCACCGGGCTGGGCCTCATCCGTGCCTACACCGCCGTGGTCGCTCTCGCCGTGGCCGGGCTCGAGGGTTCGTGGCTCGGCGTGGTCCCCCTGGTCATCGGCTTCGGCACCGCCGTGGTCGCGTGGCTCGTCACCCGCTGGGTCCAGGGCGTGGTCACCGCCGACGGCCTCGTCCAGGTGCCGCCGGCGAGCTGGTCCCGGTGGCAGCAAGTCCAGGCGTGGTTGACCCCGACGGTCACCGTGACGGGGAACCTCTTGCTCCGGCTGGTCGTCCTGGCCGCCGGCCTCGTCCTGTTCTTCGTCGTCGGGATCTTCCCGGAGTGGTTCGCCGACCACATCGGGGTGATCGCCACCGCGCTCGCGGCGCTCCTCGCCGCCACGCTCGTCATCGGTGGCTGCGTTGTCCTCACCCAGGACCGTCGGTCGCCGGAGCTGTTCTGGCTCAACGGGATCCAACTGACCTCGCTACCCGTGGCCACCCTGCTCCTCCTGACCATCGCCTGGACCACGGGGATCGGAAGCAACGTAGACATCCACGGCCTCCGCGGGCTGACGGCCCAGACCACCACCCCGGCCGGGAGTGCCGAGCGGCCGGACTTCGACACGGCGATCACCGACTGGCTGACCACCACGCGGGGCTGTGGACGGACCGTCACGGTCGGGTCGGTCTCGTACCGGCTACGGCCGATGTTCATGATGGCCGCCGAGGGCGGGGGCATCCGGGCCGCATACTGGACCGCCGCCGGCCTCGACATCTTCCGTGGTGCGGTGGCCGTGAGCAATGGTTCGGTCGGTTGGGCGACGCCGCACACGCCCAACCGTTGTGCCACAGCGCTGTTCGCCGGCGGCGCCAGTGGAGGTGCCGTCGGCCTGACCGTCGCCCGGTTCGCCGGGACCGACCTGGCGCGCACTCGGGCGACAGCCATGGCTGGGCCGGAGGCCCTAGGCGCCGCCACGAGCGGCTTGTTCGTCCGCGACACCGCCTACGCGGCGACCGGCATCCCCTTCTTCGGCGTGCCGACGTATATCGACCCGGGTGACCAGAACACCCCGCGCTGGCTGGACCGGGCCGGCCTCATCGAGCAGTCCTGGGAGCGGACCTCCGGGTTGGCCGGCCCCTACCTGCCGGGTCCCAGCGACCCGGCGACGTCGGCGCCGACCGGTTCGTTGGTGCTCAACTCGACCCGGGTCGCCGACGGCTGCCGGATGTGGGTCAGCCAGATCCGGCTGGCCACCGGTGACCAGAGCTCGTGCGACTTCTCGATCGGAACGCCAGCCGGCAACACGATCGACCTCCTCGCCGCGCTCGGTTCGGGGACCGGCACCACGCCCGCTGGGGACGTCCGCTGCCTGGGGTCCCTCACCGCGGCCACCGGGACGATGCTCGCCTCCCGCTTCCCGTTCGTCACCCCGTCGGGTGTCGTCGGCCCCTGCGCCGCTCAGGGCGAGCAGCAGCTCGTCGACGGTGGCTACGTGGAGAACAGCGGGCTCGGCACGATCGTCGACCTCGCGCCGCAGTGGCTGGCGGCCGTCCAGCAGCGCAACGGCGAGGCCCTGCGCCTCGGCGGCGCCACCGTGGACCTCATCGTCCCGGTGGTCATGTACTTCGACAACGGCACCGGTGGTGACCTCGCGGTCGAACCTCCGCCAGCGACTCCGGAGATCCTCGTCCCGTCGACCACCGACGGTCGGGCGAAGGCCGCCCTGGTCTCCACCCCCGCCTTGCTGCGCAACTGCGCTCGGCTGGTCGCCACGTCAGGGTTGGCCGGTCCCAACGCCCAGCTCCCTTCGGGCCTGGACACGGCCATCCAGGACTTCAGAGGCAACGGCGTGGTCGTCGTCCAGCAGTCCACCTTCCCCGCGGTGACCGCACCGCTCGGCTGGGTCCTCTCCCAGCAGAGCATCGACACCATGGACCGGGCGCTCGCCGTGCAGGCGACTCCGGCCTCCGGTTACGAGAGTGTGCGGCCGCCGTCGATCACCGACTACAGCACCCTGGCCACGGCGATCGCCATGACCCGCAGCACAGGAGGGTGACCCCGGTCAGGCGCGCGGCACCTGCAACCGGGCGAGCACCGCTCGCGCGTATGCGCGTTCGGCGTCGATGTCGACGAACCGCCGGTCCTCGCCGTTTCCCGCGGTGGCCGTCACCGCATACCCGCCGGTCACCTGCTCGAGCCGGACGAAGGCCGCACCCAGGAGGTCGCGCAGCTGCTCCTCGCGCGGCAGCCAGACGACGTCGTCCTGCTCGACGCTGTCCAGCGCCCACTCGGTGGTGCCGTTGAAGCCGATGACGTTGCCGTTCTCGAACCGGTGCACATCAGCGATGACGTTGCTGAGGATGAAGACCTCGTCCTGCATGTCGGGCAGGGGCAGGACAAACCGGTCCCCGGGCCGAGGTTCCCACGTGAGGCCGGCCGCTCGGAGCTGTTGGGCGAGAGCGAGGTCGAGCACATCCCCATCCTCACATCCAGGACGGCGGACTGCTCACACGAGGCGAACCACGAGCTCCAACCCGTGGGACGGGTCGTCGGTCCGCGGGAGGATCAGCGTGCGCATCCCCAGAGCCGCGGCCGCCGCGTCGTCCTGCCACGCGTCGCCGACCATGAGCACCTCGGACGCGGGGAGGCCGAGGGTGTCGAGGGCGTTCTGGAAGATGGCCGGTTCGGGTTTGACGGCCCCGACCGCGTAGGACATCACCACGCCGTCGAGCAGTTCGTCGACGCCGGTCCGGGCCAGCGTGGGGGAGAGGTCGAACCCGACGTTCGACAGCATCGCCACACGAACACCCTTGTCCCGCAACGCGGTCAGCACGGGAATGACGTCGTCGTAGACATCCCACTGGCGATGCATGATCTGGTACAGCGCGTCGGCCAGCTCGAGGTCGATGCCGGGCGCCGCCGCGATCAGCTGGTCGAAGACCTCCCGGTGCTTCTCCGGGCCGTGGTCGCGTTCGTTGTCCGGGTCGATGACCCGGGCCTCCTCCCAGAGCTGGTCGAGGAATGCGAGGGCCGACCCGTAGTCGTCACCGAGGGCCGTCTGTGGGTCGCCCTCGCGGCCGAGGTTCGTCCACGCCTCGCGGACCCACACCTCCGGGTCACCGGCGTGCGCGAGGGTGTGGTGGAAGTCGAAGACCACGCCGCGAATCGGCGGCGCCGGCGGCATGGAGGGCATGCGGGGACTTTAACGGTGCGCTCTAACGAGGACGTCGAGGGCGATGTCGTCGCCGACGACGCGCTCCACCCGCTCGGCGCGCTCCACGATGAGGCCGGTGCCGTCGAGGTCGGCCACGACATCGGACTCCGAGTAGAGGACAGCGGGGTCCTGGGGACCGCCGACTCCCTGGGTGAGGTTGTCGGTGTGGTGCGCCACGAGGACGAGAGTCCCGCCCGGGGCGAGCGCGTCGGCCGCCAGCCGGAGCGCTCGCCGACGCTCGTCGGCGACCAGCTGGAGGTAGGCGATGACGACCAGGTCGGCGGCAGCCGACTCCGCCAGCCACGTCATCAGGTCGGCGGTCACCGCCGAGAACCGGTCGGCGTCGGGGCCGAGCCGCTCCGCGGCCAGCCGGCGGGCCCGCTCGGTCGCGACAGCGGAGAAGTCGACCGCCCACACGTGCCAGCCGCGCTCCGCGAGCCAGATCGCGTTGCGGCCCTCACCGGAGGCCAGGTCGAGAGCCCGGCCGGGCGGCAGGTCCGCGGTCTCGCGGGCGACCACGGCGTTCGGCGTCGCCGACCACACGAGGTCGGTGGCGGCATACCTCTCGTCCCAGCCTGCGCCGTCCACCGATCCTCCGGTCACCCCGGCCCGCGTGCCGGATTTGCACGTCTACCCACCGGTAACCCTATGATGTGCCGGCTCGGGAGGTACGCCCCCTGTCGCCTCCGGAGCCACGGTCGCGCCGTCCCCCGATGGGCACGACCACCGAGCGCGGCGGCGCTTTCCCCCCAAGGTGCCGCCGCGCTCACCTATCTCAGCGGGAGAGTCCGGGCAGCACCGACTCGCCGTCCCGCAGGGCCTGGAGTGCTTCCGGGTGGTGCTCGGTGAGGTGCCGCACCGCCTTGCGCCGGTACCGCCAGATCTGCACCGCGCCCAGCGCCCAGAACGGGAACTGGACCGCCATCGCCAGCCGGAAGCCGTCGAGCGTGTATGCGGTCGGCCCACCCGGGGTGACGCGGTCGAGCACCATCCCGACCAGCGCCATCGCGGACAGCGACGCCACGAACCCGCCGACGTTGACGACGCCCAGCGCGCTGCCGATCCGCTCCCGCGGGTTGAACGAGCGAGCCAGGTCGAACCCGACCATCGACGCCGGCCCGCCGACGGCCGTGACGACGACGAGGACCACGAGCAGCGGCAGTGGGGCGGGGCCCGGCCAGAGCAGCACGGTGGCCCAGGCCGCGGCGATCGCGCCGACGACGGTCAGGACGATCCGGGACCGCTGGTACGGATGCCGCGCGACCACCCCGCCGACGACCGGCCCGAGGAGGATCTGGGTCGCCGTCATGACGACGAGGAGGGCCCCGGCCGTGCCTTCGCTGAGGCCCTGGCCGCGGACGAGGAACGGGTAACCCCACAGCAGGGTGAACACCGTCATCCCGAACTGGCTGGTGAAATGAGACCACAGCCCGAGCCGGGTACCAGGGGAGTGCCAGGTCGTGCGCAGAGTCTGACCGAGGGCGCGCAGCTTCAGGTGCGGGTGCTCCTCGCCGGGTGCGTCCCGCATGACGAGGAGGACGACGACGGCCAGGAGGGCGCCGATCACCGCGGCACCCAGGAAGGTGGGCGTCCAGCCGACACCGTGGAGTGCCGCCGCGAGCGGGAACGAGGCGGCGATGGCGCCGAACTGCCCGAGCTGCCCGGTGAGCTGGGTGATCAGCGGGGTCTGCCGCGTCTCGAACCACAGCGCCACCACCCGGATCACGCTGACGAAGATCATCGCGTCGCCCGCGCCGACGAGAACCCGCGCCACGACGCCGAGTTCGAACGTCCCCACCACCGCGAACAGCAGCTGGCCGCCGGTCATCAGCGCCAAGCCGGTCAGCACCATCCGCTTGGAGCCGAACCGGTCGAGCAGCACGCCCACGGGGACCTGCAGCGCCGCATACACGAGCAGCTGGAGCACGGTGAACGTCGCGAGCTGGGTCCCCGAGATGTGAAACCGGTCGGCGGCCAGCAGCCCGGCCACCCCGAGCGAGGTGCGGTGGAAGACGGCGAGGACGTAGACCGACATGGCGGCCAGCCAGACCGCGTACGCGCGGCGGCCGTTCACTGGTCCGCCCCGAACGCGACGAGGCCGGACCGGACGTGGGTATGCGTCTCGGCGACGAGGTCGTCGACGGTCCCGGTCCGCAGGATGTCGAGGAGCCGTTCGTGGTTTGCGACGGCCCGCTCGATGCGGTCGCCGCCGCGGGTGAACTGCGCGGCGAGGATGGTCAGCTGCCGGTCGCGCAGACCCTGGTAGGTCCGGGCGAGGATGGCGTTGCCGGCCGCCGCGACGACGATCTCGTGGAACCGGCGGTCGTGCTCGACCAAGCGGTCGACGTCCTGCTCGGTTAGGGTCTCGCGCATCGCCGCCAGCTCGGCCTCGAGGGCCGGCAGCAGCTCGGCGCGGCGGGGCCACACGGCGCGGGCGGCCCACTCTTCGATGACGACGCGCGCCTCGAGGACCTCACGGACGTCGTCGAGGGACGGCGGCACGACGAGGGCGCCCTTCTTGGGATAGAGCCGGACCAGTCCCTCACTCTCGAGACGCAGCAGCGCCTCACGGACCGGCGTGCGGGAGACGCCGCAGACCTCGGCGAGGCCGCCCTCGGTGACCAGCGAGCCGCCGGGCAGGCCACCGCCGAGGATGTCGCGCTTGACCTGGGCGTAGACCCGATCGGCGGCGGAGGGTGTGGTGGTCGGCATGTTGCATCCAAGATAGATGCAACAGCGGTGCGACGGGAGATCGTCTCACAGGTCAACCACAGCACGGCGCCAAGGTGGCCCCAGCGCCCGTTCCTAGCGTCCCCGACGTCCTGTCGAGGCCCGGTGCGGACCGGTCCCTGGTGGAAGCGGGTGGGTGCGTGCGCGTGGCAGAAGGCAGCCGGTCGACGGCGGAACCGGCGGAAAGTCCCGAACCGGCAACGGAGGTCACGCCAGCACCCCCACCGCGAGCCGCGCGACGGCGCCGACGGCGGCGCACCTGGGTCGTGGTCGTCGTCGTGCTCGCGCTCGTCGCCGCGGCCGTCGGCACCTGGTTCTTCCTGCACCGGTCGTCAGCGGCTGAGGGCGAAGCCGCGACGACGCAGCTCGTGGCCGCGACGACCGAGACGGTCAAGGAGACGGTGTCGGCCACCGGGACGATCGAGCCGGCCAACCAGGCGAACCTCAAGTTCGCCCAGAGCGGCAAGGTGACCGCGGTCGGGGTCAAGGTCGGCGATACCGTGACCGCCGGGCAGACGCTGGCCAGCATCGACCCGACCACCCTGCAGGCCGCCGTCACCCTCGCGCAGCAACAGCTCACTGCCGCCCAGGCCCAGCTCACGGCCGCGACCTCGGCGGCCAACGCCGGCCAGATCGCGTCGGCCAACGCCCAGGTGACTGCGGCGCAGAGCAAGCTGACCGCCGCCCAGGAGGCGCTCGGGCAGGCGTCCCTCACGTCGTCGATCGCCGGCACCGTGGCGGCGGTCAACGTCAACGTCGGCGACACGGTTACCGGCGGTTCGAGCACCTCGGGGTCCTCGACGGGGACGAGCGGTTCGGGCGGTTCGGGTGGGTCCGGCGGCACCGGTGGCAGCGGCTCCTCGGGATCCGGCAGCACCTCGGCGTCGTCGGCCTCCTCGGCCCAGGTGGTCGTCATCGCCACCAACGCGTGGATCGTCAACGCCACGGTCGGCGCCTCCGACCTCGCCAAGCTCAAGACCGGGATGCAGGCGACGATCACACCGACCGGGGCGACCCAACCGATCTTCGGCACCATTGCCACGGTCGGCGTCATCGGGACGACCAGCGGCGGCACCTCGACCTTCCCCGTCACCATCGCGGTGACCGGCTCACCCACCGGTGTGTATGCCGGTACGACCGCCGCCGTCGTGATCACCGTCAAGCAGACGCCGGACGTCCTCACCGTGCCGACGTCGGCGATCCACGAGGAGAACGGCCAGACCGTCGTCTACCAGATCAAGGACGGCAAGCAGGTCTCGACGCCCGTGTCCGTCGGCACCGTCTACGGCACGACGACGCAGATCACCAAGGGCCTGAACGCCGGTGACGAGGTCGTCGTCACGGCGCGGACCGCCCGGACGTCCAGCGGCAATGCCACCGGGGGCACCGGCACCACCGGTACCCGGGGCGGGAACGGTGGCTTCGGCGGCAACTTCGGTGGCGGCGGTGGCGGTGGCTTCAATGGCGGCGGGTTCAACGGTGGCGGCGGCGGTCAGGCCCCACCGGCGCCCGCCGGCGGCGGAGGCGGCAACTGATGTCCGTCTCCCTCGACGACCTCGTCGCCGGTGACGCCACCGACCCGGACCCTGCCCCTGCTTCGGAGCCAGCCCCGATCATCGAGCTCGCCGACGTCCGCAAGACCTACTCGACCGGGACCATCGAGGTCGAGGCGCTGCGGGGCGTCGACCTCGTCGTCCCCGAGGGCGACTACGTCGCGATTATGGGCCCGTCCGGGTCCGGCAAGTCGACGCTGATGCACATCCTCGGCTGCCTCGACGTCCCGACCACGGGGACATATCGGCTGGCCGGCGTCGATGTCGGCGTCATGGACGAGGAGGACCTCGCCGACGTCCGGAACCGGCGGATCGGCTTCGTATTCCAGCAGTTCAACCTTCTGGTAGCCCTCACCGCGCAGCGCAACGTCGAGCTGCCGCTGGTGTATGCGCGTGTGCCGCGGGCCGAGCGCCGGCGCCGGGCGATCGAGGCCCTGGAGCGGGTCGGGCTGGGCGACCGGCTCGACCACCGCCCCAACGAGCTCTCCGGTGGTCAGCAGCAACGGGTCTCGGTGGCTCGCGCGCTCGTGACCGACCCGGACCTCATCCTCGCGGACGAGCCGACCGGCAACCTCGACACCGCGTCGACCCTCGACGTGCTCTCGCTGTTCGCCGAGCTGCACAACCAGGGCCGGACCGTCGTCCTCATCACCCACGAGCAGGAGGTGGCCCGCCAGGCGGCTCGCACCGTGCTCATCCGGGACGGCCACCTCTACCACTCGCACGAGGCGGAGGTCGCGGCCACAGCGGCGCTCGCGGCTCTCGAGTCCGACAGCACGCGCATACCGCTCTGGGAGCACCCGGAGGAGCAACCGTGACGTGGGCGGACAGCTTCCGGACGGCGTACGAGGCGATCCTCGCCCGCCGGATGCGGTCGGTCCTGACCATGCTCGGCATCCTCATCGGCATCGCCGCGGTGATGCTCACCGTCGGCCTCGGCCAGGGTGCCCAGGAGCGAGTCGCGAGTGCTATCAACGCCCTTGGCTCGAACCTGCTCATCGTCACGCCGGGGAGCACGACGTCGTCGTCCGGGTTCCGCGGCGGGCAGGGGTCGGCGACGACGCTGACCACCGGGGACGCCGAGATGCTGGCTGACCCCGCCATCGCGCCGGACGTCGCGGCGGTCGCGCCGGCCTCGACGTCGAACCAGTCGCTGGCCGCCGGCTCCGAGACCTGGACCTCGTCGGTCGTGGGCACGACCCCGGCGTGGCTGACCGTCCGGGCCCGGTCGGTCACCGAGGGACGGTTCTTCACCGATGCCGACCAGGCCGCCGGCAACACCGTTGCGGTCCTCGGGTCGACGACGGCGAGCGAGCTGTTCACCGGCAACCCGATCGGCCAGACGGTGACGATCAACAGCGCCCAGTTCACCGTCATCGGCGTCCTCGACACGCAGGGGACCAGCTCGTCGACCAACCTCGACGACCAGGTCGTCGTCCCCATGACGACCTTCGCGTCGCGGATCTCGACGAGCACCAACCCTGAGGCGGTGTCCCAGATCTACCTCCAGGCCAAGGACCAGAAGTCGCTGTCCGCCGCATACCAGGAGGTCAACAGCGCCCTGCTCACCTCGCACGGGGTGACCGAGGCCAACGCCGACTTCACCCTGAGCAGCCAACAGTCCCTCGTCGAGACGGCGACCACGACCGAGCACATCCTCACCGTCCTGCTCGGCGGGATCGCGGCAATCTCGTTGCTGGTCGGGGGAATCGGCGTCATGAACATCATGCTCGTCTCGGTCGCCGAGCGGGTCCGGGAGATCGGGCTACGCAAGGCGCTCGGCGCGACGCCGTCGCTGATCCTCCGCCAGTTCCTCCTCGAGGCCAGCCTGCTCGGTCTTACCGGTGGGGTGCTCGGCCTCCTGGTCGGGTATGCCGGCGCCGCCGTCCTGCCGAACCTCATCTCCCAGCCGGTCACCATCTCGGCCCTCTCCGCGGTCGGCGCCCTCGTGGTGTCGCTCGGCATCGGGCTGGCCGCCGGCGTCTACCCCGCCCAACGAGCCGCCCGGCTCGCCCCTATCGACGCCCTCCGCAGTGAATGACGAAAGTGACCGAACACCCATGACTGTCAACGCTCTTCGTACTCTCCCGCTCGCCGGTGCTGTGGTGGTCACCGCGTGCGCCCTCGGCGCGTGCGGCTCGGCGCCGACGGCGAACACCCAGGCGCCGGCCGGTGGCTCGACGCCCGCACCGACGGCGACCGGAGGCGGTGGTCAGCGGCAGCCTGGGGTCAACGGCCTCGTCGCGGCGGTCACCGGTTCGACGATGCAGGTCCAGACCCGCACCGACCAGACAGCGGTCACCTGGAGCGACGCGACGACGTTCACCAAGG
>DASTNV010000032.1:0-25863 GCA_035762725.1 Lapillicoccus sp. | reverse complement strand
CCACGGGTCGAGCGCGTATGCGGCGCAGGCCGCCTCGGTCTCGGCCCGCCCCAGCGCGATGAACGGCCGGACGAACAACCCCCGCCGGCGCGGCATACCGGAGAGCGACCGTGACCCCGAACCTCGGGCCAGCCCCAGGAGTACCTGCTCGGCCTGGTCGTCCCTGGTGTGCCCGATCAGCACGGCCGCTGCGCCGAGACGCTCGGCGGAGTCCTCCAACGCCCGGTACCGCGCCGACCGCGCCGCGCCCTCTGGACCCGAACCGTCCCGCGGGACCCGGACGGTCTGCACCTCGACGGGGTCGAGCCCGAGCTCACGGCAGCGCGCCGCCGCAGACTCCGCCACGTCACCGGAACGGGCTTGGAGGCGGTGGTCGACGACCAGCCCGGCGGCCTTGATCCCCACCTTCGGCGCCTCGAACCCGACCGCCCCGGCCAGCGCGAGCGAGTCAGGTCCGCCGCTGCAGCCGACCAGGACCACCGAGCCCTCCGGCAGCAGCGCCAGCTCCGTCCGGACCGCGAGGCGAGTCGCGGCGACAGCCGAGGCAGGACCGGTCATCGGCCGTGGACGCGCCGGACCCAGGCCTGCGGGTCGCCGATCTCCACCGGCGTCGGCAACGTGTCGGGCGAGGTCCAGATGGCGTTGAATTCGTCGAGGCCGACGCGCTCGACCACGCCCCGCACGAACCCGGCACCGTCGGAGTACTGCCGCATCTTCGCCTCGAGCCCCAGCACCCGACGCAGGATCAGGTCGAACCCGGACACTCCCTGGCGACGCGCCGTGAACCGCTCCCGGATCTGCGCCACGCTCGGGATCACCTGCGGCCCGACCTCGTCCATCATCACGTCGGCATGGCCCTCGAGCAGCGACATCACCGCGGTGATCTGCTCGACCTTGGCCCGCTGGTCCGGGGTCAACAGCACCTCGGCCAGGCCTTGCGACCCCGGCTGGAACGCCTCGGGGAGCCGCCGGGCGATCTCCTGCAGACGGCCGGCCAGCTCGGTCGGCGTCGGCGCGATGTCGACGGTCAGCTCGCGGGTCTTGGCGATCATGTGGTCGCGCAGCCAGGGGTTCGCGGTGAACTGGAGTCGGTGGGTCTCCTCGTGCATCGCCACCCAGAGCCGGAAGTCGTGGGTGTCGACCTTGAGCTCGCGCTCGGTCTGGACGATGTTCGGCGCGACCAGCATCAGCCGCGGGACGCCCTGCGGCGCCAGGTCGTACTGCCCGAGGACCTTGCTCGCGAGGAACGACATCACCGCGCCGGTCTCGGCGCCGGTGACCTTGCCGCCGATGACCGTGACCGCGTTCGGCTGGTTGCGCGCGACTCCGGCCGTGACCTTGTCGATCACCGGTGCCACGAGCGAGGCCATCGACTCGATGTTGAGGTCCATCCACCCTGGCCGGTCGACGACGAGGACCGCCGGTGCGTCGGCCGGGCTGTGCAGCCGCGAGGTCGACGCGATCGGCTCCCGGGCGGCGGCGGCGACCTCGCGCAGCTCCCCGACGATCGCGGCGGCCTCGGACGGCGTGACCTTCGGACCCGCGTTGACCAGCCGACGGCCGGTCGCCTTGGCGAACTCCCAGTCGACGTACTGTGGCCGGCCCTGCGGCTGCTCTTCCGGAACCCTTGCCAGCTCGCTCATCCGTCTCGTCCCTGGTCTCGTTCGTCTCGTCTCATGCTCAACGGCACCCACACGACGCTAGTACCGCTACGAACCGGTCCAACGCGGCCCGCACGGCGGGCGTTCCCTGTGCCGGTCCGGCGCCGTTGGCGATGATGTCGACGACGAGCAACCGACCGTCGGCCGTGACGATGGTCCCGCCCAGCGCGTTGACTCCCGTCAGCGTCCCGGTCTTGCCGCGGAACAGTCCCGCCGCGGTTTTCGTGTTCGCTGCCCCGAAGCGGTCCTCCAGGGTGCCACTGAGCCCGGCGACGGCCATCTCCTGCATCGCGTGGTTGAAGGCCGGCATCTTCTGTCCGAGGGCGATCACGTCGGCGACGACACGGGCCGGCACGAGGTTGTCCCGGGACAGCCCGCTGGCGTCGACGGTGGAGACCCCGTTGAGGTCGACTCCCAGGCCCGACAAGGTGTTTCGCACGAACGTCGCCGTTTCGGCAAAGCCCGTCGGGGCCCCCTTGACGTATGCGGCCTGCCGGGTCAGCGACTCGGTCAGGGCGTCGTCGGAGTCCTGCAGGGCGAGCCCGAGCTGGTCGAGCACCGGTGCCGAGGTCACCGACGCGAGAGCGGTCGCGCCCTCGGGCGCGGTCGCCGGCGCCGCCAGGGTCGCGGACACCCCCTGAGCGGCCAGGCCGGCCACGAACGCCTCGCCGACCGACGCCGCCGGGTCGGCCGGCCCGGGCTTGCCCGGCACCACGCGCTGCGACGACAGTCCGATCGAGGCGACGGCTCCCGTGATGCCGGTCGGCCGGAACGACGGGAGCCAGGTCGACGCCAGCAGTGGCCCCGGCGCTCGGGTGAGGTCCATGGACACCGAGACCTTGTTCACGCCCTTGGCCTTGAGCGCTGCGGCGGTCGTCGTGACGAGGTCGCCCAGGCCGGCCCGGCCGGCGACGGCGTTGGGGTCGCCCTTACCGGGGTTAAGCAGCGTGTCGCCGCCGGCGACGAGCAGCACCTTGCCGGGCTCGGTCCCCTGCACGACGCGGGTCGTGAACGTCGCGTCCACGGAAAAGGTGGCCGCAACGGCGGCGCCTGAGAGCAGCTTGAGGTTCGAGGCCGGGATGAGCGGGGTGTCGGCGTTCGCGTCGAGCAGGTGTGTCCCGGTAGCCGCATCGCGGACGGTGACGCCGAGGCGACCGGCCAAGGCCGGGTCGGCGAGCGCAGCGGCCGTTGCCGCCTGGATGCCGGCCGCCGTCGGGGCCGGCTGCTGCTGACCCGAGGCCGCGAGTGGCATACCGGCGTCGGCGTCGCGCGGCTGGGCGGCGGTGGTCGTCGCGGAGGCGCTGGGAGTGGGACTGGCCGGCGTCGGGTCCGGGGCGTTGGCGAGCGTCAGCACCCCGGGGACGACGTCGTAGACGTCCAGCGTCGCGTAGCCGACGACGAGGACGGTCACGACGGACCCGAGGAGAATCCGACGCCCTACGACGCGACGCACGTCCTCCCCCTCACCGTTTCGATCTGACAGGATGCGACGGGCTCTATTCTCCCCGTTCCGTCGTGAGGAGCTGACCGTGGAGTTCTACGTCACCGTCGAGATCCCCAAAGGGGCTCGGAACAAGTACGAAGTGGACCACGAGACCGGCCGGATCCGGTTGGACCGGCTGCTGTTCACCTCGATGAGCTACCCCGCGGACTACGGGTACGTCGAGGACAGTCTCGGTGAGGATGGTGACCCGCTCGCCGCGCTGGTCCTCCTCGAGGAGCCGACCTTCCCCGGCTGCCAGGTGCTGGCCCGGCCGATCGGCGTGTTCCACATGACCGACGAGGCCGGCGGTGACGACAAGCTGCTGTGCGTGCCGGCCAAGGACCCCCGGCAGGCGCACATCACCGAGCTGGAGCACATCAACGAGTTCGACCGGCTGGAGATCCAGCACTTCTTCGAGACCTACAAGGACCTCGAGCCCGGCAAGTCGGTCGAGGGGGCCAAGTGGGACGGCCGTGAGGACGCCGAGCGCACGACCACCGAAGCCCTCGCCCGAGCCGCCGAGGCCGGGCTGACCACCGCCCGTTGGCGGCTGCCGAACACGGCCCAGCACTAGACAGGGTCGGCGCTAGTTCGGGGTCCCCGCGAAGTATCGGAGCGAAGCGAAGAACTTCGTGGGGTGACTTAGGGCCTACCGCCGTAGGGGAGCAGGTCGCTCATCGAGTAGATCGACGCGATCTTGACGACGGTGCTCGGGTTCGGCGCGTGGATCATCTGGCCGTTGCCGATGTAGAGCCCGACGTGGTGGCTGGTCGGACCGCTGGTGCCGTAGAACACCAGGTCGCCGGGCTTGAGCTGGGAGATCGGCACCCGGTCGGTCTCGGCCCACTGGTAGCCGGTGTAGTGCGAGAGGCGGACCCCCGCCTGCCTCCAGGCCATCATCGTCAGCCCCGAGCAGTCCCAGACGTTCGGGCCGGCGCCGCCCCACACGTAGGGCTCCCCGAGCTGAGCGCGGGCGAAGGCGATGACCGCGGCCACCCCACCCGACGGAGCGGGAGGCGGCGGTACCGACGTCGTCGGCGGTTTGGTCGTTGTCGCGGGCTTGGTCGTGGCCGGCTGGCTCGCCGCGGCCGCGGCAGCCGCGGCGCGCGCGGCGTCGGCGGCGGCTTTGTCGGCGGCCGCCTTCTGGGCGCGCTCGGTCGCGGCCTTCTGCTCGCGGGCGGTCTTGGCGGCCGCCTCGGCCGCAGCGGCGGCGGCAGCCCGCTCGGCTGCTTCCTTGGCGGCCTTCTCGGCCGCCGCCTTGGCGGCGGCCTCTGCGGCCCGGCGGTTGGCTTCTTCGCGCTGGCGCTGCTGCTCCGCGGCGATGCCCGCCTGGCGCTGCTGCTCCAGCTGGACCGAGGTGTTCTGCAGCTGGGCCAGCTGCGCGACCATCTGCTGTTGCTGCTGCTCGATCTGCGCCGTCTGGGTCTCGGCGTCCTGCGCGGCCTGCTGGGCCTTGGCGGCGGCGGCCTTGGCGGCTGCGGCGGCCGCAGCGCGACGGTCCTCGGCCTCGGCGGCGGCCTGCTTGAGGTTCGCGGCGATGAGGCGGGCCGACTCGGCCTCCTGCACCATTCGCGCTCGTTCGGCGCCGACCGCCTGGATCCCCGAGGCCCGGTCGAGGACCTCCTGCGGGCCGCCGGCACCGAAGAAGACGTCGAGCTGGCTGGTGTCCCCACCACCCTGGTAGACCTCCGCCGCATACCGCGACAGGGTGAGGGTGGCGTCGTCGGCGGTCGCCTGCGCGGCGCCGGCCTTGGCCTGCGCGTCGCTGCTCTCGGCTGAGGCCTTCTCCAGGTCGAGCTGCGCACCGTTCGCGGACTCCATCGCGTCCCCAGCGGCCTGCTGCAGGGCGTCGACGCGGTCGCGCGAGGCGGCCAGCTGCTGGTCGAGGTCCGCGACCTGGCCGGCGGCGGAGGACGCCGCGGCTTTGGCGCCGGCGACCTGGTCAGCCGAAGGATAGATCGGGTCGGCGTGGGCGGTGCCAAGCGGAAGGGCGATGCCGGTGACCAGCCCCAGGCCGGCGAGGACGGTGACGCCTGCGCGCGCGAGCGAACGACGCGCGGGCCGGTGAGCGTCGGGCACGAGGGTCCTCTCCACGCGAACGGCGTGTCGCCTTGACTAATGGCGTCAGGACGACGACGGGCCGGACGAACTGGGCGAGCCCGACACTAGGACTCATTCGTCACACAAGGAACACCTCTCACTCCAAACCCGTTGAAAACACAGCGGATTCGCGACTTACACCCGTGTGACTCGTGGACTTACACGGCTGTTTTTCCGCAGGTCATGGCCGCGATTCGTTCACCTGTGCGACCTACATCACGAAACGGTAACGATGTAGATTCCGTGACGGATTGACGACCCGTCAGTCCCGCGCGGCAATGGCCGACGCGACCGTCTTGACGATGTCCTGCCCGAAGACGCTCGGCACGATGTAGTTCGGGTTCAGCTCCGCGTCGGTCACGACCGACGCCAACGCGTCCGCCGCCCGGAGGAGCATGTCGTCGGTGACCTGGTTGGCGCGCGCGTCGAGCAGACCCCGGAACACTCCTGGGAAGGCCAGCACGTTGTTGATCTGGTTCGGGTAGTCCGACCGCCCGGACGCGACGACCGCCGCGTGCTTGGTCGCCTCGGCGATGTCCACCTCTGGGTCGGGGTTGGCCAGCGCGAAGACGATCGGCTGCGCGGCCATTTCGTCGATCCACTCGGGCGCAAGGACATTCGGGGCGCTCACGCCGATGAACACGTCGGCCTCGTGAACCGCATCGCGCAGGGTCCCGGTCAAGTCGCGGGGGTTGGTGCGCTCAGCGAGCGAGTGCTTCGCCGGCGAGAGGGCGGCGTCGTGGCGGTTGAGGATCCCCTCGCGATCCCACACGACGATGTCGTATGCGCCGGCCACCAGCAGCAGGGACACGATCGCCGACCCCGCCGCACCGCCACCGCTGACGGCGATGCGCACGTCCTCGATGCGCTTTCCCACGCACCGCAACGCATTTCGAAGTGCGGCGAGCACGACGATGGCGGTTCCGTGCTGGTCGTCATGGAAGACGGGGATGTCGAGGAGCTCGCGCAGCCGGGCCTCGACCTCGAAGCAGCGCGGCGCCGCGATGTCCTCGAGGTTGATCCCACCGAAGCCGGGCGCGATGAGCTGCACGGTCCGGACGATCTCGTCGACGTCCTGCGTGTCCAGGCAGATCGGCCAGGCGTCGATGTTGGCGAACCGCTTGAACAGCGCCGCCTTTCCCTCCATCACCGGCATCGCGGCCCGGGGACCGATGTTGCCCAAGCCGAGCACGGCACTGCCGTCGGTGACGACCGCGACCGAGTTCCCCTTGACGGTGAGGCGGGAGACGTCCTGCGGGTTCTCGGCGATGGCCATGCTGACGCGGCCGACACCCGGCGTGTAGGCCATCGACAGGTCGTCGCGGTTGCGCAACGGCACGGTCGGCTCCACGCCGATCTTGCCGCCGAGGTGGATGAGGAAGACACGGTCGGAGACCTTGTGGACGGTCACGGTCGGGACCGCGCGGATCGCGTCGACGACCTCGGTCGCGTGGTCGCCGTTCGCGGCCGAGCAGGTGAGGTCGATGACCAGCCGGTCGTACCGCGACTCGACGATGTCGAGTGCCGTCGTGATCCCGCCCGCGTCGCTCACCGCGGTGGCGAGCTGACCGACGACAGCGGGGTCGGTACCGGTGTGGATCCGCACGGTGATCGAGTAGGACCCGGTCGTGGCCCGCGCGTGACGGATCGTGTGGTTCCGCGCCACCTGCTCCGGCGGCCCGCCCGACGCGTCGTCGTCGCCCTGCGGACCCGTGGTCACCGTCTCGCCGCTCTGCGTCATGCGCGCATCCTTCCACCCAGGCTGGACGGGCGGCGCGACCCATCGGTTCGGGGTTCTTCCAGATTCCGCATCCGCCCGTCGATCCCGCCGTTACCGTGCGATCCGTGGTCAGGCGCGTGTTCGCGGTGACGTTCGTCGCCGCCCTCGCCCTCACCGGATGCACAGCGACGGTGGCGAGTGACTCACCGAGCACGCAGAGCGGGTCTGTCGGGCGAGTGTCGTATGCGTCAGCGCCCTGCCCACACCCCAACGTGCCCGGCGTCCCGCAGCTGGACCTCGGAGCCGACTTCAGCTGCGGCTACCTGACGGTCCCCGAGAACCGCAGTCGGCCGGACGGTCGGACGATCCGCCTGGCCGTGGCGAGGGTGAAGGCCGTTTCGTCGACGCCTGCGGCTGACCCGATCGTCTACCTCCAAGGCGGTCCCGGGGTCAGCGCCCTGAGCGTTGCGGCCTTCCTCGCGGGCAAGGGCATCAACGCCAACCGGGACGTGATCTTCGTCGATCAGCGCGGTACCTATCATTCGGCGCTGCTCGCCTGCCCCGAGGTCGACGCATTTCTCGCCACCGAAGCGACCGAGCACTTCTCGGATCCGACGACGGGCGAGCAGAGCAACGCCGCCACAACGGCGTGCCACGACCGGCTCGCCAGAACTGGAGTCGACCTCGCGTCGTATGCGACGACGGAGAACGCCAGTGACATCGCGGATCTGCGGGTGGCGCTGGGGATCGACAGCTGGAACCTGTACGGGGTGTCGTACGGGTCCACCCTTGCCCAGGCGGTGTTGCGCGACCACCCAGCTGGCATCCGCAGCGTGGTGCTCGACTCGGTCACTGCGCCGCAGATCAGCCTCATCTCCGAGTTCTGGCCCGGTGCGGCTACCAGCTACCGGGCGATCTTCGACGCCTGCGCCGCGCAGCCCGCCTGTCGCGCCGCATACCCCGATCTGGCGGAGGAGTTCACCGCCACCGTCAACCGTCTCACCGCGACCCCCATCACGGTTCCCGTTCCGGACGGGTCCGGTCGCATGGTGTCGGTGAACATCGACGGCTACCAGCTGGCCAACCTCGTCGTCCTCGCGAGTCTGGCCACCCCGACCTACGCCGCGGTCCCCAGCATGATCCACCAGATGGCCCACGGCGACGGGACCGCAGCCGCGACCATGCTGCTCCAGCTGTTCGTCCCGCCCTCGGGTCTCATGGGCTATGGCCTGTTCTGGGGCGTCTTCTGCCGGGAGTGGGTTTCACAGACCAGCCCGGACCAGGTACTGGCGCGAGCCAAAGCCGCGCTGCCAGGGTTTCCCGACGCCGTCCTGACGTTCCCGCCGCAGCTCCCGAGGGCCTTCGACGACTGCGCGATCTGGAACGTCCGCACCGCGCCACCGGCGACGCGGGCGGGTGTCGTGAGCGATGTACCGGTCCTCCTGATGGCCGGAACGTTCGACGCCGTCACACCAGTCGCGTGGATGGCCACCGTGGCCGCCGGGCTGAAGAACTCCCAGACGGTCCCCATCCCGGGCGTGGGACACGACGTGCTCAAGTTCGGGAGTGAGTGCCCCGTGTCGGTGTTGAACGCGTTCCTCGCCGCACCCACGGAGCGCGTCGACCGCACGTGCGTCAACAGCATGAAACTCCCGACGTTCACGACGCCCTGACGCCGCGGTTCCTCCGGATTCCGCGTCGGGCGGCCCGATCCCGCCGTTAGCGTTCGATTTTGTGGTGAAGCGCCTGCTCGCGATGACCTTCGTCGCCGCCCTCGCCCTCGCCGGATGCACGTCCAACGACTCGCCGTCAGGCGGCGTGACAGCGACCGTGCCAAGTGACGCCCAGAGCAAGCAGATTGCCGACGTCGTCAACCAGAAGATGGCCGAGTGGCACCTCCGTGCGGCGATCGTCAAGGTCACCAAAGGCGACCAGACCGTCACCGAGCAGGCCTTCGGGACGTCGATGGACGGCGTGCCGGCGACGACGGACATGCGGTTCCGCAACGGTGCGGTCGCCTTCGCCTACGTCAGCACCCTGTTGCTGAAGTACGTCGACAACGGGACGGTCAAGCTCGACGACCCGATCGTCCAATGGGAGCCGACCCTGCCGTTCGCCAGCCAGGTCACCTTGAAGATGCTGGCGAACCAGACGACGGGCTACCCCGACTACGAGACCGACCCCGCCTGGCTCGCGTCGTTCAACGACAACCCGTTCCACATCTTCACGTACGAGGAACGGCTGAAGTATGCGTTCAGTCGCCCGCAGCAGTTCCCGCCCGGCACGAACTGGAGCTACGCGCATACCAACTTCATGATCCTCGGCGAGATCCTCGCCAAGATCGGCGGCGCGCCGCTCGACCAGCTGATCGCGCGTGAGGTGTTCGCCCCCATGGAGCTGGAGCACACCGTGGCGACGCCGACGTCCGCGATCCCCGAACCGGCCCTGCACACCTTCAGCACGGAGCGCCACCCGGACAACCCGTACTACGAGGAGGCGACCTACTGGAACAGCCAGTGGGGCACGCCGATGGGCGCGAACGAGACGACGACGATCGACGACCTGGCGACCACCGCGGTCGCCGTCGGCACCGGGTCCCTGCTCTCCGAGTCGAGCTACAAGGAGATGACCGACTCGAAGCTGATCGGGTTCGGCACGAAGCAAGCTGACTGCCTCCCGAGCTGCTTCACCCAGATCGACGCTTACAACTACGGCCTCGGCGTGGTGAAGACCGGTTCGTGGATCATCCAGAACCCGCTGCTCAGCGGGATCGGCGTCGCTATGGCCTACCTGCCGGCGGAGAAGGTGTCCATCTCCGTCGCGGTCACCCTCCAGCCGGAAGGGTTCGAGCCGAATGGCGTCTACAAGAACCGGGCGGACTACCTGTTCCGGTCGATCGGCGCCGTCGTCACTCCCCAGAACGCGCCACCGCAGCTTCCGGGCTGACCGACGGCGTATCTGAGCGGCGTCGGACGAGTCTTCTCAGGGCAGACCCTGCCGACGGATGCCGCCTGGAGAGCCCCATGACGATCACCGAGCCCGCCGCCACCCTCCGCGCGACGTCGCACCTCACCATCGCACCGGCCGCCGTCGACCTGCCGACCACTCCGTTCCTCGAGATCGAGACCGCGGTCGTGACCGACCGACTCGCGGCCCTCGCGGCCGCGCTACCCGGCCTCGCCATCCACTACGCGGTCAAGGCCAACCCGCACCCCGACGTCCTCGCGGCCGTCGTCGCCGCCGGAGCGAACTTCGACGTCGCCAGCCCGGCCGAGGTTCGCGCCTGCCTGGCCGCCGGCGCCGCCCCGGACGACCTCGTCTACTCCAACCCCGTCAAGCGCCGCGACCACATCGTCGAGTCCGCAGCGCTCGGCGTGCGGGTCTTCGTGGTCGACTCGCTGCCCGAGGTCCGCAAGGTCACCGAAGCGGCTCCCGGCTCGGCGGTGCTCTGCCGGTTGGTGACCTCCGGCGAGGGGTCGGACTGGCCGCTGTCCCGCAAGTACGGCTGCTCGACCGGGCAGGCCGTAACAATCCTGCGGTCCGCCGCCGCGATGGGGCTCGACGCCGCCGGCGTCAGCTTCCACGTCGGCTCCCAGCAGCGCGACCCGGAAGCGTGGCGCAGCCCGATCGCCGCCGCCGCAACGGTGTTCGAGGCGCTCCGGAACGACGGCCTCAACCCGTGGCTGCTCGACCTCGGCGGCGGGTTCCCCGCTCGCCACGAGGGCGACGTCCCGCCGCTGGCCGCCTACGGCGCGGTCATCGAGGACCAGCTGGTCCGCTCGTTCGGCCATGCGCGACCACGCACCCTCGTCGAACCGGGTCGCGCGGTCGTCGGCGACGCCGGGGCGCTGGTCAGCACCGTGGTCGGCGTAGTCCAGCGCGGCGACACCCGCTGGGTCTACCTCGACGCCGGCGTGTTCACGGGCCTGGTCGAGACCCTGGACGAGGCGATCCGATACCGCATCGAGACCAGCGCCGACGGTGGTCCGAGCGGGCCGTGCGTTCTGGCTGGACCCACCTGCGACAGCGCGGACGTCCTCTACCAGGTCACGCCGGTGCAGCTCCCGCTGGCGCTCGCCGAAGGCGACGTCGTGCGCTTGGAGTCGGCCGGCGCCTACACGTCGTGCTACTCGACGGTGGGGTTCAACGGGTTCGACCCGCTCCCCGTCGTCGTCGCTTGACCTCAGTCGATCCCGACGCCGCCTCCGACGCCGAGGACGAGGTCGACGTCGGACTGGGCCATCCGACCGGGCGACGCGGTGGCGGCGACGACCAGGTCACCGACGAGCTCGATCTCCTCGCGGAGAGCCTCGTCCGTCAGGTCGCTCCGGTCGCCGTCCATTCCTCAAACCCTAGGGACTCCGGGGCTGCGACCTGCGGTTTCGTCCCCAGACTTGACCACCTGCATACCGAAGATGGCCCGATCGGGCTATGTGACTAATCAGCCCGGACGACGGATCTCGGTCACGCGCCCTCCGTCGACGTCGGCGACCAGCTCGGTGCCGTCCGGCAGTGCGAGGACGTACCGACCGGCGACCAGCTCGGGGAACACGGCGGTGTAGGCGGGTCCGCCCTCGGTCGGGCGGCCGACGACCGCGACGTGCGGCTGGTGGGCGTGGGGCTCGTACGGCTCGTGTGCCCGCCGGTAGGAGACCTCGGCGCCCTCCCACTGGCGGTCGACGTGAAGGACGAGCGCGCCGATGTCGTCGCCGATGTCGAGCAGGACCGAGCCCTGGCCGGCATACGGGTTCTCGGCGAGGTTGGCGGCCCGCTCGGGGCTAACCGCGTGGTGCGGATGAGTATGCGTGTGGGTCATGAGGGCTCCTCACGGGCGGACGGCGGCGGAGTGGTCCGCTCCGCCGCCGCCCTGGGGGACTCAGGCCGCGGGCGTGCCGGGCGTGGTCTGATAACCGCCCGCCGGCGTCCCGAGGTAGGGGAAGTGGTCGAGGTACGGCGAGTTGGTGTTCGACGTCCCGTCCTTGATGACCGACGTCGCACCGTCGGGCGTGAAGCTCGGGTCGACGAGCGGGATGGTCAGGCCGGCCACCGCGCGCAGCTCGACGGTGACCGTGTCGTCGGCGACCCGACGGCCGTTCGGGAAGCCGGCGGCATCGCCGGCCACCAGGCCGAGCGGGTTCGGGTTCGCACTCGGCGGGACGGCGACGTTGAGCCGGAGCAGGTCGGCTTGCGTCGTCCCGGTGAAGTTCTGGAACCCGGGGACGACACCGGACGGTATGCCGGTGAGGAGGATCGCGAGCAGGTCGGCCCTCGGCTTGGTGTAGGCCTTGAGGTTCGGGAACACGCCCGGGTAGAGGACCGGCAGCAGTCCGGCGAGCTCGGGCTTTTCGACGTACTGCGCGAAAGCGCTGTCGTTCCAGGGGTCCACGGCGTTCCAGCGGTCCTTACGGGACATCGGGACGATGACCTCGTTGAACAGGGGGTTGCCCAGCCGCGAGACCTGCTGCCAGGGGCCAAAACCGATCATCTGACCCTTCGCGGGGTCCCAGACCTGCGTCTTCTGCCGGCTGGCCGACGCATACACACCGATCACCGCCTTCGGGTCCATGACGTCGGTCGGGTTCGCGCCGTCCCGCGTGAGATCAGTCTTGGGGACCTGGATCGCGATGGTGTGGACGTTGAGCCCCTGCAGGCCGTTGACGCCCGCGGCCGCCGCCGACGGGATGAGGTGGAGGTTCTGGAACGGCCGCAGGGCACCAAGGTCGAAGATCGAACCGAGGTCCACGAAGAACCCGTCGGCGCGCTGCCCGGCGAACACGACCCGGCCGCCGGGGAGGGTGTGCGTCGCCTGGGCGGTGAAGTGCGCGTAGTTCGGGGTGCTGCGGATCCCGACGTTGACCGGCGGGACGGCGAGGCCGGTGGCGAGGACCTTCGAGCCGCCACCGCGGACGACCCGCGTGACCGAGTACGTCTGCGGGCGGTTGAAGGTCGCGTCTCCGATGTTGTTGATCGGCCCGGTGTTGTAGAGGAACGTGTTGGGGTTGCGGACCTTCGTGGTGAACCGGAACTGGTAGGTCACGTCCGGCTTCGCGTCGCTGCGGTTGCTGACGTGGATCTCGTAGAGGACGTCGTCACCGAACTCGAAGAAGTTCGGGCCGCCCATCGGGTTCTGCAGTGGGATGAAGTTGGCGATGAGGGTGACCGTCGACGGACGGTCCGGGCTCACGAACGCATAGACGTCGGTGTTGTCGGCAACCGGATCCTTGGAGATCTCCGGCGCTTCACGGTGCGATGACATGGCAAGGCCTCTCGAGCTGGGCGAGTGGTGATGGGTCGGCAGCGCGAAGCCCCGCTCCGCTGGACGCGCAGCTGCGGAGGCGTGTGTAGTCGGCACCGGGCGCCGCGCTGCGGCCCGGGCCGGCGCGGTCAGCCGCGCAGGTGACGGGAGATGCTGGCGACGAGCGCCTTGTCGGTGACGACGACCTCGCGCTCACCGACCATGACGGCCACCGAGCCGGTGGCGGCGTCCTTGATGTACGCGACCACGGCCCCCTCGGGAAGGGGAGCCGCTGAAGCGGAGTTCGCTCCGATGATCGCGGGGGCGACGGCGATCGCGGCCACCCCGGTCCCGCTGGCGGCGAGGAAGCCTCGCCGGCTGGTCTGGTTCATGCAGCTGTCCTTTCGCGGATCGCGCCCCTGCACGGTGATGTTCGTCACGGGGGTGTACCGCGGATGGCTGCTGGGCAGACCGGTTTTCGTCAGCGAAGGGTCAGTTGCCCAGGAACCGGGCGAGCCGGTGGAGCTGCCGCACCAGGGACCGCTCCTGGTCGGCGGTCAGGTGGGTGCCGACACTGACCTGCTCGAGGATCGCCCCCTCCTCGGCCCGCAGCGCCATACCGCGTTCAGTCAGCGTGACGACGACCCGGCGCTCGTCCCGCTCGTCCCGGCGCCGCGCCACGAGTCCTCGCGACTCGAGCCGTTTGAGCAGCGGCGAGATCGTGCTGACGTCGAGGGCGAGCCGATCGGCCAGGGTCCCCACGACGTGCGACCCATCCTCCCAGAGCACCGACATGACCTGGAACTGGGAGTAGGTGAGCTGCAGGCGCGTCAACGAGGTGCGGTAGCGAGACTCCATTGCCCGCGAGGCGGCGGTCAAAGCCAGGCCTAGGCGATCGTCGACCGGCACGACGGCGGCCGCCACGGCACCGCCGACGAACTCGTCATCTGACTTCGACAACACCATGGCCCCCACCGTCCTCTTCGGAGTCGTACGGTATCACCGAAGTTTCGGAACCACGATATTTAGTGTTCAAAGTATTTCGACTCCAACCATTGCTACACGAATGAATCTGTGATCTGCTGACGGAGTCGGTTTCAGCCACGTGACCGGACGCCCTCAGGTCGAGCAGCTCTTGCTCGAGAACGTGAGATGCCATGTCCGTCACGAGCGTTTCTGAAACATGGGCCCACCGGTTCCCCGCCTCCGAGCGTCGCGAGCGGCTGACGCAGCAGCTGCTCATGGCCGCCCGCAGCGACGCGGTCGACGCGCCCACCGCCGCGCAGTTGCGGGACGAGGCCTTCGAGGCCAACCGCACCCTGGCCCTGTCGATCGCTCGTCGGTACCACCACAAGGGCGTCGAGAACGAGGACGTGGACCAGGTCGCCATGGTGGGGCTCTGCCTGGCGGTGGACCGCTGGGATCCCTCGGCCGAGTCGCCGTTCGTGGCCTTCGCGGCACCGACGATCGCCGGCGAGATCAAGCGCCATTTCCGCGACCGCGCCTGGCTGGTCCGGCCGCCGCGGTCGGTGCAGAACCGGGTCGCCGAGGTCCGCGCCGCCGCTGAGGAGTTACAGGCCGAGCTGGGCCGGGAGCCCTCCTCGGTCGAGATCGCGGAGCGACTGGGCCTCGACGTCGAGATGGTCGACGACGCCCGTCAGGCCGGCGATTCCTTCCACGGCACCCCGCTCGACCACGGCGACCGCACCGAGTGGGCCGGCCGTGAGGTGATGTGGCCGTCCGAGCTGGAGTCGATCGACTCGCTGGCCGACTCCCTCGACCTGCGCCGCGCTCTCGCTCAGCTTTCCGACCGGGACCGCACGCTGGTCCGGCTGCGGTTCGTCGACGAGCTCACGCAGCAGGAGGTCGGCCGCCGGCTCGGGGTGTCGCAGATGCAGGTTTCCCGACTTCTGGTTCGTGTGCTGGCCACACTGCGGGAGTCACTCGAGCACATCGACGACGCGTCAGGCGGCGGACGAACCGCCGCCTGACGCCTGGTCGTGTTGGCGGCAGCGTCTACTGCCTCCGACCCAGGAAGCGCTCGGCCGCTTCGAATCGCTGCGGGAAGCGGTGGACCTCCTGCGGCCAGCCGACGCCCACCGCGATTCGGCCGGCCCAGTAGCGCGCCTGCTCGTCGTCGTCGACGTCGATGACGGCGAACCCGCCCAGGTGCTCCTTGGACTCGACGAACGGTCCGTCGGTGAACACCGGAGTGCCGTCCTGGGGATCGACGCTGCAGATCGCGGTCGACGCATCCAGACCGCCGTCGCTGAAGACGAAGCCACCGGCCGCCGTCAGCTCCGCGATGACCGCTTGGGCGCGCTCGCCTCGCTCGACTATCTGCTCCATCGTGAGGTCCGGCACCCACTCGTCGTTGAAGGCGATCAGGTACAACGCCATGCTCAGCTCCTCCGCTCACGGGCCGCCCGGATGGCTGCCCTCACCTTCTCTACGAACGGGATGGTCCGAAAAGGACAGCCCAGCAACAAAATTCTGCTCCGATGTGGCCCGAGCGGGCCAGTCGGCGGGATGGCCGGTCCGCGCGATGCGGGCAGTACGGCCACCTGGCTGTACTCGACAGATGAGCTGCCGTACCCGCATCGCCCCTCTCAGCCCTCACGAAGCCGCGCCGATCGTCGCCGTGCACGACGGCATGTCACCGGCCTCCCGCCGCCTTCGCTACTCCGCGCCGACACCGCGGCTCAGCGACCGGATGATCCGGGTGCTCACCAACCTCCGACCAGGACAGCACGAGGCGTATGCGGCTTGGCACCGCGGGCGGCCGGTCGGGATCGTCCGGTGGATCCGGACGTCCGAACGGCCGCACGCCGCCGAGCTGGCCGTCGAGGTCGTGGACGACCACCAGGGCTGCGGCGTCGGGCGAGCGCTCGTGGCATACGCGGCGGCGAGGGCCTCGCGGGCAGGCGTGCGGACGTTGCTCGTCTCGGTCGACCCGGACAACGACCGGGTCCATGGCTGGCTGGCCCGCCGGCACGCTCGTGCCCTCGTCGAGGATGCCGGCCGGTTCGCCGTGCCGGTGGACGGCCTGCTGGATTCAGCCGATCCGCTCGGCCAGAGCGACGATGATCCCGTCCGGTCCGCGGACGTACGCCATCGTCCAGACCTCTTCGAACTGCCCGATTCCGCCGACCAGCTCGTACCCGTCGGTGGCCACGCGGTCGACGGCGGCCTGGAGGTCGTCGACCTCGAACGCCACACTCCGCAGCCCGATCTCGTTGGCCTGGGCGATCGGCGGCACGACGGGATCTGGACGGACGAAGCTCGACAGCTCCACCTTGGTACCGCCGTCCGGCGACGTGAGCATGAGGATCTCGGTGCGGGCGTTGGGGATTCCGATCACCGTGTCGATGAACTCGCCCTCCACGAAGCTCCGACCCTCGACCTCGAGCCCCAGCGTGGTGAAGAACGCAGCCGCCGCGTCCAGGTCGGTGACGGTGATGCCGATGTGGTCGAACCTGCGTACGTGTGACATGGGCCCATCCAACCCTCAGTGGCTCGCCAACCCTGCGAGGTATGCGTGTACCCCCGAGACGACGACGGACCCCTCCCCCACCGCCGAGGCCACCCGCTTGACCGATCCGGCCCGGACGTCGCCGACCGCGAACAGCCCGGGCATGGCCGTCGCGAAGCCGTCCCGGGTGACGACGAAGCCGTTCTCGTCCAGCTCGGCCCCAACGCCGGCCAGCCAGCTCGTCCGGGGCTCCGCGCCGATCATGAGGAAGAGCGCAGCAGCGTCGATCCGGAGATCCTCTCCGGCGTGACCGTCGCGCCACGTCACGGCCGTCAACCGGTCCGTGCCGTGCACCCCGGTCAGCTCGGAATGCGGGTGCACGGTGACCCGCTCGTGGTGCAGCAGACGCTGGGTCAGGTAGTTCGACATCGTGTCGCGCAGGTCGTCGCGGCGGACCAGGACATGGACGTGGCCGGCGTGGCGGGCCAGGAACAGCGCCGCCTGTCCGGCCGAGTTGGCGCCTCCGACGACGACCGCGTTCCGTTCGGCGACGATCGTGGCCTCGAGCTGGCCGGCCGCGTAGTAGACGCCTCGTCCCTCCAGGTCGGCCAGCCCCGGGAGGTCCAGACGCCGGTACCGCACGCCGCTCGCGACGACGACGGCTGAAGCGTGGACGTCGAGCTCGTCGTCGAGCCGGACCCGGAACCCGTCCGGCTCCCGCGTCATCCCGGTGACCGCGCGCGGCGACACCAACCGGGTGCCGAACTTGACCGCCTGCAACATGGCCGCGCGCGCGAGCTCACCGCCGGACACGCCACGGTAGAAGCCGAGGTAGTTCTCGATCCGCGACGAGCTGCCGGCCTGCCCGCCGATCGCGACGTCCTCGACCACCATGACGTCGAGCCCCTCCGACGACCCGTAGACCGCGGCCGCGAGCCCGGCCGGTCCGGCGCCCACGACGAGGAGGTCACACCGGGACCGGTCGTCGACACCCCACAGGTCGATACCGAGTGCGGTCGCCAGGTCGCGGGTCGTCGGCGACGAGAGAACGCGCCGCTGCCCGGTCACGACGGCCGTGCCGGTCTCGGGGAGATCGCTGGTCCTCGCCAGGTCGGCCCACGCCGAGACGTCCTGCCGGAGGACGGTGCGGTACGGCAGCTGGTTCCGTTCGGCGAAGTCCTGCAGGCGATGCAGGTCGCCGTCGTCCGCGTCGCCGGCCAGGACCAGTCCGCCCTCGCCGATCGCCTTGAGCATGTCGCGACGGGCATCCAGGCTGGCGAGCAGGACGTCGCTCAGCTCGCCGGAGATCTCCACGAGGGAGCGCAGCGCGTCGACCCGGACGCGCAGCAGCTCGGTACCTGCCATCGCCACACCGGGCAGGAAGGCGCGCTGGCCCATCAGCATGCCCAGCTCGCCGACGAAGTCGCCCGCGTCGATGACGAAGACCACCCGATCGTCGCGGTGGTCGACGAGCATCACGCCACCGCTGCGGACGAGGTAGAAGTCGTACGGGTCGCCCGCTCCCCACAGCTCCTCACCGGCCTCCGGGCGCAACACCTCGCCCGCCGACGTGAGGAGCTCCAGCGCCGGTTCGCTGAACACCGGCCATGCCGCGGGGTCGACGCCCGGAGGCCGACGGGACGAGTAGATGGTCCGCTCGTCCGGTACCCACGTGTCGCCGGTCACCCGTCGGAGTATGGCGTGCCCGCCGCGGTCGGCTGGACGGGCGGTCTGTCGGCGCATCGGAAGGCCCCCGACGGCAGTGCGCCGGGGGCCTGATCGCGGGCAACGAGGGTGGAGCCGCCTGTCGGAATCGAACCGACGACCTATTCATTACGAGTGAATCGCTCTGGCCGACTGAGCTAAGGCGGCGGGCGTCCTGGCGGACGCGGGGCACCACTATACGGAAGCGTCAGGGGTTCTCCGAACCGAGCCGAAACCGAGCCGAACCGGCATACCGGCTAGCACTTCAGCCCGTCTTGAGGGACCGTCCCGTCGATGAACCAGCCGTCGACCGCCTTGTCGACGCAGGGGCTCGAGCGGGGGTAGCCGGTGTGCCCGTCGCCGTCGCGGGTGACGAGCACCCCGTGGGCGAGCTGCGCCCGAAGCCGCTGTGCCCACTCGTACGGGGTGGCCGGATCGCGGGTCGTGCCGACGATGACGATCGGCGGCGAGGCCTCCGCGGCGATCTTGTCGGACTTGCCCGTGGCGGGGACCTGCCACACCCCGCAGGGCACGTCGCTCCAGGCGAGGTAGCGGCCCCAGGTCGGCGCCTCGGCCGTCAGCTGGTCGGCGAACGCCTTGATCTTGACCGGGTCCGCCGTGTCGGGCTTGTCGAGGCAGTTGACCGCGTAGATCGCCTCCATGATGTTGCTCTGGTACTGCCCGCCCGGGGTGCGCCGGGCGTAGGCGTCGGCGAGCTTCATCAGGCCGTTGCCGTCACCTCCGGCCGCGTCCTTGAGCGCGTCGGTGAGCGTCGGCCAGAGCGACTTGTCGTACATCGCCTGAAGGATCCCGGTCGAGGCCCAGGCCTCGGTGAGCTGGGTGACGTTCTGGTCGTTGGTCACCGGCAACGGCTGCGCATCAACCCGGCCTAGGAAGTCGCGGATCCACTTCATGCCTTGATCGCGGGTCTGCCCCACGGGGCAGTCGGTCTGCTTGACGCAGTCGTCGACGTACGCCTGGGTTGCGACTTCGAACCCCTTGGCCTGCCCTTCCATGAGCTCCTGGGCGGTGAGGTCCGGGGGAACCGGGCCGTCGAGGACGAACCGCCCCATCGTCGTGGGGAACAGTCCCGCATACGTGGCGCCGATGAACGTGCCGTAAGAGACGCCGAGGTAGTTCAGCTTCGGCTCCCCCAGGGCCGCCCGCAGGACGTCCATGTCGCGGGCCGCCTCGACGGTCGAGACGTGGGCGATGATCGCGGGGTTCTTGGTGGCGCATCCCTGCGCGAACTTCGTGGCCTCCGCGATGAGGCCCTGTTCCTCCGCCGGCGTGTCCGGCGTGGAGTCCACCCCGCCGATGAAGGTGTCGAGCTCCTTGTCGCCGACGCAGTCGATCGGCTGGGAGCGTCCGATGCCCCGCGGGTCGAACCCGATGAGATCGAACTTGCGCCGCACGTCGCTGCTGACCAGAGCGCTGGCCGCCTGGCTGATGTAGTCCACCGGGGAGGCGCCCGGCCCGCCCGGGTTGTAGACCAGAGCGCCCACACGCTGGCTCGCTGAGCGTGCTTTCGACCGGATCACGGCGAGCTGCATGGTCTCGCCGCCAGGCTTCGCGTAGTCGATCGGCACCCGCAGCTTCGCGCACTCCCCGCCGGTGCAGCTGGTCCACTGCAGCCGCTGGCTGTAGAAGGGAGCGAGGCCATCCGTGCCGCTCGGGGGCTGCTGTGGGACGAACGTCGGTTCTGGGCCCGAACCGCCGCCGTCGTCGGTCGGCAGGAACGGCAGGACGAGGCACGCCGACAGGCTCAGCGAGGTGACGACGGCCCCCGCGACGACGACCAGAGCGCGCCGCGCCCGTCGTGTCCGGAGGCGGCGGGTCAGGGGCACCGGAGCACGGTAACCCGAGACGCTGAGGCCCGGGGACGCTGGCAGTTCACGACGTGCTAACGACCACCGGCCCGCGCTTGTCCCGCCGGCGGGTGGTCGTCAACCGGATTGAGACGTATGCGCGTCGGCACCTCAGGCCGAAGAGACTCCAGCCATCACCGAGATCGTCATCGCTTCCAACGCCAGCAACGGCGCTACGTTGAGGTTGATCCGCTCGCGGGCCTCCCCCACGGCCTCCATCGCGTGGAGCAGCTGTTCCGGCGTTCGCATGCCCGCGAGGGCTCGGACCACGTCGATGCTGTCCTCGTTGACCAGCTCGACCCGGGCGCCGAGCCGCAGGGCCAAGGCGTCACGGTGCACGGAGAGCAGGTCGACCAGCGCCCGGTCCACGGTGTCGCGAGCGAACCGGGTCGCGCGGGTCTTCTGCTCCTTCTCCAGGGCGGTCAGCTGGGCGCGGACGTGCGGCGGCTGGGTCCGGGCGCCGGGGTCGGCGCCCAGGGTCTCGAGCAGGCGGGTGCGTTCGGCGGCGTCGCGTTCGGCGCTCGACGCGGTGGACTCCTCGTCGGCGATCGAGGCCAGGTCGGCGGCCGCGGCGATGGCGTCGCCGATCGTGCGGATGCGTCCGGGCATGGCGATGACGTCGCGTCGCCGGATACGCGCCCCCTCGTCGCGAGCCAACCGTCGCGCGAGTCCGACATGCGATTGAGCGGCCCGTGCGGCATACCGGGCCATCGCCGGGTCGATTCCGTCCCGCCGGACGAGCAGGTCGGCTACGGCCTCGACGGGCGGGGTCCGGAGCCGGACGTGCCGCGAGCGCGACCGCAAGGTGATGATGACGTCCTCCAGCGAGGGAGCGCAGAGCATCCAGACGGTGCGGGGGGTGGGCTCTTCCAACGCCTTGAGGAGCGCGTCGGCGGCTCGCTCGGTCAGCCGGTCGGCGTCCTCGACGATGATCACCCGCCACCGCCCGACCGAGGGTCGCAACCCCGCCTCCTGGACCAGCGCCCGGGTGTCCTCGACGCGGATCGACAGGCCCTCGGTCGCCTTGACCGTCACGTCGGCATGGGTGCCGCCGATCGCGGTCCGGCACTCGCGGCATACCCCACAGCCGCCGTCCGGGCACTCCAGCGCCGCGGCAAACGCTCGCGCGGCGACCGAGCGCCCCGACCCGGGCGGACCCGTGAACAGCCAGGCGTGGGTCATCGCCGCGGGGTCCTCGACCGCTGTGGTCAGGACGGCGACCGCGTCCGGCTGGCCGACGACGTCGTCCCAGACGCTCATGCCGGGGCCCCCGCGAGGTATCGGAGGCCGGGGTCCCCGCGAAGTATCGGAGCGAAGCGGAGAACTTCGCGGGGTGGCAGCGAAGCGAAGAACTTCGTGGGGTGGCTCATGCGCCCTCCTCCAGCGAGAGACCGTGGTCGCGCAGCCGGGCCACGACCCGCGCGTGGATCTCCTCGGCCGGGAGCGTGGCGTCGACGACGAGGTAGCGGTCGGGTTCGGCCGCGGCGAGCGCGAGAAAGTGGGCGCGGACCGCCTCGTGGAAGGTGTCGTCCTCGGCCTCGAGCCGATCGTGCACGTCGCCGCGGCGGCTGCGTCCGGTGCCGGCGGGGACGTCGAGCACGACGGTGAGGTCGGGAACGAGTCCGCCCACCGCCCAGCGCTGGATGGTGGCGACCTCGTCGGAGCCGAGGTCCCGCCCCGCGCCCTGGTAGGCGATGGCCGAGTCGACGTAGCGGTCGGTGACGACCACACGGCCGTCGGCGAGCGCTGGAGCGATGACCGTGTCGACGTGGTGGGCCTTGTCGGTCGCGTAGAGCAACGCCTCGGCCCGCGGCGACACGTGGTCGCCGTGGAGGACGAGGTCGCGCAGCCGCATCCCCAGCTCGGTGCCCCCCGGCTGGCGCGTCTCGAGCACGTCGAGCCCGGCCGCGCGCAGGGTGCCCGCCAGCAGCCGGACCTGCGTCGACTTGCCCGCGCCGTCGCCGCCCTCGAAGGCAACGAACAGCCCGGTATGCGGCCTGGCCATGTCCGCGATGCTAGGCCAGGCCGGGGTCACTCCTGTCGCGGCCGCCCACAAACTCGGTCGCCCTCGCTGTCGCCGGTTCCGTACCGTCCTCGACATGACCTCGAAGGGCGTGACGGGCCGCGAGATCCGCCGCGAGAACGACTGGGCGCCGGACGAACCGGGCGAGCTGGTCGGGCTGGTGCTGCCCACCGACGACGGTCGCTGGGTGCCCGCGACGGTGTTCGGCGCAGCGCTCGCGCCGGCGGTCGACGAGGTCCTCGCGGAGTCGCTGGTACGGGAGCACGGGCTCTCTTCACTGGCCGAACAATGGTGGGTGCGCACGGCCGGCGAGCCATGGCGGGAGGCGTGGCTCCTCGAGGTCAAGTCCGACCGACTCCGGCTGCGGTGGAGCGACCCCATGCTCATGCAGCCGGGGCCAGGCGAGTGGGTTCTCCTCGCTGACGTCGAGATCCAGCGACAGCAACCGCGCTGACGCCCCGATCTGACCTATTTGTCGGATTTTTCCAGATTTTCCGGAATCAGGGACAACGTTGCCCGGATGTGGCAGGTTGCCCCCAACCTGACGGGGACCGTGACCGCCAAGAAGGGCGACGCGGTGGTCGCCCAAGGCGCGACGACGTCCGATGTCCCTGACCCGACGACGTCCAACAACGTGGCCACGGCGAGGAGCACCGTCCCGCGCTGACTCGCATACGCACCCACTAGGAGTGCAGCGCTCGTCGGATTTCCGGGCGCTGCGCTCCCATTGGGCAACTATGGTGCGGCCATGACGGTGCGGATCGGCTTCCTCCGGGCGGTGAACCTCGGCAAGCGCCGCGTCGAGATGCCCCGCCTGAAGAAGACGGTCGAGGACCTCGGCTACGACGACGTGTGGACGTACATCAACAGCGGCAACGTCGTGTTCGACACGACGGGCAGCCGCGCGAACGTCGAGAAGGCCCTCGAGAAGGCGCTCGAGGCCGAGTTCGGCTTCGAATGCACGACGTTCGTCCGCACGGCGGCGGAGCTCGAAAAGTCGCTCGCGGCAACGCCATTCGAGGTCGCTGCGAGCGACACGCATTTCATCACGTTCCTCAAGAAGGCCCCCTCCGCGTCGGCGGCCAAAGGACTCGAGGCTCTCAGCAACGACTACGACACCCTGGTCGTGAAGGGCGCCGATGTCCACTGGCGGATGCACGGGCTGTCCTCCGACAGCACGCTGCAACGCCGGCAGTGGGAGAAGGTCCTCGGACCACTCAGCTCGACAAGTCGCAACGTGAAAGCGTTGACGAAGCTCAGCGCGAAGATTGCCTCCCGAACCCCCGAACAATAGGAGCGCAGCGGTCCGAATTCCGACCGCTGCGCTCCTATTAGACCGTATGGAGTGACCCCCCGCGGGGGTGGTTGCGGGCCGGGGCCTCACTCACAGAGATTCGTGGGTTGCCGAGCGGGGGCTGCCTGCTCGGCCTATCCGACAGTTGTGGGAGGCCCCGGGTGTTTACAGAGCGTACGAGTGTTGGCCTGGACGTGCACGCACGGTCGGTCGCGGCGGCGGCGATCGATGGGGTCACGGGTGAGGTGTTCAAGGCGAGGCTGGTGCCGGCGCCGGAGGTGGTGATCCGGTGGGTCGAGTCGCTGCCGGGTCCGGCGGCGGTGGTGTACGAGTCGGGTCCGACGGGGTTCGGGCTGGCCCGGGCGCTGACCGTGGCGGGGGTCCGGTGCGAGGTGGCGGCGGCCTCGAAGCTGCAGCGGCCGGCCGGGGACCGGGTCAAGACCGACGCCCGGGACGCGCTACACCTGGCCCGGCTGCTGCGCCTGGACGAGGTGGTGGCGGTGCGGGTACCGAGTGAGGTGGAGGAGTCGGCCCGGGACCTGGTCCGGTGCCGGGAGGCGGCCCGGGCGGACCTGATGCGGGCCCGGCATCGGCTCTCCAAGCTGCTGCTGCGGCACGGGATCGTCTACTCGGGCGGGAAGGCGTGGACCCAGGCTCACGACTACTGGCTGCTCAAGCAGTCGTTCCCGCTGGCCGGCACGCAGGCGGCGTTCCAGGACGCCTACGAGACGGTGGTGCTGGCGGCGGGCCGCCGGGACCGGCTGGACGCGGCGATCCTGGAAATGGCCGCGGACGGCCAGTTCACCCCGGTGGTGCGCCGGCTGTCGTGCCTGCGCGGGATCTCCACCTTGACCGCGTTCTCGTTGGCGGTCGAGATCGGCGACTGGGACCGGTTCACCGGCGCCGGGATCGGCGCCTACCTCGGTTTGGTGCCGTCGGAGCATTCCTCGGGGGCGAGCCGGTCGCAGGGTTCGATCACCAAGACTGGGAACGGGCACGTGCGCCGGCTGCTGGTCGAGGCGGCCTGGCACCACCGCAAGCCGTACCGGCCGACCGCGGTGCTGCGTCGCCGTTGGGAGCTGGCGTCCCCGGCTGCGGTCGCCCGGGCGCAGGCGGGTAACCACCGGCTGCATCAGCGGTGGGTCGGCTACAGCGAACGCAAGAAGCGGCCGGTGCTGGCCAACGTGGCTGTCGCCCGCGAGCTCGCCGGCTGGTGTTGGTCTCTGGCCATGCTGCCCGAGTAGCTCGCCCCAAAGCTGACCGTGGGGGTCAGCGTCCCGGACCCTGCAGCGTGAGGAACCGACCCGCCCCCGGGCTATGAGCAGCCCTGTCCCACCACGGTTTTCGTACCGTAGGACATGGTGACGCCCGAACTTAGACCAGCGGCCCCGTTCCCACCGAACACACGGTCCTGCGGTACCCAACCCGCGCATATCAGCCTTGACCACGCGTCGATACGACACGCTGACCGGGACCCTGACCCCCACGCGTCACCCCCTCAAAGCCTGCAGAACCTCGAGGCCGATTCCGCGTGTCCGCTTGACAACCATGCCCTCCATATCAGCCCCGGTCTTTCATGGTGGTGCCGGGTAGGTCTTCGGTTGGCTCGTTTGCGGTGGTCGGGGTGGCCGCACTGGCCGGGGCATGGTGTCGGGCCGCGTGGCGCTGCGGTGCGGGTCTCCGAGGCTCCTGGTCGAGGCGGTCAGGGTCGAGGAGCACTGTTCAACCGGGGGCGAGGGCGAGCACGTTGGTGAAGGTCGTGGTGACGGCGGCGGCCCAGGGCCAGCTGGCGGGGAACCGTAGCCGCCGGCGTCGGGCGCCGCGGACCAGTCGGGCTGGGACGTGCAGCAGCCGGTACCGCAGCGCCTTCGGCTCACATCGTCGTAGGGAGTCGGGTAGGGCGAGGAGGCGTAGCCAGGCGGTCAGGTCGGCGGCGATCGCGACCGCGGTCAGCCAGGCTTGGTTGATGCCGAAGTCGCGGGACGGCAGCCGGCCCAGGCCGGTGTCCTTGGCGTGCCGGATCCGGTCCTCGACCCTGCTTGTGCATGGCGTGGGCGCGGTGCCGGGCGTCCAGGAACGCCAGCTGCCCGGCCGGCCCACCATGGCTGTTGGTGGCGAACACTTGGTAGCGCCACCCGTCGGCGTGCTCGAACAGGGACAGTTGGGCTCCGGGGTGAGGGTGCTCCCGCCGGACCAGGACCCGCATCCCGGCCGGCCACCGGCCCAAGTGTTTGGGGTCCAGCAGCCCGGTCAGCTCGGCCACGTCCGCGTGCTCTCTGACGTCCCCGCCGGCATCGACCGCG